>DATHMA010000035.1:0-12211 GCA_035487555.1 Bradyrhizobium sp. | reverse complement strand
GCCGGCAGGATGGCGGGCGCGACGGCCTCGATCGAGGATCGCGGTTCGGGCGACATCCGCAAGGTGGCGCTGGCCAGCGCCATCGGCAACATGATCGAGTATTACGACTTCACGCTGTATGCGACCGCGACCGCGCTCGTCTTCAACAAGGTGTTCTTTCCGAGTTCCGATCCGCTGGTCGGCTCGCTCCTCGCCTTCGCAACGTTCTTCGTCGGTTATTGCGCCAGGCCGCTCGGCGGCGTGCTGTTCGGCCATTTTGGCGACCGCGTCGGCCGCAAGACCGCGCTGCTCCTCACCATCCTGATCATGGGGCTCGGCACTTTCCTGATCGGCTTCATGCCGACCTATGCGCAGATCGGCGTGGCCGCGCCGATCTCGCTGATCGTGCTGCGCCTGATCCAGGGCATCGGCATTGGCGGCGAGTATGGCGGCGGCATGACGATGACGGTCGAGCACGCGCCCGCCGATCGTCGCGGTTTCTTCTCGTCGCTGGTGCATATCGGCGTACCCGGTGGCTTCCTCATTCCGATTGCGCTGCTTGGAATACTCTCCACCACTATGAACGAGGACGATTTCCTGTCCTGGGGCTGGCGCATTCCCTTCATCTTCTCGATCGTGCTGGTGGGAATCGGCCTCTTCATCCGCTTCCGGATCTCCGAGACCCCGGCCTTCAAGCGCGTGCTGGCGGAAGAAGGTGCGGCCAGCGTCCCTGTCGTCGAGGCGGTTCGAAGCCACATCGGCAACATCATCTTCGGCATCGGCGCCAAGATCGCGGAGAGCGGGCTCTTCAACATCTATGCAGTTTTTGTCATCACCTATGGCAAGACCAAGCTCGGGCTGCCGAGCCAGACCATCCTCAACGGCGTCCTCGTCGGCTGCGCGCTCGAATGCCTGACGTTGCCGCTGTTCGGCGCGCTGTCTGATAGAATCGGGCGTCGCGCGGTCTATGTTGGTGGCATGATCTTCCAGGCCGTGCTGGCGCTGGTGTTCTTCCAGATGCTGAACACGGCGCAGATGTCGATGATCTGGCTGGCGATTGCACTCGGCCTCGCCATCGGCCATGGCTCGGTCTACGGCGCCCAAGGCGCCTATTTCTCCGAGCTGTTCCCCGCCCGCATCCGCTATAGCGGCCTGTCGCTGGTGCAGCAGTTCGGCCCGATCCTTGGCGGCGGCCTCTCGCCGCTGATCGCAACTGCGCTGCTCGCCCAATATGGCTCGCCCTTCCCCGTCGCCGTCTACATGGCCGCGATGGCGCTCTTTTCCGCCGCCTGCACCTTCGGCTTGCGGCCGCTTCGCGCGGAATGAAGCCGCGCAACGTGATGTCGAACTGATTTGCCTGACGAGGCAAATCAGTTCGATTTGCTTTAGACAGGCCCTCGCGCGCGCTCTCACAGCGCTCAAATTGCCTGCGCCGAAACACCGATATCGCGAGACGGTTCAAGCCGATCCCGCGCGTCGTCTCTCCTGTCGCCGAAAAGACACTTGCGCCGTCGGGCAAATCAGTGGCCTTGCTTCGCGCGTCCTGCCTCATCACAGAGGGGCGTTTGCGCAATCGCCACGAACGTTGGGTGCAGGATGCGATGGACGCCGGCCGGCTGCGAGGCGAGCGGCAAGCCGGCGGACGGCGAAATCGTGTGGTCCCGGCCTCCCGACGCTGAGGTCAAGCCTTTCGCGCCGATCGCGCAAGGCGACGGTGGCTATCAAGCCCGGCACACCGGGGAGAGCACGTATAAGCCGTAACACCATTGCGCAGGGAATGCCGGTTGATCCGGCTTGACCTGTGGTAACTGCCGCCTGCTTTTTTTGTTGCAGGCGGGCCATGGGTGAGGCCATCACCCGGCATTCCCTGCTCCCTCTGATTGATGAGGGGCATCGTTTTGCACAACTCGGGCAAATACTGCCGCGAGAATGCGTGCGCTCGCCTCAACCTCGTCATTGCGAGGAGCGCAGCGACGAAGCAATCCAGACTACCTCCGCGGGCGCATTCTGGATTGCTTCGCTTCGCTCGCAATGACGGTTTGGCCCCCAAAATCCCACCCCGCGGAACAAGCCACGCGGATCAGCCGTGCGGCGGCCGCGCTTCTCTCCCCCAAAACCCCTGCTATCGTGGTTCCAACTAAAAAAGAGGGAAGAAACGCATGAAGGGACCCGAGGATGATGAGGGCCTCGCCGGCAAGGTCGCGCTGATCTCCGGCGGTGGGGCTGCCGGTGACGGCATCGGTAATGGAAGGGCGGCGGCAATCCTGCTGGCGCGCGCCGGCACCAAGGTGATGGTCGCCGACCGTGACCTCAAGCTCGCCGAACGCACCGTCGAGATGATCAGAGAGGAAGGCGGCACGGCTTCCGCCATCGCCTCCGACGTCACCGACGAGGAAGATTGCCGGAAGCTCGTTGAGGCCACCGTCAGCCAGTTCGGCCGGCTCGACTTTCTCGACAACAATGTCGGCATCGGCAGCCGCGGCAACGTGGTCGACGAGAAGGCCGAGCAATACCGCAAGGTGATGCAGGTCAATGTCGAGAGCATGTTCCTGCTCTCGAAATATGCCATCCCCGCGATGATAAAGACGGCCAAAGGCGGCTCTATCGTCAACATCTCCTCGATCTCGGCGCTGCGCCCGCGCGGGCTCACCATCTACACCACCTCGAAAGCGGCCGTCATCGGCCTCACCCGCGCCATGGCCGTCGACCACGGCCGCGACAATGTCCGCGTCAACTGCATCTGCCCGGGACCGGTGTACACGCCGATGGTCTATGCCCGCGGCATGAGCGACAAGGCCCGCGCCAACCGCACCAAGGCTTCGGTGCTAAAGACGGAAGGCACCGGCTGGGACATCGGCCAGTCCGTGAAATTCCTGTTCAGCAATTACGCGCGCTACATCACCGGCCAGGTGCTGGTGGTCGACGGCGGCGTCACGCTGCAGGCCCCCGAACGTGAATCAGAAGAACATTGAGAGGAAAAGCAAGGATGGCCCGCCTGCCCTATCTCGAGCCTGACGATGTCGCGCCCGAATATCGCGACATGCTCAAACGCAACACCAATCTGCACAAGCTGCTGGTCAACTCGCCCGACATGGCGCGCGCGTTCAGCGGCATCGGCAGTTACATCCGCTTCAAGAGCAAGCTCAACCCACGCCTGCGCGAGCTCGCCATCCTCCAGGTCGGCTGGCTGGAGAAGTCGGAATATGAGTTCACCCATCACGTGAAGATCGGCAAGGAGTTTGGCGTCACCGACGAGGATATCTCGGCGATGATGGTCGAGACCGAAGGCATCCAGTCCCGGCTCGAGCCGCTGGCACGGGCGATCCTCAAGGGCGCGCGCGAGATGACGAAGAATCTCGAAATGTCGATGACGACCTTCGCCGAGATCAAGAAGCATCTTTCCAACGAAGAGATGGTCGATCTGGTGTTGACCATCGCCTTCTACAACGCCGTGGTGCGCGTGCTCGCCACCATGAAGATCGACAACGAGCCCTATTACAAAGAGGTACTGCAGCAGTACCCGATCCCCGAATAAAGCGATTGGAGTGAACGAGATGCGTTTGAAAGACAAGGTCGCCATCGTGGTCGGGGCCGGCCAGAGCCCCGGCGAAGGCATCGGCAATGGCCGCGCCACCGCGCTGACCTTCGCGCGCGAGGGCGCGAAGGTGCTGTGCGTCGATCATCGTCTCGAGGCCGCGCAGGAAACCGTCGACCTGATTGTAAAGGACAAGGGAACGGCGGCTGCGTTCAAGGCCGATGTCACCAAGGACGCCGAGATCAAGGCGATGGTCGATGACACGATGAAGCGCTGGGGCCAGATCGACGTGCTGCACAACAATGTCGGCGTCAGCCTCGCCGGCGGTGATGCCGAGCTGCTCACGATCACCGAAGAAGCCTTCGACCGCTGCGTCGCGATCAACCTCAAGAGCTGCATCCTCGCCGCCAAGCATGTGATTCCGATCATGCGCCAGCAAAGAAGCGGCGCCATCATCAACATCTCCTCGATGGCCGTGATCACGACCTACCCTTACGTCGCTTACAAGGCCACGAAATCGGCGATGGTCGCCTTCACCGAGCAGCTCGCCTATCAGAACGCCGAATACGGCATCCGCGCCAATGTCATCCTGCCGGGATTGATGAACACGCCGATGGCGGTCGACACCCGCGCCCGCGAATGGAACAAGAGCCGCGCCGAGGTCGAGGCCGCGCGCGACAAGCAGGTGCCGCTGCGCCGCAAGATGGGCACCGGCTGGGACGTCGCCAACGCCGCGCTGTTTCTCGCCTCCGATGAAGCCAATTTCATCACCGGCGTGACGCTGCCGGTCGACGGCGGGCAGAGCGTGCAGAGAGGTTAGGAAGAAGATTTGGCGATCCGACTGTGCGTGCGGCCATAGGAGAAATAGATCACGAGACCGATGCCGAGCCATATCGCCAGCCGTAGCCAGGTATCCATCGGCAGGCTGAACATCAGGAACACCGAGGTCACGGCGCCGGCCGGCGCCACGAACCAGATCGCCGGCGCGCGGAATGGGCGTGGCAGGTCGGGATCGGTGAAGCGCAGAACGAGCGTGCCGACCGAGACGATCGCAAAGGCGAGCAGCGTTCCGATGCTGACGAGTTCGCCGACGAGACCGATCGGCAGCAAGCCCGCGATCGCGGCGGCAATGAAGCCGGAGACGATGGTGGACACATAGGGCGTATGGAAACGCGGATGGATCTTAGCCGCGGCCGGCGGCAACAGCCCGTCATGGGCCATGGCGCGGAAGATGCGCGGCTGGCCGAGCAGCGTAACCAGGATGACCGAGGTCAGGCCGAGTACGATGCCGAGCTTGATTAGCGGCGACAGCCAGCCGATCCCGGCAGCGCTGATGCCGACCGCGATCGGGTCCGGCACGTTGAGCTTATCATAGGGCGCGATCCCCGTCAGCACGAAGCCGACCGCGACGTAAAGGATGGTGCTGATGATGAGCGATCCGATGATGCCGATCGGCATGTCACGCATCGGCTGCTTGGTCTCCTGTGCTACCGTCGAGACGGCATCGAAGCCGATAAAGGCGAAGAACACCACGGCCGCGCCGCGCATCACGCCCGAAAAGCCGAACATCCCGGTGCCGGCATTGGGTGGAATGAAATGTCCGGCCGGGTTGGAGGGCGTCACCCAGTTCGAAAAGGAGAAGGCCGGCGCGGCAAGCACAACGAACAACACGATCACGGCCAGCTTCACCGCGACAATGATGTCATTAAAGCGCGCCGACTCGCGGATCCCGATCACGAGCAGCACCGTCGCGGCGGCGACAACCGCGATGGCGGGCACGTTGAGGATCGCGCCCGTCGTCGTCCAGGCGTGGGTGCTTGCGTCGAAATCGAACGGCGCAGAGGCGAATTGCGTGGGGATGTTGACGCCGAAATCGCGGGCAAAGCTCACGACATAGGCGGACCATCCGATCGAAACCGTCCCGGCGGCGATGGCATATTCCAGGATCAGGTCCCAGCCGATGATCCAGGCCACGAGCTCGCCCATGGTCGCGTAGGCATAGGTATAGGCGCTGCCGCTGATCGGCACCGACGAGGCCATCTCGGCATAACAAAGGCCGGCGAAGGCACAGGCGACGGCGGCGAGCAGAAAGGACAGCGTGACGGCGGGACCGGCATTTTCCGCAGCCGCGTGGCCGGTCAAGACGAAGATGCCGGCGCCGATGATTCCGCCGATGCCGAGCGCAACGAGATTGATCGCGGACAGCACGCGCTTGAGCGGACGTGCTTCGCTGCCGCTATCAGCCTGCGCCGCTTCGTCCAGCAACGCGGCCACCGACTTTCTCGTCCAGACCTCGGTCAAAAGTCTCGCCCTTCAAAAAGCCTTGCCTTCCAAAAACCCTGCAATGGTGCAAGGATCGAGACAAGGATCGTAGCGTCGTCAATTTGCGAAATAAACCAGGCAACATCGTCTTCCCCGGCAAACTGGCGGCAAGCGCCACTTTCCCGGGCAGGCATGCGCTAGGAGTTAACGTCCATGCATAGCAAAGGTTCGGACCTGCTGGTTGCCGCGCTGGAGAATGAAGGTGTGGAGCGCATCTTTGGAATTCCCGGCGAGGAAAACCTTGCCGTGGTCGAATCCCTGCGCCGCTCGAAAATCGAGCTGGTGCTGACGCGCCACGAGCAGGCCGCGTCCTTCATGGCGGCGACCCAGGGGCGGCTGACGGGCTCGCCCGGCGTCTGCCTTTCCACGCTCGGCCCCGGCGCGCTGAATTTCACCACCGGCGCGGCCTATGCCTATCTCGGCGCCATGCCGATGATCATCATCACCGGCCAGAAAGCGATCAAGACGGCGCGGCAGGCGCGGTTCCAGCTGGTCGACATCGTCGGCTCGATGCGTCCGATCACCAAGATGACGCGCCAGATCATCTCGGCCGATGCCATTCCGGCCATGGTCCGCGACGCCTTCCGCGTTGCGACCGAGGAACGGCCGGGCCCCGTTCATCTCGAACTTCCGGAAGACATCGCAGCCGAGGAAGCCGCCGCCTCGCTGATCGCGCCGCATCCGATTGCCCGGCCGATTGCCTCAGCGGCTGCGGTCAAGAGCGCCGCCGACATGATCCTCGCCGCGAAACGCCCGCTGATCATGATCGGCGCGGCGGGCAACCGGCCGCGGCTGGTTGAGGCGCTGTCCGATTTCGTGCACCGGACGCAGATCCCCTTCTTCAACACCCAGATGGGAAAAGGCGCCGTCACCGGCAATTCCGATCTCTACCTCGGCACCGCCGCGCTGTCGGAGCGCGACTATATCCATGGCGCGATCGAACGTGCCGACCTCATCATCGCGATCGGCCATGACACCGTCGAGAAGCCGCCCTTCCTGATGGGCAGCGATTCCGGGCCGAAGGTCATCTATGTCGGCTATGTCTCGGCGACCGTCGAGCAGGTCTTCCATCCCGACGCGGAGGTGATCGGCGATATCGGCACGACCGTGACCGCGCTTGCCGATGCCCTGCAGCAGCGTGTGAAGGCGGTGCCGGAATTTTTCACGCTGCGCGACGAAATCCGCGCTCATCTAGTCGAACGCGCGGAAGACGAGCGCTTTCCGGTGATCCCGCAGCGCCTCGTCCACGACGTCCGCAAGGTCGTGCCGGAAGACGGCATCGTCTGTCTCGACAACGGCATGTACAAGATCTGGTTCGCGCGCAATTACCGCACCACCGTCGCCAATACGCTCCTGCTCGACAACGCACTCGCGACGATGGGCGCCGGCCTACCCTCCGCGATCGCGGCGAAGTGCATCAATCCGGATAAGCGCGTGCTCGCGGTCTGCGGCGACGGCGGCTTCATGATGAACAGCCAGGAGCTGGAGACCGCCGTCCGCTTGAAGCTCGACCTCGTCGTGCTCATCGTCGAGGATTTCGCCTATGGCATGATCCGATGGAAGCAGGCGGTCGACCATTTCGCGGATTTCGGCATGACCTTCGGTAATCCGGATTTCGTGGCCTATGCGCATTCCTATGGCGCGCACGGGCATCGCATCAAGGCAACGAGCGAATTGATCCCGACGCTGGAGGCGGCGTTCACGCAAGGGGGCGTGCATCTCGTCGCCGTGCCGACCGATTACAGCGAGAACATGCGCGTGCTGGTCGAGGAGCTCGGCCACCGGAGTATCGGATAGAAGACCTAGTGACTGACGCGCCAGATCGTCCCGTTGCCATCCTCGGAAATCAGCAAGGCGCCGTCATGCGCGACGGCGACGCCGACGGGGCGCCCCCACACCTTGCTGTCGTCGACGACAAAGCCAGTGACGAAATCCTCGTATTCACCGGTCGGGACGCCGTCCTTCAGGCGGATGCGGATCACCTTGTAGCCGGTCCGTTTCGAGCGATTCCACGAGCCATGCTCGGCCGCAAACGCATCGCCGCGATATTCCGCCGGAAAGTTGCCGCCGTTGTAGAAGGCGAGCCCAAGCGATGCCGAATGCGCCTGCAGCAGCACGTCGGGGATGGTGATCTTGCCCTTCAAATCGGCGCGTTGGCCGGGATGCCGCGGGTCCTGATGATCGCCGAGATAGAACCACGGCCAGCCGTAAAAGGCGCCTTCGCGGACACGGGTGACGTAATCCGGGACCAGATCGTCGCCGAGGCCGTCGCGTTCATTGGTCGAGCACCACGGCGTGCCGTTCGGCTGCATCGCAAGGCCGACGCAATTGCGGATGCCGGTGGCGTAAACCTTCTGGTTCTTGCCGTCGGGATCAAAGGCCAGCACGTCGGCGCGGTCGGTTTCCTCGCCCCAGGATGCGCCGAGCGGTTGTTGGCTGCGCCAGGCCTCGAGTCCGCCGGGCGGCTCGCCCATTCCCTCCGCATCATTGCCGGCGGAGCCGACAGAGACCAGCATGCGCTTGTCGTCGGGCGTGAAGACGATATCGCGGGTCGAATGGCCGTAGCCCGCGGCGAGTTTCGCGACGATGGTCTCCGGCGCGCCGGAGGCTTTCAGGTCGCCGGAACGATAGGCAAAGCGCACGACGCTGTCGGTGTTCGCCACATAGATCCATTGCGGATTGTCGCCGCTCGGAAAGAACGCGATGCCAAACGGTGCATGCAGGCCGCTGGCAAAAATCTCGTTCGTGGCCGGCCTGGCGGCGCCGTCGGCGGCGCGGAGCACGCGGATACGGCCGGCGCGCGTCTCGGCCACGAAGATATCGCCGTTCGGCGCGACCCGGACAATGCGGGGGCCACTCAGCCCTTCCGCGAACAGGTCGACCTTGAATCCCGCCGGCGCCTGTGGCGCGGCCTCCGCGGGCCTTGGCACCACCCGCGACATGTTCGCCGCCGAGGCGGTCGCGCCCGGCGCCGGGAGGTCCTGCGGGCGGATCAGCCGAACCGTGCCCGGAGCATCCTGCTGCCAGCTGCCAAAGGCGTCCTTGCCTTCGCGAAGATTGGATTGGGCGGCGGCCGGGCCGGACCCAGCCAAGCCTCCCACAACCAGGATGAGCGCAAGGGCATGGGCTCGCATCTGACATTTCCTCGTGATTTCGGCTCGTATCATAATCGCCGCCCGCAACAAATGTTCGCTCGGGCCCGATCAACTTATGCTTGGCCGGCTGTGATCGCGGCCGCGCGGCCTGCCCACGGAATGTGCGGCAGTCGCCCAGCATCAGCGCTGGAAATGGCCCGCAATCGGTGAAAGCATGACGCGTTTGGTTTTTCGGGAATACTGACGGGGCTGATAT
Source organism: Bradyrhizobium sp. (assembly GCA_035487555.1). GTDB lineage: Bacteria > Pseudomonadota > Alphaproteobacteria > Rhizobiales > Xanthobacteraceae > Bradyrhizobium. The sequence continues at coordinate 3,024 of DATHMA010000035.1, read as the reverse complement.
GTGGGGATCGATACTGACGGAATGGCTGAGCCTGATCTTCCGCTGGCTGCATGTGGTGGCGGGGATCGCTTGGATCGGCAGCTCGTTCTATTTCATCCATCTCGACCTCAGCTTGAAGCCGAACAGCACACTCCCCGACGGCGTACAGGGCGAAGCCTGGCAGGTGCATGGCGGCGGCTTCTACCGGATCGTGAAATATCTGGTGGCGCCGGCGCAGCTCCCGGATGAGCTGACCTGGTTCAAATGGGAAGCCTATACGACCTGGCTATCGGGCTTCGCGCTGATGGTCGTGGTCTATTATCTCGACGCGGAATTGTTTCTGGTCGACAAGTCGGTCCTCGACCTCTCCCCGTTCCAGGCCGGACTGTTCAGCTTTGCAAGCCTCGTGCTGGCCTGGCTGCTCTATGAAGCCGCCTGCCGCTCCGGGCTCGCCCGCCACGAGCTTCCCTTCGCGTTGGGCGGCTATGTGTTCCTGGTCGGTCTCACCTATGCCTTCACCCATGTGCTGAGCGGACGTGGCGCGTTCAACCAGATCGCCGCGATCATCGGCACCATCATGGTTGCCAACGTCTTCCTGCTGATCATCCCGAACCAGAAGAAGATCGTGGCGGCGTTACTCGCCGGGCAGTCGCCCGATCCAAAGCTCGGCAAGGCCGGCAAGGAACGCTCGGTTCACAACAACTACCTGACGCTCCCCGTGGTCGTGCTGATGATCAGCAACCATTATCCGCTGCTGTTTGCCACGCGCTTCAACTGGGTGATCGTCGCGATCGTGCTCGCGCTTGGCCCCGTCATCCGGCATTTCTTCAACGAACGCCATGCGGGGCGTAAATCGCCATGGTGGGTGTGGGGCGTCGCCGCCGTCGGCATGATCGCGATCGGCTTCCTGTCGGCGGCAGGTCCGCGCGATGCCAGGACCGGCGCGCTCTCGACAGCGCCGACCTTCGCCAGCGTGGAAGAGATCGTGATGACCCGCTGCAGCATGTGCCACGCCGCCGAGCCGGTCTGGGAGGGAATTGTCACGGCGCCGAAAGGCATCCTGCTCGACAGCACCGAGCATATCCATCGCAATCTTCGCCTCGCCGCCCGCAACGCCGGCTGGGCCAGCGCGATGCCACCGGGCAACGTCACCGAGATGACCGGCGAGGAGCGCGCGGTGATTGCGGCCTATATGGCGTCCGACGGGAAGTGATTGACCTTACGACAGCGCGCCGAGCACGCCGCGGGTGGCCTGGTCGATTTCTTCGACATAGCGGCGCCGCGCATGGGTTTCGCTCAGGAAACCGATCACCTTGCGGCTGTCGGCCGATTCCAGCACCGCGAGTACCTCGGCTTCGGCGTCGTCGAACAGCTTCATCGCGGTCTTGATGTTCATTTCCGGCAACAGGACGATATCGGTATATTTCGCCAGCTCCACCACCTGAATCTCGTCGGCGATGGTGTCGAGCTCGCCGGAGAACAGATCCGGCAGCAGCACCAGCCCGCAATAATCATCGCTGTTGTTGACGACCACGACCGCCTGGCGCGAACCGAGCGCGAATTCGCGCCGGCAGGCGGCGATTGTCGTGGTCGACGGCACCTTGCCGACGTCGGTGCGCATCATCCGCTCGACAGTGAGGTTGCGCAGCCAGCCGACATCGTTGGCGCTGCGGATGGTCTCGCCGCGCAGATGCAGGCGCCAGGTCGAGAAGGAATGGCCGAACATGAAGCGGACGAAGATGCTGGTGACGATGCAGCCGGCCAGCACCACCGCGGTGACATCGACGCTGCGCGTCATCTCTAGCACCAGGAACGACATGGTCAGCGGCCCGCCGACGATGGCAACGCCAAGCGTCGCCATTCCCGTGAGCATGGCGACCATGGGATCAACGGTGATGCCGAGACCGGACATCGCGATCACACCCGCAAAGAACTTGCCGAGCAGGCTGCCGACAAACAGCGAGCAGAAGAAGAGGCCACCGCGGAAGCCCGAGGCCAGCGACACCAGGCAGGCAACCAGCTTCAGCGCAATCACGGTGGCGATGAAGCCGATCGCCATTTCCCGGTGCAGGTCGAGCACCATCGCGCCGTGCCCGGCCGCCAGGACCTGTGGCGTGACAATGGCAAGCCCGCCGACGCAGAGGCCGCCGACGACAGGCCTGATCCAGACCGGCAGCCATTTCTGCGCGAATACGCGCTCGAACAAGGAGGAGCTGCGCATCACCAGGATGCCGATGATGCTGACGATCAGCGCGAGGCCGATCAGCGCCAGATATTGCTCGAGGCCGACGCTGCCGACATGAGGCACTTCCAAAGAGTACGGCGCGCCGCCGAGATACTGCGCAGTCAACGCGCCCGCCAGCGAAGCAGCGAGGATCGGGGCGGCACTCGCGACCGCATAGACGCCGACGATCAGCTCGCAGGCATAGAAGGCGCCGGTGATCGGGGCACCAAAGGCCGCCGCGATCGCAGCCGCCGAGCCGCAGCCGACGATCAGCCGCAAATCGTTGCGGCGCAGGTTGAGGAATTGCCCGATCAGCGAGGCCGCGCCCGACCCGATCTGAGTGTAGCCGGCCTCAAGGCCGACCGAGGCGCCGCAGCCGTTGGAAATCAGGGTCTGCCCGCTCACGACCACGCTGTCGCGCGCCGACAGCCGGCCGCCGCGCAGCGCATTCGCTTCGATGGGGTCGACGGCGTTGGTAATCTTCAGCCGCCGGCGCGACCACTCCATGATCCCGAGCAAGAGCCCGCCGAGCGCCGGTGCGGCGAATGCGACGACCGGATTGACGTAAGCATTGGCGCTGAGCCGCACGTCGATCGGGATGCCGAAGATCAGTACATGCGCGATCTGCGCGATCTCGCTCATCAGCGTGACGACCGCGCCGGCCACGACACCGACCACGAGCGCGAGCGGAATAAGATAGAACTCGTTACTGCGCAGAAGCGCGCGCAGCGCCGTCAGGACGCGGTTCGAGCTGCGTCGACGCTGAGTGATATTGGTAAGCCGCGACAACACCGCCCGCCCTGTTCCCTTCTATGCGCCGG
>DATHMA010000034.1:0-6492 GCA_035487555.1 Bradyrhizobium sp. | reverse complement strand
TATTATGACCCAGTGTGGCCCGATTGACCTTGTGACGGCGAGGCCCGCCGCTAAAATGGCTGCCGAACGACGATGGCGACCTTTCGCCTTAAGAGGATCCGATGACCCCAAGAATTCCAGCCGCGAACAAAGTTGCGGTGTTGTTTGCCGCTGTCGCCATTGGTGCCGTCGGTTTCGCTGTCTCGCCGGCCGGCGCGCAGACGACCAACCCGACGCAAAAGCCCCCGAAAGAAGCCAAGCGTCAACTCGACAATCGTGGACGTCCCTATTACGGGCCGAGCGGCCCGAACGTGTCCTATCAGCAGGGAAACACCCGCATCTTCGTCAGCAAACGATCGTGGCTCGATGCCGGGACTGAAGTGCTGCCGGGCGACCGCAAGTTCACCGATTACGCCTATCCGCCGGGTGCCTCGTTCGGGGTCACGAACAATAACCGTCCGACAGAGCGCCAGCCGCTCAACCCGCCGTCGGATCTCGGCGGCGAGCCGACGCGCTTCCCGCTGTATCGGGATTAGTTAGCGGCGCGAGCCACAACGAATGTCGTCATGGCCGGGCTTGTCCCGGCCATTTTCGTTTTATGCCCGTCGTTCCGGGGCGATGCGAAGCATCGAACCCGGAATGACAGAGGGATTTACGCGTACAGCTTCTGCATCTCGCCCAGGATCGCCTCGCCCATCTCTGACGTCGAAGCCGCTTTCGCCCCTTCCGACTTGATGTCCGCGGTACGCAGGCCGCTCGCGAGCACAGCCGCGATCGCGGCATCGAGCTTGTCGGCGAGCTCGCCCATATCGAAGGAATAGCGCAGCGCCATGCCGAAGGAAGCGAGCATCGCGATCGGATTGGCGAGGCCCTTGCCGGCAATATCGGGCGCGGAGCCGTGCACCGGCTCATAGAGCGCACGGCGCTTTTTGGTCTTGGCATCGACTTCGCCGAGCGAGGCCGAGGGCAGCATGCCGAGCGAGCCGGTCAGCATCGCCGCGATGTCGGACAGCATGTCGCCGAACAGATTGTCGGTGACGATGACGTCGAACTGCTTCGGATATTTCACCAGCATCATGCCGCCGGAATCCGCGAGCTGATGCTCCAGCGTGACGTCCTTGTATTCACGCGCATGCACCTGCGTCATCACCTCGTTCCAGAGCACGCCACTCTTCATGACGTTGCGCTTGTCCATCGAGGTCACCTTGTTGCGGCGTTTGCGCGCCAGGTCAAAGGCGACGCGGCCGATGCGCTCGATCTCGTAGGTGTCGTAGACCTGGGTGTCGATGGCGCGCTTCTGGCCGTTGCCGAGATCGGTGATGGTCTTGGGCTCGCCGAAATAGACGCCGCCGGTGAGCTCGCGCACGATCATGATGTCGAGGCCTTCGACCGCCTCGCGCTTCAAACTGGAAGCATCGGCCAGCGCCGGGTAGCACACCGCGGGCCGCAGGTTGGCGAACAGACCAAGCTCCTTGCGCAGGCGCAACAGGCCGGCCTCGGGCCGGACCTCATAGGGCACGCTGTCCCATTTCGGTCCGCCGACCGCGCCGAAAATGATCGCATCTGCGGCCTTAGCCTTCGCCATGTCGCCTTCGCTGATCGACACCTTGTGGGCATCATAGGCCGAGCCGCCGACCAGGCCCTGATCGGTCTCGAACTGCGCAATGCCCTTCGCATGGAGCCAGTCGATCAGGCGCTTCACCTCACCCATCACTTCTGGGCCGATGCCGTCGCCGGGGAGAAGCAGGAGTTTATGGGCAGCCATATTCGTTTCCTTGAGAGGGCCTGTCATGCCCGGGCTTGACCCGGGCATCCATCTTTCAAAAAGAGCTGGATTGCCGGGTCAAGCCCGGCAATGACGAGCAGGGAAAAATCCGCGCGAAGTGCTAAAACGGTGCTGCGCGATTGGCAAGACACCATTGCCGCCGGAAGGCTGTGCAAGCGCGAGCCGGCCTGCCACAATAGGCGGTTGCCGGAGTTCCCAGTGCGATCCCCCGATAATCCCCCTGTGACCGCGCATCCCGCGCGGCTGATCCTTATTCTGTCGCTGGCGCCGACCATCGGGCTCGGCATCGGCCGGTTTGCCTATGCGCTGGTGCTGCCGGACATGCGGGACTCCCTGCATTGGTCCTATTCGGCCGCGGGCTTCATGAACACCATCAACGCGGTCGGCTATCTCGCCGGCGCGCTGCTCGCCTCGCGGCTGATCCGGCGCTTCGGGCTTTCCGCCAACATCCTCTGGGGCACGATCGCCTGCGTGTTCTCGCTTGTGCTCTGCGCCTTGACCGGCAATTTTGCGGCGTTGAGTTTCGCGCGGCTGGTCGCGGGTTTTGGTGGAGCGACCTGCTTTGTCGGCGGCGGCGCGCTGGCCGCAACGATCGCGCAGTCGCGACCCGAGCGCGCAAATTTTCTCCTCAGCCTGTTCTATGCCGGACCCGGCATCGGCATCGTCGCATCCGGGCTGATCGCGCCCTATGTGCTGCAGGCCTTCGGCCCGGGCTCGTGGTGGATCGTGTGGTGGGCGCTGACGGCGCTTTCAGTCGCGATGCTGATCCCGCTGTTGCTGGTGCCGCTCGGCGGCAGTGCCGCGATCGACCATGCCGCGCGCGTCGACTTCTCCATCCGCCCGGTGCTGATTTACCTGGCCGCCTACTTTCTGTTCGGCGCGGGCTATATCGCCTACATGACCTTCATGATCGCCTATGTCCGCGATGGCGGCGGCGGCGCGGGCGCACAAAGCCTGTTCTGGAGTCTGATCGGCATGAGCGCCTTCGCCACCCCCTGGGTATGGCGGCGCGTGCTGGCGCTCGATCGCGGCGGGCTCGCCACGACCATCATTCTCGCTGTGAATGCGACCGGCGCCGCGCTGCCGATCTTCGGACATTCGCCGCTGCTACTCGTGGTGTCCGCACTGGTGTTCGGCGTCGCCTTCTTTGCCGTGGTCGGATCGACCACCGCCTTTGTGCGCTTCAACTACCCCGTCGCTGGCTGGCCCGCCGGCATCGCCGTCATGACCATCGCCTTCGGCATCGGCCAGACGCTAGGCCCGATCGCCGTCGGCGCCATCACCGATGCGCTCGGGAATCTCTCTTATGCATTGAATGTGTCGGCCGCGATGCTGGCGCTGGGTGCGGTGCTGGCGGCGTTCCAGGGGAAACTGAAGCCAGCACAGTAGGGTGGATCAACTTCCGCTGAACGAATTGTACCCCTGGTCTTCCCAGTAGCCGCCCTTGTACTCGTTGGTGACCTCCATCGAGATCACATATTTCGGGTTCTTGAATCCGAGCTTGGTCGGCACGCGGATCTTCATGGGATAGCCGTAGGCGCGCGGCAGGATGTCGTCGCCGAATTTGAACGTCATCTGCGTCTGCGGATGCAGCGCGGTGCGCATGTCGAGCGGCGAGTTGTAGCCCTCTTTGTCGGCGCACTGGAACCAGACATATTTCGCCTTGGTATCGGCGCCGATCAGCTTGAGGAAATCGCGCAAGGGCGTGCCGGTCCAGCTTCCGATCGCGCTCCAGCCCTCGACGCAGATATGCCGCGTCACCTGCTTGACCTGCGGCAGCTTGTACAATTCGTCCAGCGTCCAGGACTTCTTGTTGTCGACGAGCCCGCGCACCTCGAGCTTCCAGTCCTTGCCGTCGACCTCGGGCGCGTCGTCGAGCTCGTAATAGGCGTTGAACGGAAACGGCTTGGTGATCCTGCTTTCGGGATAAATCGGCGCCAGCGCGTCCGGATTGAACATCCAGGCCTGCACCGCGTCATTGAACTTGGAAACCTGCGCCAGAAACTGATCGGCCGAGTCGTTGTCGACGACATCGCAGCCGGTGAGCAGGGTCAGCGCGCCGAGGCTGGCGCCGCCCGAGATGAAGCGCCGGCGCGTCAGGTCCGGCATCGCCTTGATGGCGTCCTTGACCAGGAGCTTCGTGTCGACGCCGGGGATCAGGAGTCTGCGCATGCGGCCCATATGACGGCTCCCTTAACGCCCGATGATCATCGCGCGCAGGCTTTTTGGCACCAGAAGTGCCAGCAGCACATGCACGACGAGGAAAGCAACAATCAAGGACATGCAGATGAAATGCACGTAGCGGGCGATGTCGTAGCCGCCGAACAGCGCCGTCAGCCATTGCAGTTGCACCGGCTTCCAGATCGACAGGCCCGACAGCACGATCACGATGCCGACCGCGATGATCCCGGCATAAAGCAGCTTCTGCACATAATTGTATTTGGAGAGATCGTCATGGGCGAGCTTGAAGGTCAGCGCCGCCTTGACGTCGGAGATCACGCCGGTCGGCGTGATCGGCAGCAGCTTCCGGCGGAAGCGGCCGGTCGCAAAACCGGTGATGAGATAGAGGAGGCCGTTGACCATCAGCAGCCACATCGCGGCGAAGTGCCAGAGCAGCGCGCCGCCGAGCCAGCCGCCCAGCGTGATGCTGTGCGAAAATGTGAAGCCGAACAGCGGCGAGGCGTTATAGATCTGCCAACCCGACATGATCATCATGATCATGGCGACCGCATTGGTCCAGTGCATGGCCCGCACCCAGGCCGGCTGGATCACCTTGGCCGGCTCCTTCTGGGTAAAATCCTCGGCGGTTGCCAGGCTGGACATGGATATCCTCGTTCAAATCGCTCGACGTTCAATATACGCCGGAAACTGCGGTTTCGTTACAGCATGAACCCCGCAACCTCGATGCCCCTTCGGCGCTCGCATTCACAAAAAAGCGAGCCGGGTTGCCCCGGCTCGCCCGTCGCGCATCCCGTGGGGATCGTTGGGAGATCCGGATACGCGGCTTACGAGGCCGGCATCAGCACGGTATCGACCACATGGATCACGCCGTTCGACTGATGGACGTTGGAGATCGACACCATCGACTGGTCGCCCTTGGCGTCGATGATCCAGGTCTTGCCGTCGGCCTTCTTGACGGTGAGTTCCTCGCCCTCGACGGTCGTGAGCTTCTTGCCGTCGGTCAGATCGGAGGCGTCGTATTTGCCGGCGACGACATGGTAGGTGAGGATCTTGGTCAGCGTCGCCTTGTTCTCAGGCTTCACCAGCGTGTCGACCGTGCCGGCCGGCAGCTTGCCGAAGGCAGCGTTGGTCGGCGCAAACACCGTGAACGGACCCTTGCCTTCGAGGGTGTCGACCAGGCCGGCCGCCTTCACCGCGGCCACCAGCGTGGTGTGGTCCTTGGAGTTGACGGCGTTCTGGATGATGTTCTTGGACGGATACATCGCCGCGCCACCAACCATCACGGTCTTCTCTTCCGCGCGCGCGGGTGCCACGAAGGTCGAGGTGAGCGCCAGCGCGCTGAAGGCGACGGCGGACAAAAGTGCAATACGCTTGGACGTGGAAGGCTTGGACATGGAGGGTCTCCCGATTGAATGAATGACCGGCGTGTGTGCGCCGGAGAGGGGGTCAACAACCGCGCCGCGTGTTGCTCGAACTCAGCGCCGTCGTTGCCCGAACTACGGGAGGGTTCTGCGGGGAGTTTCGGGAAATAATTCTTTGTGATTCGTGAAACCGGCTAAGGCTAAGCGCGTAGCTCAGCGCTTGCACGTCGTCATTGCGAGGAGCGAAGCGACGAAGCAATCCATGCTTCGCCCCGCGAAAAGATGGATTGCTTCGCTTCGCTCGCAATGACGAATTTGTGGCCGCCGTCGCTCTAATCCCTGTTCGCCGGCGTCTGGATAAACCCGCGATTATGCGTCGGGCTGATCAATATCTCATTCATGCACACCCGCGGCGGCATGCTGGCGACAAAGGCGATGGTGCGGCCGAGGTCTTCGGGCTGCAGCATCTTGGCCTGCTCCTCCTCGCTCGGCACCACAGGCCGCAATTTCAGGATCGGCGTTGCGACCTCGCCTGGCGACAGGCAGCAGGCGCGCAGGCCGTTGACGCATTCGTCCATGTTGAAGGAATGGGTCAGCGCCAGCACCGCATGCTTGGTCGTGGTGTAGGCCGGGCCGGGCATTTTCGAGACATGGCGACCGGCCCATGAGGCGACATTGATGATGCAGCCGTCGTTCTGCTGGCGCATCGCCGGCAGCACCGCGCGCATGCAATAGAGCACGCCATTGAGATTGATATCGACGAGCTGGTTCCAACCCTCCAGCTCCATGTCGGCCCAGCGCCGCTTCGGAACATTGACGCCGGCGCTGTTGACCAAAAGGTCGATGCGGCCGTGCTTGGCCAAAATCTGGTCGGCGACCTTCTGGACGTCCGCGGCCTTGCTGACGTCGAGCACAATGGCCTCCGCCTCGCCGCCATCCTGCTTTATTTTCGCGACCACGGTGTCTAGCGCATCCTTGCGCCGGCCCGACACCACCACCGTCCAGCCGTCCTCGGCCAAAGAAATCGCGCCGGCTTCGCCGATTCCGGTACCGCCGCCCGTGACCCAGGCCACGCGTTTACCACCCTTCGCCATGCAAACTGTCTCCGTTGCTTTCTCGGGGCCGTTTTTGCTAATCCAGCCGCAACTTTCCGGCCAGCGCCCCTTCCAGGGAATTGTCGCATGA
>DATHMA010000033.1:0-15410 GCA_035487555.1 Bradyrhizobium sp. | reverse complement strand
CCACTTGGCGTAATCGGATTTCACGACCACCGGCTGCGCGGCAAACAGCGCCGAGTAGAAGCCGACGGAATGGCCGATATCCTCGACGGAAACGTGGACATGGAGGCGCTTCATGGCGTGTCCTTATCAAGCAGGTATTTTACTGCGCTTGCGCGCGGGTTTGCATTCGGCCGCGGGCGCGCAGGGAACGCCGCCGCAGCAGTTATCAGTGAGAAAGCCGAGAAGATCGTTCATCGTCTCATATCGCGCGGCATAGATCATTGAGCGGCCTTCGCGCCGCACGGTGACGAGGCCGGCGCCGCGCAGCCGGTCAAAGTGGAAGGTGAGGGTGTTGGGCGCAAGGTCGAGCGCTTCGGCGACGGCGCCCGCCGGCATGCCCTCCGGGCCGGCCTGAACCAGCAACCGGAACACATCGAGGCGGTTGTCCTGCGCGAGAGCGGCCAAGGCTGTGACGGCATCTGTCTTTTCCATATTTCAACGAATATAGAAATGATGTAGAAGCGTCAAGATGCTTCTTTGGGGGATGCCATTTTGATCAGGAACGGTTCGTTACGCGTCGTGCTGGCGCTTGGCACGGCGCAGACGCTCGCCTGGGGATCGAGCTACTATCTGCCAGCCATCCTTGCCGATCCGATCGCGCACGATCTCGGGATTTCGAGCAACTGGTTCTTCGCCGCATTCTCCGCTTCGCTTGTGATCTCCGGACTGCTCGGTCCTCGCGTCGGACGACAGATCGACCGCGTAGGCGGCCGGCAAGTCCTGTGCGTCTCCAATCTCGTGCTCGTCGGCGGGTTGGCTCTCCTTGGTGCATCGACCTCGATATGGATGATGTCGGTAGCATGGCTGCTGCTCGGCATCGGGATGGGACTCGGCCTCTATGATGCAGCGTTTGGCGCGCTCGGACGCATATATGGCAAGGATGCGCGAGGCGCGATCACGGGCATCACCCTGATCGCGGGCTTTGCGAGCACGGTTGCGTGGCCCTTGAGCTCGCTCGGCCTTGAGACGATCGGATGGCGCGACACCTGCTATGCTTGGGCGTTGGCGCATATCGTGATCGGTCTGCCGCTCAATCTGTCGCTGCCGCGCGCCGAACCGGCGCCGGTCGTCGAAGGACCGGTCGCAAAGCCCTATATACCGATCGACCGGACGATGGTGCTGTTGTCGTTTGCCTTCGCCGCGGCATGGACCGTGACCTCGGCGATGGCCGCGCATCTGCCGCGAATCGTGGAGGTGTTCGGAGCGACGCCGGCGCAGGCCATTTTTGCCGGCATGATGATCGGGCCGGCGCAGGTCGGAGCGCGGTTGATGGAAGCCAGCCTGCTCAAACGGTTTCATCCGATCGTCTCGACTCGGCTTGCCTGCATTACGCATCCAATCGGCGCATGCGTGATCGGAGCCTTCGGCGGCGGTGCCGCAGCCGCCTTTGCTCTGCTGCACGGTGCGGGCAATGGCATCCTGACGATCGCGCGCGGAACGTTGCCGCTTGCGATCTTCGGACCGGAAAACTACGCCTACCGGCTTGGCCTGATCGGCGCCCCATCGCGCATCTGCCAGGCGCTGGCGCCGCTGGGCTTTGGGCTCCTGATCGAGCCGATGGGCCGCTTGGTGGTCGTGGTGTCGGCCGGCCTCAGCCTCGCGGCATTGGTGGCATTGATGTTTTTGCGAACGCAGCCTGAAGCGTCCGCTGCGACGGCTGCAGCTGAATAGTCGATGTATTTCAATGGGATGATCCAAGGTGATTTGCCCGACGGGCTGATTTTCCGAATTCGAGTCAAGTCTTCCCATCAAAAATATTTCTCTTTTTCAGAAGTGCAAATCAGGTGTATGGATGCCGCTATCCCGCCTCCGTCAGAGGGGCGTATCGCGATCGTCACGGACGTTAGGTAGCGGGATGCGATGGACGTGCAGGCCGTGCCGGACGAGCGCGGTCGGTGCGGACGGCGAAGTCGTGTGGTCCTGATCCCCCGACGCTGGGATCAAGCCTTGCGAGACGTTGCGCAGGGTGACGGTGGCTATCAAGCCCGGCACACCGAGGAGAGCACGAAGCAGCTGTTAAAACCAATCGCGCAGGGAATGCCGGACTGTTTCGGCGAACCTGTAGTGACTAACGCGTGTGCTTTCTACCAATGCACGCGCGGCTGCGGGTGCGCCAAGCATCCGGCATTCCCTGCGCCCTCTGAATTTGGGCGACACGAACGATGCAGAACTCGGGCAACTCATGCCGCGGGAATATTTTTGCTCGTCATTGCTTCATGGAGCCTGTCATCGGCCGCGCTTTGCGCGGACCCGTTGGCTCGCAATGACGGCGGAGCTGTAGGGTGGGCAGAGCGACCCACACATGCGGTCGTTCAACAAGCGACGGCGGACGCGTGCCCACCATGGGTGTCGCGCTGATGGACGGTGGGCACGTCGCAAGCGCGGCTTTGCCCACTCTACGGAGCGTTACTCGATCACGCCGCCGGCGCGGTCGGCGGCGAGGCGGTCTGCTGCATGCGGTGGAAGCGGAGCACCTGTTGCGCGGTGGAGGGCCGCAGGCGCTCATAGGTTTCCCGGCAGGCGTTGAGGTCGGTCGGCTCGCCGCCGGAGAGCTCGTCGCGCAGATTGATGATCGCCTTCACCGTCGACCACGACATGCTGGAGACCTTGCACAGGATCATGACGCCCTCGGCGCGGGATTCCACCATCATGTTCTCGGCGATCGTCACCGGCACGCTGGCAAGTGCGGCGATCGCCGCGTTCACCTCGTCGAACTTGCCGCCCTCCGCGAACTGCATGATCTGGTGCTCGTCGAGCCGTCCGTCCTCGAACAGCGATTTGACCAGCGCATGCGCAATCGCGGTCTGCTGCGTCATGGCAGATTTCGACGAGCGCGCCCGCCGCGTCGCCTCGCGCACCGCGGTCGGCACCTCGGCGGCCTGCTTCGGATTGGCGGCTTCGAGCCGCTGGCGCACGGTGTCGGACGCCTTTGCGAGCAGCTTGAGATAGAGATGCCGCGGTATGGCGGGGCGCAGGCCGAGGCAGGTGGCGAGCTCGTCGTCGCCCTCGGCGCGATTGACCAGGCGCGTGAAGCAACGCTCGGAAAATTCCGCGCCGGGATTGTTGACGGTGGAGTGGACGACCTCGTCATTGCCGCGCAGCACCAGCACGTCGGTGACGGCATCGGAGAGCACCTTGCGCTTGGAGATCGCCATCAGATGCGCCTGGCTCTTGTTGCGTGCGGTCTCGATCAATGTCGCGTCGTCGAGCCGCAGCGATTGCGTCAGCACGGGGCCCGCGACCTCGATGACATCGTCGAAGGCGAGCGTGCGCACGGTCTGCGGCGGCGCGGTGTCGATCGGCGCCAGGCGTTTGGAGAGCAGCTCCTTGGCGGACACCTCGATGTGGCGGATCAGGCACTGGAACACGTCGTCGAACAGCTCGACCTGTTCATCGGAATAATCCACTGCGCCGTTGACGAAGAGGTCGGTGACACGGCGCAGCGTCTCGACGCGGCGCGCGACGGTGCCATGTGCGAGCGTGGATTGCAGCTCGTCGAGCAGGTTTTCGGGGGCAAGTGCAGTTTTCGAACTCATTGTCTCTATCCTGGAGCGTTGCGCCGTCGGCATTTTCTTTGCCTTCGGAAACATAAATGGATTTTGGGTTTAGGCACTGGTGATACGGTTGCGTCCTCTCGCCTTGGAGGCGTAAAGCGCGCTGTCGGCGCGGGCGAGAAAATTGTCGGAAGTCTCGTTCTGGCGCAGTGTTGCGACGCCGGCGGAAATGGTCACCTGCAGGCCCGGCGAGAAGGCGCTCCAATCGAGCTCGGCGATGATGGCGCGCAGCCGGTCGAGCATGCGGAACGCCGCGTCCTCGGTCGTGTCGGGCAGCACCAGGAGAAACTCCTCGCCGCCATAGCGGCCGAAGCGGTCGATGGCGCGAATATTCGCGAAGCTGGTGATGGCGAAGGTGCGCAGCACCTCGTCGCCGGTCGGATGGCCATAGGCGTCGTTGATGCGCTTGAACCAGTCGAGGTCGATCAGCGCAATCGAGCAGGGCGTGCCGCCGCGCTGGCTGCGGGTGATTTCCTCTTCCAGCATGCGCATGATGCAGCGGCGGTTGAACGAGCCGGTCAGTTCGTCGAGCTCGGCGAGCTCCTCGATGCGGCGATAGGCTTCCTTCAGCTTCTGGCCGCTCTGGTACAGCGATTGCCGCATCGAGCTCTGGAAGATTCCCAGAAACATGCAGCGGCCGATGGTGAGCGCGAATACCAGCATGGTCGCGAGCCGCTCGGTCGGAGTGCCATGCGGCATCCCGATCGGCTTGTCGGTGAGCAGGAACAAAGCGGCGAGGCCTGCGGCCATCACCGTCCAGAGCGTGGCCGATTGCCAGGCCGTCGAGCGCAGCGCGCCGAAATTGAACACCAGAAACAGCGAGCAGAGAAACAGCACGCCGGCGTCGGGCGCGGCATAGGCGAACGCCAGCATGATCACCAGGCTCAGGAAGACCTGGGGCGCGACGAAGTAATGATCCCGGAAACGCTCGGTGAATCCGGTCTCCGACAGCACGAGGTAGAATGCAACCGAGAGCAGGCCGGTAATGAGGTACGCCGGCGCAATAGAGGAAGGGATGGTACCGGCGCGGGCGTAGAGCAAGAGGATCAGGGCATCGAGCATGTAGCTCGCCGCGATCATGGCCTGGATCTGGCGGCGTTGGCGCACGCGGCGCGACAGCACCTTGGCCGTCGGCTTGGGACCGACGCCTTCCAGCTCTGCCGCGATCGGATTGAGGAAAGGCGAAGCCGCGCTGCCCATTGTCTCGCCGATGGATGGAACCCTGCGGCAAGAATCTACGTGGTAAAGCCTTTAGGTTTGGTATCTTTTGGAACCCGAATCCGGCTTCTCGTCGGGGTGGCCGTAGTCCTTGATTGGCAAGGGGAATCGGCCGGAAATGGCAGCGTGCGGGCAGCTTGGGAGCGCTTCTTCCCGAAGTCCCGTACAACTACTGTATTGCAAAGCTTGCCTTGGATATGTTGCGGCCCGATCGGCGGCTAAGTGAAAGTTAGTGAGTAATATGATACCATTTTCGCCGTGTATTCCCTCACCCTGCTACCAAAAGCAGGTCAAATTCCCGTATATGTGCGGGAGATCACATATGCGCCCAGCGTGCAGGGATACCCTAAAGAATCTTGCCGCCGCAATCGAACCGCCTGCCCATCCCATCCGACCAAACCTGCGAGACGGCCATTGAGCGCGACATCCGTAACGGACGACGTCCTGATCGGCAGGATCGCGCAAGGCGACCGGCTCGCCATGCAGGTGCTGTACGGACGGCACCATGTCAGGGTGTTCCGTTTCGGGCTTCGGCTCGTCCGGGACGAGCAGATCGCGGAAGATCTCATCAGCGAGGTTTTTCTTGATGTGTGGCGGCAGGCCGGCAAGTTCGAGGGCCGCTCCGCCGTCTCCACCTGGCTCCTGGCGATTACGCGATTCAAGGCCCTCTCAGCGCTACGGCGCCGGAAGGACGGTGAACTGGACGACGAGGCCGCCAACGCGATCGAGGATACATCCGACGATCCGGAAGTGGCGGTGACGAAAAAAGATACCGGTGACGCGTTGCGTAGGTGCCTGACGGCATTGTCGGCGGAACACCGGGAGATCGTCGATCTGGTCTACTACCACGAGAAATCCGTGGAGGAGGTAGCCGAGATCGTGGGGATCCCGGAGAACACGGTGAAGACGCGCCTGTTTTATGCGCGCAAGAAATTGGCCGAGCTGCTGAAGTCAGCCGGCGTGGAACGAGGCTGGCCATGATGGCATTGAGCAAAAAGATGCTGGAACAAGAGCCCAGTGAAATGGAGATGCTGCTGCCGTGGCACGCCGCCGGCACGTTGAGCACGCGCGACGCACGCCGTGTCGAGGAGGCGCTCGCCCGCGATCCCGAGCTCGCCAAGCAGTACGCCGTCATCCGCGAGGAATATGCCGAGACCATCAGCCTCAACGAGACGCTGGGCGCGCCCTCGGCGCGTGCCATGCAGAAGCTGTTCGCCGCGATCGATGCGGAGCCGGCGCCCGAGACGTCGGCCTGGTCGCGCCTGTCGACGAGGGTTTCGGGTTTTTTCGCTAGCCTCTCGCCGCGCACGCTTGCGTGGTCGGCGAGCCTTGGCGCACTGGCACTGGTGCTGCAGGCCGCGGTGATCGGCGCGGTGCTGATCAAGAACCAGCAGGGCTCGACCTTCCAGACCGCTTCGCTCAGCATGAACGAGCCGATGACGCGGACGCTTTCCGGCAATGACTCAAGCCCGCCGCAGGCGCTGGTGCGCTTCGCGCCGGACACGAAGATTTCCGACATCATGGCACTGCTCAGCGATTATCAGGCCTCGATCATCGACGCGAGGGGCGGCCTGTTCCGCCTCCAGTTCGGCGACAGGGCGATGAGCAAGGAAGATTCGTCGGCCCTGATCCGGAAGCTGCAGGACGAGAAGATCGTCAATCTCGCGGTGGCGGCGCATTAAGGCTTTCCCGCCGGTTCCAGCGAAGTGCGAGGTGCCCCATGTCCCATGATGGTGCTGACTGGCGGATGATTTTACGCCGCGCGGCGTGGGCAATAGGGGGAATGGCGCTGGTCGCAGCTTCCGCGTCGAGTGCGCAGAGCATCATGCGCTCGCCCACCATCAACATGGGAGCCCGCATCAACCCGGTCACGGTCAATCCGGTCGTCACCCACGTGAACCCAAGCGTCAGCACCAGCATCGGTCGCGTGACGCCGACGCTGACGAGCAGGCTCGCCGTTCACCCGCAGTTTCCCTACATGCACACCTCGCCGAACCTGTATCCCGCCTGCGGCGGCGCCGCGCGCGACAGCGATGGCGAATGCGCCGACTTGTTCGCCGCGTCCAACGGCAACGGCAGCGGCCGTCAAGCCCACAAGGTCCTGAGCGGCCGCATCCGCGGCAATCAGGTCCAGACCGTGCTCGACGTGAACACCGTTCCCAATGAACTGGTCGCCGAGATCGACGGTGCGCTGTCGGAGGCGCAGGCCGACGAAATGGCGCGGCGCCATGGGCTGCGGCGCGTTCAATCGCAGAATTTTGCACTGATCGGTTCGACCATCGGGTTGTTCCGCGTCACCGACCGCCGCTCGGTGGACGTCGTGAGCCGCGAGTTTGCGACCGAAGCCAGCGTTCGCTCGGTGCAGCCGAACTTCCGCTATCTCCTGCAGGATCAGAAGCCGGCCGCGCTCGGCGAGGGCGACCCGCTGCAATATGCGCTGGCGAAAATGCGGCTGCCCGAAGCGCACAAGCTTGCGCATGGCAGCGGCGTCAAGGTCGCCGTGATCGACGCCGCGATCGACGTCAGGCATCCCGAGCTCGCGGGCTCGATCGTCGACAGCTTCGATGCGCTCGGCAGCACCGAGGGGCCGCATGTGCACGGCACCGGCATTGCGGGCGCGATCGTTGCCCATGCGCGGCTGATGGGCAGTGCTCCGGCCGCCGGCATCATGGCGATCCGCGCCTTCGGCACGGCGGCGAACGGCGCGCAGAGCAATTCCTACGTCATCCTGAAGGCGCTCGATTACGCCGCAGGCCATGGCGCGCAGGTCATCAATATGAGCTTTGCCGGTCCAAAGGACGCGCTGATCGAGCGCGGTGTCGATGCCGTGGCGAAGAAGGACATCGTGATGGTTGCGGCGGCCGGAAATGCCGGTGCGAAATCGCCGCCGCTTTATCCCGCCGCCAATGCCAATGTGATTGCGGTGAGTGCCACCGACGCGCAGGACCATCTGTTCACGGCATCCAATCGCGGCGGCTACGTCGCGATCGCTGCCCCGGGTGTCGACGTGTTCCTACCGGCGCCGGACGGCAAATACCAGATGACGTCGGGCACCTCGTTTTCCGCCGCCTATGTCAGTGGGCTTGCCGCCCTGATGCTTGAGCGCAATCCCGCGTTGAAAGCGGATGAATTGCGCGTATTGCTGATGAAGACAGCGCGCGATCTCGGTTCACCAGGACGTGATGATCTGTTCGGTGCGGGCGAAGCGGATGCGTATGCCGCTATCGAAGCCGTGATCGGCGCAGGCCCGGCGCCTGTTGCGAGCACGTCAGCGCCGGCACCGCAAAAGCCGGCCGAAAACGCGCCGGAACAGCGGGAAATCCCGCCTGTTCGCTCGCTCGAGCCGCAGATCTCCACGGTCGCAGCGGAAAAACCGGCTGCTTCGCACTAAATTTCGCGGGCCGAAATTGCTTGTCGGGAGGTTAAAAAAATCGTCCCGGCTTTGAACGCGCGGCATGCTTCTCGCGACCAATGCAGGTGGGAGCGGTTATTCCCTCCCCGCAGCTATATCAGGCGCGAGCGCCCATCCACCCCAAGCGCCCGTATGGCTTGACCCGTCCGGTTGTCCCCCCGGACGGGTCTTTTATTTTCGGCCTCATATCGCCTCTGAACGCGCGCTGCGCCCAAAGAGGAAGCTAAGTCCGTGCAACCACGGGGGTTCGCGCAAAAGTAGTGAAGCCGCTGGACAACAAAAAATCTTTTCCACAAAATAATCTCGTCACAAGTTTTTGATTCGTTGCGTCAGTCCTCGCGTCTTTTCTCCTCTTCCTTGCGGGCTGGTAAATGACACATCGCAACGACGTGGCGCGCACCGCCGACGTCCTCGGGCGCTGGCGGCAGCTGGCGGAGCAACGTCTCGAACATCTCACCGAACTGTTCGAAAGCGGGCGCTGGCGGCGCTATTACGGCGAGCTCGCTTTTCTGGAGAACATCCGCGAAGCCAAGGTCGCTGTCGAAACCTGGCGCGGGCTCTCGACCCCAAGAGTGATGGCCGAGCCCGTCATTCGGGTGACCTGGCCGTCTCCCGTCACGCCGCAGGGCTGGCGTCCGGCCGCACCGGCACCGGTGATCGCGCCCGAGCCGATCGAGCTACCCGTGGACGCGGAAGCATCGGCCGAGCCGGCGATCGATTTTCTCGCGCTGGAACGGGCGCTGGATGTGCCCGATGAAAAGGCGCTGGATCTGGCCTCCATCCAGCAGCGCTACCCGCTGCTGCGCAATACGCTGTGAGGCGTTAGCGCCTCACAGCATTGCTGCCGATCACGAGCTGGGCGTAGCGCTGCGCGCCCTCGACCGACAGGTCAGCTGTGACCGCTTTGCCGTGGTCGTGGCCCACCACCGCGCCGCGCGGCGTCTCCGAAATCAGGTTGTTGTTGACGAGCGCGGTGCCGGCCCCCGCCGCGACCGACACGCCGATGCCGGCAAAGGTTTTTCGGATCACATTGCCGGTTATCGCGACATCGCGCAGATATTTGCCCCAGCCGGCCATAATGCCGAAGGAGGGCGCATTCTCGATCACATTGCCGGTCACGGAAGTATCGGCTTCGACATAGATGCCGATGCCGGCATCATCGTCCGGCGCGGTGCCGATCGGGCGTTTCGGAATGAGGTTGCGGATGATGTTGCCCTGGACCACGGCAATGCGTCCGCCCTCGTTGAAATTGCAGACCGACACGCCGAATGCCGCGCCGTCGATGGTGTTGTTGGCGATCACGGCGCCCTCGAAGGAGAATTCCGAATAGAGCGCGACCTCGCGGACATCAGTGACGCTGTTGCCGGTGATCTGGATGTTGGAGGCCGAGTTGCCGCGCACCGCCGAGTAGTCGCAATTCCTGATGCGGTTGTTGCGCACGATCACATTGCCGGCGCGAAACGCGTTGATGGCGTTGCCATATTGTCCGGAGCCGCCGGGGCCGGCCTTGATGTCCTCGATGCGGTTGTCGGCGACCAGCGTACCGTCATCGCCGATCGCCGTGCGCAGGATCTCGATGCCGTTGTCGTTCGTCCCGGTGATCGTGTTGCGCGAGACGATCAGGCCTTGCGCGTCGAACGACACGATCGCGGTCCCCGCGATGCCGGTGATGATATTGCCCGAGAGGTCGCCCGCGACCTGCTCGATCCAGATGCCGTTGCCGCCGCTGTTCAAGATCTCGCAATCTGAGATGCGGATGTCGCGGCCGCCGAGGCAATAGATCAGCCCATGTCGTGCGGGCAGGGGGAGGTTGCCGCCATCGAGCGTGATGCCGCTCAGCGTCACATGGCCGGCGCCTTCGCCCAGCAACATCGAGCCACCACCGGTGAAGACAAGCTTGGTCGCGCCGCGCACGCCGATCAGCTGCGTGCCGGTGGCGAGGTTCAACGCGCCGGTGCGGTAGACGCCAGGCGGCAGCGCCAGCGGCACGGCGGCACGCGCGGCTTCGTCGATCGCGCGTTGCAAGGCTCGTGTCTGATCGTCGGGACTGCCGGGCCGCACGCCATATTGCGCGGCGTCGCGTCCGAGCGCGGAGGTGAGCTGCGCTGCGCGTGCGGCTTCAGGGGAGACGGCGAGCACGCCGGCAACGCCGGCCGCGGAGGCGCCAATGAGATGGCGGCGATTGAGGTCCATGACCGTCTTCCCGCAAAAATCGCGATCAAAGGAAGTACCCCAGAAATGCGCTGTGGCAGGTCGGAAGCGAGCAGCCGGAGAAGCGATTGTTGGGGGTAGGGTTAACAGCCGGTCAGGGTCAGGCGGCTTCGCGCACCGCGCCTCGCGTCAATCGGATGAGTTCCACGAGCATGGCTTCGCCGGCGTCGACCAGCTCTTCCAGGGTGATGCGGCCTGGTCTTGCCGCGCCATTGCGCGCAAGCAGGGGAATATGGATGAAGGCCGCGAGGCGAGGACCGTCATCGTCTTGCGTCGCCTCGACCGCGCGCCAGCTCAGGTAGTTGCAGAGATAGCTGCCGGCGTCGCGCGAGGCGCGCGCGTCGATCCCAGTGGCGAGCGCCGCGCGCAGGAGCTTTGCGGTGTGCGGGCCGAACATCAGGGCATCGCTGTCGCGTGCGATCGATCCCTTGCGCACACGCGTGCCGTCGGCGTCGGGCCAAATGGTCGTGACCGCGTTGCGCGCCCGCGTCTCGACGCGCAGATACGGCGTCCGCTGCGCCAGGCCGAACATCAGGAGCGCATGCGGCCGCCGCTTCGCGAGGAGTTTTGGCAGTTCGCGATCGACGGTTGCGTAGGTGACGTGAAAGATGTGGCTTGAAAGCTTGACGTCGTCGAAGGCGGGACGGCGGAGCTGCATCAACCGCTCGACCAGCGGCATGGTCGGATTATAGGGCGCGCCGGGAAACGGTCCGAAGCCGGTGACAAGGATGCGCAGCTTGCCGCCCATCAGAGCAGCTCCAGCATCTGTTCGGCAGCGACCGCCGGCGTGAGGCGGCCGTCGGCGACGTCAGCCTCGATCTTTTTCACCTTCGCACGCGTGGAGGCGTCGGCGCGCAGCCGCGCCAGCATCCGCTGCTCCAGCATCGACCACATCCATTTCACTTGCTGGTCGCGCCGTCGCGCGGCGAAATCGCCCGACGCGCTCATGGCGGTGCGATGATCCAGAATTTTCTGCCAGAGTTTGGCAATACCATCGCCGGTCAGCGCCGAATAGGTTTCGACCGGCGGATGCCAGTGCTCCGACCGGGGGGTGAGGATATGCAGCGCGCTGCGATAATCGGCGGCGGCGTGCTGGGCGCGCTTGAGATTGTCGCCATCGGCCTTGTTGATCGCGATCATGTCGGCGAGCTCGACCAGGCCCTTCTTGATGCCTTGCAGCTCGTCGCCGGCACCCGGCAGCATCAGCGCCAGGAAGAAATCGGTCATGTCGGCGACCGCGGTCTCGGACTGACCGATGCCGACGGTCTCGACCAGGATCACGTCGAAGCCGGCCGCCTCGCAGAGCAGCATCGCCTCGCGCGTTTTGGCGGCGACGCCGCCGAGCGTGCCGGACGAGGGCGAGGGGCGGATATAAGCGTGATCGGAAGCCGAGAGCCGCGCCATGCGTGTCTTGTCGCCGAGGATCGAGCCGCCGGTGCGGGCCGAGGACGGATCGACCGCAAGCACGGCAACCTTGTGGCTCTGCTCGATCAAGTACATGCCGAGCGCGTCGATGGTGGTCGACTTGCCGACGCCCGGCGAGCCGGTGATGCCGACGCGGATCGCCTTGCCGGTGTGTGGCAAGAGCGCCTGCACCAGGTCGCGCGCGGAAGCTTGGTGGTCGGCGCGCCGGCTCTCGATCAGCGTAATGGCGCGCGCCAGCGCAGCGCGGCCGCCGGCGCGGAGGTCCTTGGTGAGGGATTTGATGTTGGGAGCGTTGCTGCGCGGCATCATCGTCTCTGAATGCATGCGGCCGTCATCTCTTGGAAGCCTCGATGCGGCGCTGGACGAAGGATTTCAGCGGCGGCAGATGATTCTGGATGATGTCCCAGATCTTGTCGACGTCGGTGGAGTGATAGGCATGGCGCAATAAGTTGCCAAAATCGATCATCTTTCGCCAGTCGATATCTGGAGCCGCCTTTTTGACGTCATGGGGCAACATTCGTGAAGCCTCACAGGCAATCTCAAGCAGACGCTCCGTCGCGAGGCGTAGAATTCGATCATCGTTGAATTTTTGAAGATCAATCCCTTGAATTAGCTTCTCGATGTCTTCGATGGCCTCAAAAACATCCCGCAGCCGGTCCTCAACGGTCGGCGGCATTCAGAACACCTCGATCAGATCATCGGCGATTCGCTTGGCGATCCGCGGCTTCAGCAAGTTGCGTATCGATATCTGCACCTGAAGTCCCGTGCTGTCTTCGACCAGATGCAAAGCCTTGAAGTAGTCGAAGCGCGGTGTCTCGCCCTCCGAGGTCGTCTCGACCAATACATCAAGATCACTGTCGGGGCGTGCGTCACCGCGCGCCCTGGACCCAAACAAATAGAGCCGCGTCACGCCCTCAGCCCTCAAGGCGGGGGCGAGCGCTTTCAACTTCACGACAATGGCTTCGAGTGAAAGCTCCGCGAGCTCGGTCATGGCGAAATACTAACACATGGGCGACGAATCGCCCAGCGCCGGCGCGGGCCGCAAACTGACGCGCTAACCTTAATTACTGATCTTCCGCATCGCCCTTCGGGCGCGCGCCGGCGAAGATGCGCTGGCCTTCCGGCGTGAGATAGGGCTTCAGCGTTTCCCAGGGCACGAAGGCGACGTATTGGCCCTCGACATAGGGGCCGACCGCATAAGGCGGATAGTGGAAGGTCAGGCCGGAGCTCTTGCCGGCTTCGGTCGAGGGTGCCAGCGTCACGGCGCCGATCTCGAGCAGTTTCGGCTCGACGCCCTTGAACCATTCGACGGTCGCGGTCTCGCTGGTGTCGCGCTTCTTCTTCTCGACCTTCAGCGAAGCAATGATCGCCTTCTGCATCGCGGTCATGGTCGGACCGTTGTCGGCGGTCTCGGTGAAGAAGGGACGGATGCTGATGGGCTTGTTCTCGGTCTTGTCCCAGAGGATCGTATTCACGTCGG
The DNA here is from genome assembly GCA_035487555.1 of Bradyrhizobium sp. Classification (GTDB taxonomy): domain Bacteria; phylum Pseudomonadota; class Alphaproteobacteria; order Rhizobiales; family Xanthobacteraceae; genus Bradyrhizobium. Next base: position 2,071 of record DATHMA010000033.1, on the reverse strand, counting down.
TGTTGGGATGCGCGCCGTGGGTGTCCATGTAGTCGTCGCGCACGATGCTGACATAGCGGTCGGCGACCACGGAGCGCACGCCGTATTTGCGCTCGAACGACCAGCCGCCGTCCTTGAAGAATTGCGGATCCTCTTTCATCTCCTTGGCGGCATCGGCGGCATTCTTGTCGAGCCACTTCTTCCCGTCGGCCAGGCAGTAGGCTGAAAGCGCAGGATCGGCCTTGATCTCGTCATCGAGAAAGACGTTGGCCTCGATCGACTTGTTCTTGAGCGCGGCGTCAGGCTTGGGATCATCTGCAAGCGATGGTGACCACTGGGCAACCGCAGCCAGCAGCCCGATCGCGATCGCGGCGCGCCTTGTCATTTCAGTCCACTTCATGTTCGCTTGACCTATATTTCCACTAGATTGCGCGCCCGGTCGGATTCATCATCGGTGACGCTGAACCGCGACTGAACGCTGCGCGCGCTTCGCTATGCGGACCAACGTTAATGTGAGCATTGGTCGCAGGGCATTGCTCCGGGTTCAATCCGGAGCGTTACCAGGTCTTCGTGAAGGCTATTCCGCCGCTTCGCTATGGCCGAGCCTTGCGTTGAGCTTGTGGATCAGCTCCTCGGCGGCGTCCGAGATGACGGTGCCGGGCGGATAGATCGCTTCCGCGCCGGCCTTGTAGAGTGCGTCATAATCCTGCGGGGGCACCACGCCGCCGACGATGATCATGATGTCCTCGCGGCCCTGCTTCTTCAGTGCGGCCTTCAATTCCGGCACGGCGGTGAGGTGGGCGGCCGCGAGCGAGGAGACGCCGAGAATGTGCACGTCGTTCTCGACCGCCTGGCGCGCCGCTTCGTCGGCGGTCGCAAACAGCGGCCCGATATCGACGTCGAAGCCGACATCGGCGAAAGCCGATGCGATCACCTTCTGGCCGCGGTCGTGGCCGTCCTGGCCGATCTTGGCGACGAGGATGCGGGGCCTGCGGCCTTCCGCTTCCTCGAAGGCATCGATCAGCTCCTGCACTTTCTGGACCTTGTTGGACATCGCGGACGCCTCCCGCTTGTAGACGCCGGTGATGGATTTGATCTCGGCGCGGTGGCGGCCGAACACTTTTTCCATCGCGTCGGAAATTTCGCCGACGGTGGCTTTCGCGCGCGCCGCGTCGATGGCAAGCGCGAGAAGGTTGCCTTCGCCGCCGGCCGCGCGCGTCAGCGCCGCGAGCGCGGCATCGACGTCTTTCTGGTTGCGTTCGCCGCGCAATCGCTTCAGCTTGTCGATCTGCAGCCGCCGCACGGTGGAGTTTTCCACCTTCAGAATCTCGATCGGCGCTTCGTCTGATGGCTTGTACTTGTTGACGCCGATCACCGCCTGCCGGCCGGCGTCGATGCGGGCCTGGGTCTTGGCGGAAGCTTCCTCGATGCGCAGTTTTGGTACGCCGGCCTCGATCGCCTTGGCCATGCCGCCCAATTCTTCCACTTCCTGGATATGGCCCCAGGCTTTGGCGGCGAGGTCGCGCGTCAAACGCTCGACGTAGTACGAGCCGCCCCAGGGATCGATGATGCGCGTGGTGCCGCTTTCCTGCTGCAGGAACAGCTGGGTGTTGCGGGCGATGCGCGCGGAGAAATCGGTCGGCAGCGCCAGCGCTTCGTCCAGCGCATTGGTGTGCAGCGATTGGGTGTGGCCTTGCGTCGCCGCCATCGCCTCGATGGTGGTGCGTGCGACATTGTTGAACACGTCCTGCGCGGTCAGCGACCAGCCTGAAGTCTGGCAATGCGTGCGCAGCGACAGCGAGCGCGGATCCCTGGGGTTGAACGGCTTCAACAGCTTCGCCCAGAGCAGCCGTGCGGCGCGCATCTTGGCGACTTCCATGAAGAAGTTCATGCCGATCGCCCAGAAGAACGACAGCCGCGGAGCAAAACGGTCGACGTCGAGACCGGCGGCGAGGCCGGCGCGCAGGTATTCGACGCCGTCGGCGAGCGTATAGGCGAGCTCGAGGTCCTGCGTCGCGCCGGCCTCCTGCATGTGATAGCCGGAGATCGAGATCGAGTTGAACTTCGGCATCCGCTGCGAGGTATAGGCGAA
>DATHMA010000032.1:0-8965 GCA_035487555.1 Bradyrhizobium sp. | reverse complement strand
ATGATCGCAACGGGGATCGACGGTTGCCAGACCAGGTCCGTGCCCGCGACGAAGAACGAGGTCGCCGTGAGCACGATCGCGAGACCCAGCCCGACGAGATAGCCGAGCACGCGGACCTTGACGCTGACCTGCTCCTCGTCTCCGGGGGCGAGATCGGTCCGATGGTGCAGTTCAACGTCGCTCATACCGCACTCCCGAGCAGATAGACCACCGAAAACACCGCGACCCAGATGATGTCGAGCGCGTGCCAGAACAGTGCAAAGCAGAGAAAGCGGCGCAGGATGTCGGCGCGAAAACCCTTGGCGAACACCTGCGCCATCATGGTGAGCAACCAGAGAATGCCGCCCGAGACGTGCAGGCCGTGACAGCCGACCAGCGTGAAGAACGCCGACAGGAAGGCAGAGCGCGACGGCCCCGCGCCACGCGCGACCAGATCGGCAAATTCGCGGAATTCGATGGTGAGGAACGCGAGCCCCAGCACGCAAGTGACCGCCATCGCGATCTGGAACCATAGGTGGTTGCGCACTTCGGCGGCAATGCTCGCCATGCCGCAGGCAAAGCTCGAGAGCAGCAGGCAAGCGGTCTCGACCGCGACGTTCTTGAGGTTGAACAGCTCCGCGCCCGAAGGCCCGCCATTGGTCTCTCCCAGCAGCACGGCATAGGCCGCGAAGAAGCAGGAGAACATCACCATGTCGCTGAGAATGAATATCCAGAAGCCGTAGCCGGCGACGATTCGCTTCGACGCTGGTCCGGGGTGCTCGGCATCGAGGCCGATCAAGGTCGCATCATGTCCGTGTGCCACAGCGATCGACATCAGACACTCCCCGCAGCGGTGACGAGTTCACGCCGCGCCTCGCGGTTGGCGCGATCAAGACGCGCCACCTCCTCGGCCGGGATCTCGTATTCATCATGGTCGCGCCAGGCGAACACGACGAAGGTCGCATAAGCGCCGATGAGGGCGACAATCGCCATCCACCAGATGTGCCAGATCAGCGCAAAGCCCGTCACGCTCGCAAAGAACGCGCAGACGAAACCGGTCGGCGAGTTGCGCGGCATCTCGATCGGCTGATAGTCCGGCTCCTTCGCATCGCCCTCCACTTGCGCGCGACGCTTCATCGCCCAATAGGGATCCTCGCTGGTGACATGAGGCATGAAGGCGAAATTGAACACCGGCGGCGGTGACGCGGTAGCCCATTCCAGCGAGCGGCCGTCCCAGGGATCGCCGGTGACGTCGCGTAGCTCTTCGCGGCGACGGATGCTGACGACGAGTTGCATGATCTGGCAGATGATGCCGGCCAGGACCAGCCCGGCGCCGACGCTCGCAAGATCGAGCCATGGCTTCCACTCCGCTACATCGTAATGCTGCATGCGGCGCGTCATGCCGAGGAAGCCCACCGCATAGAGCGGAAAGAAGGCGACATAGAAGCCGATCAGCCAGAACCAGAACGAGGCAATGCCCCAGCCCTCGTGCAGGCGGAAGCCGAACGCTTTCGGGAACCAGTAGGTGTAGCCCGCGAAGGCGCCGAACAGCACGCCGCCGATGATGACGTTGTGGAAGTGCGCGACCAGGAACAGGCTGTTGTGCAGCAGGAAGTCCGCGGGCGGCACGGCGACCAGCACGCCGGTAAGCCCGCCGATGATGAAGGTCACCATGAAGCCGATCGACCACATCATTGGCGTGGTGAAACGGATGCGGCCGGCAAACATCGTGAACAGCCAGTTGTAGATCTTCACTCCCGTCGGGACCGCGATGATCATGCTGGCGATGCCGAAGATCGCATTGACGTTCGGGCCGGCGCCCATGGTGAAGAAGTGATGCAGCCACACCATGAAGGAGATCACGCAGATCGCCATGGTGGCGAGCACCATCGAGCGGTAGCCGAACAGCGGCTTGCCGGAGAAGGTCGAGATGACCTCGGAGAAGATGCCGAACGCCGGCAACACCAGAATATAGACCTCGGGATGGCCCCAGGCCCAGATCAGGTTCATGAACATCATGACGTTGCCGCCGCCGGTATTGGTGAAGAAATGGAAGCCGAGATAGCGGTCGAGGATCAGCATCGCCAGCGTTGCGGTCAGGATCGGGAACGCCGCGATGATCAGGAGGTTGGATGCCAGCGTCGTCCAGCAGAAAATCGGCATGCGCATATAGCTCATGCCCCGCGTGCGGATCTTCAGCACGGTGGTGACGAGATTGATGCCGGCCACCAGCGTGCCGACACCCGATATTTCCAGCGACCACAAATAGTAATCCACGCCCACGCCCGGCGAATAGGTCAGCTCCGACAGCGGCGGATAAGGCAGCCAGCCGGTTCGCGCGAACTCGCCGACCACGAGCGAGATGTTGACGAGCAGCGCTCCGGTCGCCGTCAACCAGAAGCCGACGGAATTGAGCGTCGGAAACGCGACATCACGCACGCCGAGCTGTAGCGGCACCACGAGATTCATCAGCCCGATCACGAACGGCATGGCGACAAAGAAGATCATGATGGTGCCGTGCGCGGAGAATATCTGGTTATAGTGCTCCGGCGGCAGGAATCCGTTCGAGTGAAACGCGAGCGCCTGCTGCGCGCGCATCATGATCGCGTCGGAAAAGCCGCGCAGCAGCATCACACAGGCGAGCAGCGTGTACATCACGCCGATCCGCTTGTGATCGACGCTGGTGATCCATTCGCGCCAGAGATAGGGCAGATGGCCGGCAAGGACGATCCAGACCAGCACGGCCAGGATCACGACCAGCACCACGGCGCCCGTCACCAGCGGGATCGGCTGATCGAAAGGGATGGCTGACCAGGTCAGTTTACCTAACATTGCCCGCTCCGATGTTGGAGGCTTCCTTCGGGCTGGGCTCCGGACCGGGACCCGGCGGAATCTTTTGCGTGGCGATCGACCCGAACAACTCGGGATCGGTGAGGTGGTAAGCCGCCTGCTCCTTCGGCACCGACTGCTTGAGCAGCTCGCTCTTGTAGACGTCGCTGTTCAACTCGCGATCGCTCTTGACCGTATTGGAAGCAAAGGTCGCAAAGTCCGGCTCGGAGACGACATGCACGTCGAACATCATGCTGGGAAAGCCGTCGCCGGAGAAATGCGCCGAAAGGCCCTGGAGGCTGCCGACCTCATCAGCGCGCAGGTTGAGCTGCGTCACCATGCCGTTCATGGTGTAGATCATGCTGCCAAGTTGCGGGATGAAGAACACATTCATCACGCTCGCCGAGGTCAGCTGGAAATGCAGCGGCGAGCCCACGGGAACGGTGAGCGAGTTGAGGGTCGCGATGCGCTGGTCCGGATAGATGAACAGCCACTTCCAGTCCAGCGACACCACCTGGATGGTGACAGTTTGCCCGGTGCCGGGAACGGGGCGCGCCGGATCGAGCTGATGCGAGCCGATCCATGCGACGCCGCCGAGCAGGATGATGGTCAGCGCCGGAATCGACCACACCACGAGCTCGAGCCGGCCGGAATATTCCCAATCGGGCCAGTAGATGGCGCGGGAGTTGGATTTGCGAAACCAGAATGCGAAGGCGAAGATCGCAATGATGGTCGGTATCACGATCGCGAGCATGATCGCGATCGAGTCGATCAGGATCGTCTTGTTGGCGGCTGCAATCGGGCCCTGCGGATCGAGGATGTTCATTGGCGAAACCAATCCCATCGCTTGCGTCACGAAAGCAGCCTAGCGCAGTTGCGCGCCGACCACAAATGTCATGGGTTTAATTTCCTTCGCAATGTTGTTGGATCGCAAATCCTTTCACCGCTTGGTCGTTATTGCTAAAATTTGTAATTCCAACCGATCCACTGGCACAGCCCGCGACCCATCACATCTTCCAGTTCCTCGCCGGCAAGCCACGGCAATTCCTCGGTAAAAAACGTGACACATTGCCGGTAACTGCATGGCATGCGGGTAAGGTCGGTGCCCCAGAAGAAACGTTTTGGGCCGAACGCATCGAAGATGCGGTGCAGCCCGTCCTGGATGTTGCGGAAGGGATACGGCTCTGTCGAATAATGCGGCGCGCCGGTCGCCTTCACCGCAACGTTCCGCAATTTCGCGAGCGCGACCAATTCATCGAGATGGATGAAGGCCGCCGCGTCACGGCCGTGACGGTTGAGCCCGCAATGATCGACGATCATCTTCAGGCGCGGATGACGCTCGGCGATTTCGCGAAACTTTTTGAGAAATAGCCCGCCCAGCATGGCAATCGGCAAGCCCTCCTCTTCCACCGCCGGCCACAGCCAATCGAGCGAACCGTCGTAAAGCAGCTTCTGTTGATCCTCAGCGATAAACGCCCAGCGCAGGCCCATCATGCCCTGTTGGTCGCGCCAGACATGAATCAATTTGCGGTTGGCCGGATCCTGCAGCGGAAACTGCCCCAGGATTGCAAAGCGGTCCGGATATTTTTTCGCCGCTTCAATCGCGAGCGCATTCGAATTGGGGTCCCATGATGGCGGATGGATCAGCGCAGCGTCGACGCCGGCCTCGTCCATCTCTTTCAGCACATCCTCGGCCGTGAATGTCTCGACCTTGCGATGCAGGCCCGAGGGCGGCATCACCGTCTGCGACCAGATATGCACCTGCGCATCGATGATCTTCATGAGAGCTCCCCAATGTTCCTGCTCTGGGGAGATCATGCAGGATCGGCCATGAGGCGAGCAAGCGTGCTCGCCTCACGCCGCGCGCGGAGCGCACATGCGGTCAGGTCATGGAATGCAGGCCGATGATATTGCCGTCGAGATCGGAGACCAGCGCGATATTGCCGTATTGCCCGATCGAGAATTTGTCCTTCACGATCTGGCCGCCGGCGTCTTTGGCGCGGTGAGCGACCTTGCCGCAGTCCTCGGTGACGAAATAGACGATGGTGCCGCCCGGCCCGACCGGAGCCTCGTCCATCCTGGCGAGCGCGCCCGCCGCTCCGCTGGCGCCCTGGTTCATGGGAAAGGTCCACATATCATCGAGGCTGCCGCCCGATGCCGGCAACTTCGTCAGCGGCAGACCGAGCACCGCCTCGTAGAACGACTTCGCGCGGTTCATGTCCTTGACGTAAATCTCGAACCAGCCGACGGGATTCATCTCGTTCGCCATCTGCGCCTCCAGTGGTGCTGCCCTGCCCCGGGGATTTAGGCATCAAGGACGTTCCTTTTATGACGCGCCGTTAGGTCAGAACAGCGCACTAGCCGCCCCGGAACCAAGCTGATAGCGTTTTGCCTCTCGCGATCGGCCTCAAGACCGAAGGAACCAAACATGGACAACCGCAGCGACATCTGGCGTGGCGTGGATACGATCAAGCCGCGTTTCATCGCGCTCGCCAACACGGTCTGGGGCATGCCCGAGGTCTGCTACACCGAGGCGCGCTCGTCCGCCGAGCATCTCGCCGAGCTCCGCCACCAGGGCTTTCGCATCACGGAGAATATCGCTGACATCCCCACCGCCATGATGGGCGAATGGGGCGAAGGCGGGCCCGTAATTGCCTTCCTCGGCGAATATGACGCCCTGCCCGGCCTCAGCCAGGAAGCCGGCGTCGCCGAGCCGCGCCCGATCGAGGCCGGCGGCCACGGCCATGGCTGCGGCCATAATCTGTTGGGCTCGGCGGCGCTGCTGGCCGCGACCGCGGTGAAGGAGTGGCTCGCCGCCAACAAGGTGCCGGGCCGCGTGCGCTATTATGGCTGCCCCGCGGAAGAAGGCGGCGCCGCGAAAACCTTCATGGTGCGCTCGGGCGCGTTCGACGACGCCGACATCGCCATCACCTGGCACCCGCACAGTTTCTGGGAAGTGGTGGTGACGCCCTCGCTCGCCAACACCCGCGCCGATTTCACCTTTACCGGCCGCACCTCGCATGCGGCGGCTTCGCCCCATCTCGGCCGCAGCGCGCTCGATGCCGTCGAGCTGATGAATGTCGGCGTCAATTACATGCGCGAGCACATGCCGAGCGACGCCCGCGTGCACTATGCGCTGCTCGACGCCGGCGGCATCGCGCCCAATGTGGTGCAGGCGCATGCCCGCGTGCGCTATTCGATCCGCGCCCGCGACCTGCCCGGCATGAACGAGCTGGTCGAGCGCGTGCACAAGATCGCGCAAGGTGCTGCGCTGATGACGGAGACCAGGATGGAGATGAAGATCATCTCCGCCGTTTCCAATCTCCTGCACAACGATCCACTGGAGCAGGCGCTGCACGGTATCATGGAAGACTTGGGCCCGCCGCATTTCGACGAGGCGGACAAGGACTTTGCCGCGAAGATCCAGGCGACGCTGACCGAGAAGGATATCAGCAGCGCCTATTACATGATCGGCATGGAGCCGGCCGACCGGCCGCTCGCCGACTTCACCGTGCCGCTCGATGCCAAGCGCAATCCCTTGATCGGCTCGACCGATGTCGGCGATGTGAGCTGGGTGGTACCGACCGCGCAGGTGCATGCGCCGACGATTGCGGTCGGCACACCCCTGCACACCTGGCAGGTGGTGGCGCAAGGCAAGAGCCCGCACGCCCACAAGGCGATGGTGCAGGCCGCAAAGGCGATGGCCGCCCTCGGGGTGAAGGCGTTGATCGATCCGGAGCTGATCGCAGCCGCGAAAGCAGACCTGATGAAGCGCACCGCGCGCACGCCCTATGTCAGCCCGCTGCCATCAGGCGTCTCGCCGCCGCTCGATATGTCGCTGAGCTAAAGCGGAGCGTCGGAGTGCGCTAGACCCGATCCTGATCCGGCGCGATCGCAGGCCGCGCCGGCTTCCGGCCGGAACGGCTGCGCGCCGGCTTGCTATCAGCAGCGCCATCCTGCCCCGGCTGATAGCCGAGCCGGATCGACAGCAGCTCCGCATGCGTCATCACGATCTTCGCGAGCTCCGGCACCCGCTCGACCGTGACGCGGCGGGCCGGGCCGCTGGCGCTGATCGCGGCGAAGACGCGGCCGGCGCTGTTGCGGATCGGCGCGCCGACGCAGCGCAGCTCCGGCTCGTGCTCGCATTCATCGATGGAATAGCCGCGCGACCTGATCGCGGCGAGCTCTGCCTTGAGCTTCTTCGGCTCGACGATGGTATTCGGCGTGAAGCGAGGCAATCCGGCGCGGATGACGCGGTCGATCACCGCCTCGCTCTGGAACGCCAGCGCCGCCTTACCGACGCTGGTCGAGTGGCAGGGCGAGGCCTCCATGGTGACGATAGTGTTGTGCGGCCGTGCCGCAATCTGGCTGCGGCGGTTGACGAACACCATCTGCGCGCCATCGAAGATGCACAGATGCACGTCTTCGCCGGAAAGCTTTGCCAGCGTGTCGACGAAGGGCGGAGCCTCCCGGTAAAGCGGCAGGTTCATCAGCGCACTGCCGCCGAGCTCGAACAGTTTCAGGCCAAGCCGGTAGCGATCACGGCTGGCATCCTGCTCAAGGAACCCAACAGTACGCAAGCTATCGACGATGCGATGGACGGTGGTGCGAGGCAAACCGGTCCGCCGCGCGATCTCGACGACGCTGAGCTCAGGCTCGGTCGCAGAGAAGGCCTCCAGGACCTCAAGCATCTTGAAGAGCGATTTCACGCTCTGCCGACCGTTGTCGACGTCAGTCATGTCGAACCTTTCGGGTGACGCCGCCATACAAAACAAAGACGAGGAATGACCCGACTTAAACGGAATCGGGCGCGGCGGCAATGCGGCCGCGCCCGATTGCCTCTTGCTTATTCGGCCGCGACCATCCGCTCGCCGCTTTCGATCTCGAGCAGATGGCGGAGCGCCGGCGCGATCGCCTCTTTCTGGCGCGCGGTCGGAAGGGGCATGGGCTGACGCGGATAGCTGTCGGGACATCCCTGCAAGCTCAGCGCATGCTTCACGCAGGCCGGCAGATTATCGCCGACGATGGTGTTCCAGAAGCGCAAGAGACGCTTGTGGATCTCGAGCGCGAAGACGTGATCGCCGCGCTGCACGGCATTCCACAGCGCGACGCAGGCGCCGGGTACCGCGGCCGGATTGGCGGCGATCGTGCCATGCGCACCCAGCGCGAAGGACGGATAAAGCAGCGCATCGACCGCGGTCAGCACCACCTTGCCGGCCGGCACGTCGAGCAACAGGTCAGCCATCAGCTTGAGATCGCCGGCGCTCTGCTTGACGCCGATCACGCCCGGCTGCTCGCGCATGATGCGCAGGAGTAGTGCGGGGCTGAGATAGTTCCAGGGCACAACGTTGTAGATGATGACCGGCTGCTTGACGGACTCCGACAACGTCTTGAAGTGACCGAAGGTCGCATCGTCATCGGGCTTGAAGACATAGTGCACGGGCGTGATCTGCAGCGCGGCGACGTTGACATGCTCGACGGCACGGGCGCGGGCGATGGCCTCGCGGGTCGAATTGGCGATGATGCCGGCCACCAGCGGCACCTTGCCGTTCACCTCCTCGGCGCAGATCTCGATCAGGTGGCGGAATTCCTCTGATGTGAGCGTATGGCCCTCGCCGGTGCTGCCGCCGACGCAGACGCCATGCACGCCCTTATCGAGGAAGAATTTCACCTGGCGGCGGAAGGCCTTCTCGTTGATCTCGCCGTTCTCGTCGAACGGGGTCGGGACCGGCGGGACGATTCCGGTGATTTTCGTTGGCACAATTTCCTCCTTTGATTGTCCGATATATGGACATTCTAATACTCCCGTCCGTGGGAGGTGGTCAACCGCGAAGCGTGGCAGCATCCCTTCTCAAAGCGCATTCCTGCCATCCATTCACGGCTCCGCAAAAAACACGGCTTGACACACGGCTTTTACGTCTATTTCTTTGTCCGCAATACGGACAATACAAAAGCAGGGCCAGACCCTGCCAAAGCGGGAGGGAATGTCATGAGCCAAGTGGCTGGATTCGCTGGGGCCGGCAGGATGGCGGGCGCGACGGCCTCGATCGAGGATCGCGGTTCGGGCGACATCCGCAAGGTGGCGCTGGCCAGCGCCATCGGCAACATGATCGAGTATTACGACTTCACGCTGTATGCGACCGCGACCGCGCTCGTC
>DATHMA010000031.1:0-76975 GCA_035487555.1 Bradyrhizobium sp. | reverse complement strand
GGAAATTTCTATCTGAACGGCAACGTCAGCGTGACCGTCACGCCGTCTCAGCCAGCGGCCGACCCCTGCGCTTCGGCGGAGACGCATTGGAAGGCGGCCGTCTCTGTCGGCACCGTTGCGGCCTATGAGGATCACCTCGCGCGATTTCCGGGATGCGCCTTCAGCGATCTCGCCAAGGCCAAGATCGAAGAACTGAAGAAGACGGCGGCACTCGCGCCGGGGCCGATGCCGCGCGCAAACGAAGGGGCAAAGACGAACGCGTTCGACGGCAGTTGGGAGGTCAACATCGGTTGCCCGGCCGATGGCAAGGTCTTGGGTTATTCGCGATCGGTGCCGGCAACGATCAAGGACGGCACGCTTCACGGCGAGACGTTGAGGGACATGCCGAACGCCATCGTCATTGACGGCGACATAGGCGCGGACGGTAAGTCCACGCTCATTGTGCATGGCCTGACGGCCGATCCGCGCTACACGGTCGGCCAGGTGAAGTCTGGCACGCCCTATAGCTATACGGTCAACGCGCAGTTCAGCGGCTCATCGGGCTCGGGCAAGCGCGTCGAACTGCGGCCGTGCACGTTGACTTTCGTGAAGCGCTAAGGGATTTGCTCGGACCAGCAGTCGCGGTTCAGGCGAAGTCGGAATCGATGAGCTGGAAGCGGTCGAAGTGGATGTTGCGGGCGTCGGTGCTGGTGTCGCGCAGCTGCACCAGGATCGGCCGCCGCAATCGGGCGGGCAGCGGCGTGTCGGGCAGTTTGGGCAGGCGGCTGTTGGCGCCGGCATAGACGAACGCCGGCAGCTTCCATAGACGGCAGGCGGCGCGGACCAGTTCGTCGACCTCATCTTCGCCCGGTTTGGTCAAGGACCGGGCAAAGAACGCGCAAAGCGCAGCGTAGCTCACGCCCCTGGTCTTGCGGCGCGAGGAGACCAGACGCAGGTTTTTGCTCGCGTGCACGGCGTAGTCGCGGGTCGGGTCATCGAGCCGGTCGAACAGGGTGTTGGCGTCCCAATGCGAGCCGTTCTCGTCGGCGGGGCAGGTGAAGGGCGCAAACAAGTCCATGGCCTGGCCTCGCGACATCGATTTCAACAGGCCGGTATGAGCGATGGTGCCTGAGGTCGGCTGTCGCAGCGATACACCGGCGCGGATCGGCATCCACAACACCGGGCTCAGCTTCAGGAAGCGGGCATTGAGCATCACCGACTTCTCGTTCGGCAGTGCGACGATGTAGCGGATGTTGTGCCTGGCGCAGAACGTCTCCACTTCCTTGTAGAGCTTGCGCACGAGCTGGCCCGACCGATAGGCCTGCAGGATGAAGAGATCGACGAGCTGGACGGCCGGATGAACTTCGCCGGCGATGCAGATGCTCTGGCCGATCAGCGCGATCTGCCCGACCTTCCGGCCATCGTCCATGGCGGCGAGCACGGTGGTGCCGCGGCCGAAGCTGCGCTCATAGAGCCATTTGATACGTTCAGCGGAAAACTGCACGTCGGAGAGGGCAAACGCCTCGGTGGCAATCTTTGCGGTCAGCTCGTAGTCAACCGCCGTCTCTTCCGAAACCGTGACCATGGATCTGCCCTGCCGTCCTCAGCGGGCAGAATGTCGCACGCGCGCGGCAAGGCAACTTCAAATTCTATTCAATCCCGACAGGATTTTGCTTGCGGCCAATGGAATCGGGCAGCGCTTAGCCATATTCGTCGCTGCTGATGCCATAGGCCCGGTAGATCTCGAGCCGGTCGAGATCGGGAAACAGCCGGCACTTGGCCTGCGCCAGATGCAGGCTGACGGCGGCGGGCTCGCGCCCATTGGCGAGCAGCTTGCGGATGTCTTCCATGTGGGCCTGCGGCTGGTGCTTTGGCGGAAGCTGCTCGAGGGCGACGAGCGCCGTCGCCAACGCTTCCGTGACGACCCAGCCGTCGTGGCCGGTCACTCCCTTCTTCGGCATCAGCACACCCCACATCCGTGGCGAGACATATCCTAACTCGATCTCGCGGCTGCCGCTATCGAGCCTTTGGCCGAAAGTGCCTTAACCTCTGGCTACTCAACTTTGAGGCCGGCCAGCTTCACGACCTTTGCCCACTTCTCGGTTTCGTCGGCCATCAACGTCCCGAATTGGGCAGGCGTTCCCTCGATCGGCTCACCACTGATGGCGGCAAATCGCGCCTTCATTGCGGCGTCGGCAAAGGCGGCGTTGGTCTCTTTGTTCAACCGCTCGATGATATCCACCGGCGTCTTGGCCGGTGCGGCGAGGCCGTACCACTGGCTTGCCTCGTAACCGGGCAGGGCGCTTGCCACCGTCGGCAGCTCCTTCAGCACCTCGGCTTGCGTCGGGCTGGTCACGCCAAGCGGGCGCAGCCTCTCGCTTTTGATGAAGTCGACGGTTCCGGGCGCGGCCGCGAACAGGATCTGCACCTGGCCGCCGATAAGATCGGTCAAGGCCGGTCCCTGGCCGCGATAAGGGACGTGCACCATGTTGACGCCGGCCATGACGTTGAACAGCTCGCCCGCCATGTGCGGGGCGCTGCCGGTGCCGGCCGAAGCCATGTTGATCTTGCCGGGATTTTCCTTGGCATAGGCGATCAGCTCGGCAAGGGATTTCACCGGCAGTGCGGGATGCACCAGCACCACCATCGGCACCCGGATCACGCCGGCAACCGGCGCCATGTCGCGCAGGAACACGAAGTTCAGCTTGGGATAGAGCGAGGCATTGACGGCGTTCGGCAGCGTCGCGAGCAGCAGCGTGTAGCCGTCCGCAGCCGCCTTGATGACCGTTTCGGTTGCGATGTTGCCGTCGGCGCCGGTCCGGTTCTCGACGACGAAGGGCTGGCCAAGCCGCGCGTTGAACCATTGACCCATCAGACGCGCGGTGATGTCGACGCCGCCACCGGCAGCGAAGCCGGCAACGATGCGCGCCGGCCGGCCAGGATAGACCTCTTGCGCCGAGGCCTGACGAGGCAACGCGGCGAGGCCCGCCGCCCCCGTGATGCATCGCAAGAATTCACGCCGTTTCATGATCGCGCCCCGAAATTGTCGTAGCCATCGTAATGGCAACGACACCGCGCCGGAAGAGCCGACGCCAACCTCGTCCTGGAAGATCGGGGTTGAAACGCAAGCCGCGCACGTCTAAAGGGGCTAAGCCATTTGCGGATCGAAGCGCTGTGCAATGCGGCGCAACCGTTGCCTTCCTGTTACAACGTTGGCGTACATCACAGGCCTGCCGACCTGCCGTGGCACCCTCGGGCCTGTGTGGGCCGGAAATCCGAAATACGCGTTCGATCTCAACAAGGCCTGAGCAGGCCAGCAATCGACACGGGCACACGCATGAGATTCCTGAGCTTCGCCTACCGCTTCCTCACCAACTTCGGTTTCCTGGCGATGGTCTATCTCAGCCTCAGCTACATCGAGAAGTACAACAATCGCGCGATCCTCGCGATCGCGGTCCTGGTCTATGCCGGCATGCGCGCGGCGTCCGCGTTGCGCACGTTCTATTTCTTCCAGCGCATCGAGCGGCTCGAGATCGAATCGCGGCGCGTGATCGCGTTGGTCACGCAAGGCGGCGCGCAATCGCCGATCAAGACCAGGACCGTCGCCGACGTCACCCTGTTGCGCAAAGACGGCGAGATCAAATCCTATATCGATCTGTTCTTTCTCGCGGCCGTCGTGCTGCTCTGCGTCGCCAAGATCGTGAACGACTAGCGACTGCACTTAAGTCTCACATTCGCTCTCGGAATTGTGCAGTCCTCAAGCTGAGGCGGAGTTCCGCTTCGCAGTGCGATGCGGCCTTTCAGTATCGAACCAGTATCCGGAGTATTACGGAGAAGTGTTCGATCGGCGCAGGCATTTCACAGTAAAGTTCCTGATCTGCGACGAAAAAACCTCGCCACAATGTGAAACTTTCGTCGTTCTTTGCTTGTTGCCGAACAGTTACATTAAGACGGAAACCGTAAGGAGCTTCGCGGATCGCACAGAAATTCAACAAAATGCACAGTTATCGTCCACACGATGCCTGCGCTGCACATTGCGTACACAGGTTGACCTGGTGCCCAATGGTCTACATGCCGCCGCTGATTCGCCTGCACGGCCCGGACTTTGCAGCCTGTCGTGCATTGCATTCAGCTTAGCCGAGGAGATGGGGGAGCTGCATCATGTACAATGACTCTCTGTTCAACGCGTTCGCACGGTCCTTCGAGGCCCGCAGCGAAACTGACATGTCGATGACGGAGTACCTCGAATCCTGTCGAGGCGACCCGATGCGATATGCCAATGCCGCCGAACGACTGCTAGCAGCGATCGGCGAACCTCAGATGATCGATACGGCCAAGGATGCCCGCCTTGGCCGTATTTTTTTCAACCGGACCATGCGCGCCTATCCGGCCTTCTCCGGATTCCACGGCATGGAGGACACAATCGAGCGGATCGTCGGCTTCTTCCGCCACGCCGCACAGGGGTTGGAGGAGCGCAAGCAAATTCTCTATTTGCTTGGGCCCGTCGGCGGCGGAAAATCCTCGCTCGCCGAACGGCTGAAGTCGTTGATGGAAGTCCATCCGATCTACGTGCTGAAAGCCGGCGACGAGCTCAGCCCGGTGTTCGAAAGCCCGCTCAGTCTGTTCGATCCCGAAACCTTCGGGCCGATGCTCGAAGAGAAGTACGGCATTCCGCGCCGTCGCCTGACCGGTCTGATGAGCCCGTGGTGCTACAAGCGGCTCGAAGCCTTCGGCGGCGATATCTCGCGGTTTAGAGTCGCGAAGATCCAGCCGTCGCGATTGCGCCAGATCGCCGTCGCGAAGACCGAGCCCGGCGACGAGAACAACCAGGACATCTCCTCGCTGGTCGGCAAGGTCGATATCCGTAAGCTCGAGGTCTTCGCTCAGAACGATCCCGATGCTTACAGCTATTCCGGCGGTCTGAACCGCGCCAACCAGGGCATCCTCGAGTTCGTCGAGATGTTCAAGGCGCCGATCAAGATGCTGCACCCCTTGCTCACGGCGACGCAGGAAGGCAACTACATCGGCACCGAGAATATCGGCGCTATACCGTTCACCGGCGTCATCCTCGCGCATTCGAACGAATCCGAATGGCAGAGCTTCAAGGCCAACAAGAACAACGAAGCCTTCATCGACCGAATCTGCGTCATCAAGGTGCCGTACTGCTTGCGGGTCACCGAGGAGCAGAAGATCTACACCAAGCTGATCCAGGGCTCGGAGCTTGCTTCCGCGCCTTGCGCGCCGGCTACCTTGGAGACGCTCGCGCGCTTCTCGGTCATGTCGCGCCTGCGCAAGCACGAGAACTCGACCGTGTTTGCGAAGATGCGGGTCTATGACGGCGAAAGCCTCAAGGAATCCGATCCCAAGGCCCGCAGCGTGCAGGAATACCGTGATGCGGCCGGAGTCGATGAAGGCATGGATGGCGCCTCGACGCGCTTTGCGTTCAAGGTGCTGGCCTCGACCTATAATCATGACACCGCCGAGATTGGTGCGGACGCGGTCCACCTGATGTATGTCCTTGAACTCGCGATCCGGCGCGAGCAGTTGCCCGAGGAAGTCGAGAAGCGCTATCTCGAATTCATCAAGGCTGAGCTCGCGCCGCGCTACGCGGAATTCATCGGTAATGAAATCCAGAAAGCCTATCTCGAATCCTATTCGGATTACGGTCAGAACCTGTTCGATCGCTACGTCGACTACGCCGACGCCTGGATCGAGGATCAGGACTTCAAGGATCCCGACACCGGCCAATTGATGAATCGCGAGCTTCTCAATCAGGAGCTCACGAAGATCGAGAAGCCGGCGGGCATCGCCAATCCGAAGGACTTCCGCAACGAGGTCGTCAAGTTCTCGCTTCGCTCGCGGGCTCACAATAACGGCAAGAATCCGACCTGGACCAGCTACGAAAAGATCCGCGAGGTAATCGAAAAGCGGATATTCTCGCAAGTGGAGGACCTGCTGCCGGTGATCTCGTTCGGATCGAAGAAGGATGGCGACACCGAGAAGAAGCATGGCGAGTTCGTCGAGCGAATGGTGGAGCGCGGTTACACCGAGCGTCAGGTTCGCAGGCTCGTCGAATGGTACATGCGCGTGAAGCAGGCCGGCTGAAGCTGACGTAAAGGTGGCCATGCATATCGTCGATAGGCGTTTGAATCCGGGCAGCAAGAGCCTGGAAAATCGACAAAGGTTCCTGCGCCGCGCAAAGGCGCTGGTGCAGGATGCGGTCAAGAGGATGTCCAAGGACCGCGACGTCAAGGACGTCCTCGAAGGCGGCGAGATCAGCATCCCGCTCGACGGGATGGAGGAACCGCGCTTCCACCGCCAGGGCGGCATTCGTGATATCGTGCTGCCCGGCAACAAGAAGTTCGTCGAAGGCGATATCCTGCCGCGGTCCGGAGGGGGCGAGGGAAAAGGCAAGGCATCGGGGGCCGGCGAGGGCGACAGCGAGGACGCGTTCAGGTTCGTTCTCAGTCGCGATGAGTTCGTCGATCTGTTTCTTGACGATCTCGAACTGCCCGACCTCGCCAAACGAAGATTGGCGAGCGCAGAGAGCGAGAGCATTACGCGTGCCGGCTATACCAATTCAGGTTCGCCGGCGAACCTCTCGGTCAGCCGAACCGTGCGCCTGGCCATGGCCCGGCGCGTCGCCTTGCGGCGTCCGCGGCCGGAAGTCATCGCCCAACTCGAAGCCGAGCTCGCCGAATGCGAGGAGGAAGAGCGCCGCATCGAGCTTGCCGCGGAGATCGAAGCGCTGAAGGGGAGGCTTCGCCGGATACCCTTCATCGATCCGATCGACATCCGTTACCGGCGTTTCGAAACCGTTCCGAAGCCGGTCACGCAAGCCGTCATGTTCTGTCTGATGGACGTGTCCGGCTCGATGTCCGAGCACATGAAGGATCTCGCCAAGCGCTTCTACATGCTGCTCTACGTGTTCCTCAATCGCCGCTATCGTCACGTCGAGATCGTGTTCATCCGCCACACCGACCGGGCCGAGGAGGTAGACGAAGACACCTTCTTCCATGGCCCGGCATCGGGCGGCACCCTGGTCTCGAGCGCGCTGAAGGAGATGCACGACATCGTTCGGGCACGTTTTCGCCCCGCCGACTGGAATATATATGCGGCCCAGGCTTCCGATGGTGACAACTCCCATGCGGACGCAGAGGAAGTCAGCCGGCTGCTGACCGGGATGATCCTGCCGGTCAGCCAGTTCTTTGCCTATCTCGAGGTGGGCGAGGCCAACGGTAGCAGTTTCGAGATGCCTGATTCATCGCTATGGACGCTGTACCAGCGGCTGCATGACAACGGGGCGCCGCTGTCGATGCGCAAGGTCACCAGCCGTTCCGAGATATTCCCGGTCTTTCGCGATCTGTTTCATCGTCGCCAAAGCCATGTAAAGGCCGCGCCATGAGTGACAGACGCCTGTTCAAGGGATCGGACTGGGACTTCGCGACGATACAGCGCATTCACGATGCCTGCGAGGAGATTGCGCGAGGCGAGCTGGGGCTTAGCACCTATCCCAATCAGATCGAGATCATCACATCCGAGCAGATGCTGGACGCCTACGCCTCCGGCGGCCTGCCGCTGATGTACAAGCACTGGTCGTACGGCAAGCATTTCGCGCATGAGGAGGCCTCCTACCGCAAGGGTTTGAAGGGCCTCGCCTATGAAATCGTCATCAACTCCTCGCCGTGCATCTCATACCTGATGGAAGAGAACAGCGCGACGATGCAGACGCTGGTGATCGCGCACGCAGCGTTCGGCCACAATCACTTCTTCAAGAACAATTATCTCTTCAGGCAATGGACGGATGCCGCAGGCATTCTCGATTACCTCGAATTCGCCAAGGGCTATGTCACGCAGTGCGAGGAGCGGCACGGCAGGGCCCTGGTCGAGCACACGCTGGATGCAGCGCACGCCCTGATGTCGCATGGGGTCGATCGCTACCCCGGCAAGAAGTCGCTCGACCTTCGCGCGGAAGAGCGGCGGGCGGAGGAGCGCCGGTCCTATGAAGAACGTGCCTTCAACGATCTCTGGCGAACGGTGCCAAGCGGGCCGAACAAGAGCGCGGCAACGCTAACCGGCGAACGGCGCCGGGCCTTGCTCATGCTGCCGCAGGAAAACCTGCTGTATTTCCTCGAAAAGACCGCGCCCCGGCTCCAGCCCTGGCAGCGCGAGCTGCTGCGCATCGTGCGTAACCTCGCGCAGTATTTCTACCCGCAGCGGCAGACCAAGGTCATGAACGAGGGCACCGCGACCTACGTGCACTACCGCATCATGTCGCGTCTGCACGAACAGGGGCAGATTTCCGACGGCAACTTCCTCGAATTCCTGCAGTCGCACACCAACGTGGTGTTCCAGCCCGATTTCGATAGTCCGTATTTCTCGGGCTTCAATCCCTACGCGCTGGGTTTTGCGGTGATGCAGGACATCGAGCGCATCGTCACCAATCCGGATGACGAGGATAAAGAGTGGTTTCCCGACATCGCCGGAAAGGGCGACGCCATCGGCGTGTTGCGCGATGTCTGGGCCAATTATCGCGACGAGAGTTTTCTCAGCCAGTTTGTCAGCCCCCGGCTGATCAGGCAGATGCGGCTATTCCACATCCACGACGATCCCAAGGAGACTGTCGGCGTCAGGGTCGATGCCATTCACGACGAACGCGGCTATCGCCGTATCCGGCGCGAGCTGTCGCGGCAGTTCGACGTCGGCTTCCTTGACGCCAATATCGAGGTCGTGGACGTCGATCTCGCCGGCGACCGCCGCCTGATGCTGCAGCATAAGGTCGTGGGCGGAGCCCAGCTCCACGAAGCCGACACGAGACATGTCATTCAACACCTCGCTGATCTCTGGGGCTATGACGTTTCGCTTGCGGAAGTCGATGCGTCGAACGCGCTGCTGAAGGAATATCTGGTCAAGCCGCGGTCGATCGCTGCCGTCGCGTAGTCAGCGGCGGCTTCAGGGCAGCAGACGCTTCGAAAGTTCCTCGAACAGCATCCGGTTGCCGGCGGCGGAAAAATGATCGTCGCCGAGGATGTAGAGGTGCTCATACCAATCCTTGTCGCGGTCGGCGGCGGCGAAGAACACCGGAAACAGATCGATGAAGGCCTTGCAGCGGCCCGGGCAGAAATCCCGCCATAGCCGCTCCTGACGGCTGTCGCGGTCGCCCTGCGCGATCTGCTGCGCCCACGGATAGACCACGATGGTCAGGGGAATGCCTCGGCTTGCGAGCAGGTCCGACAGCTTGCCCATATTCTCCAGCGACCGCGCGATGCCGCCGTCCACGCCGAGCGGCTTGTAATGTTCGGGGTCGGGATTGCTGGTGGTCCAGCCGATCCGGTTGTGATCATTGTTGATGGCGGCGCGCCGGTTGCCGCTCCTGATCTGAAACCATCTCGAGATGGCGACGCGGACGCGGTTGGTGATGACGAAATGGTCGATGAAGTAGTCGCGCTTGATGTCGGGCACAGGTATCTCTCCCGGCCGCCGCTTGCAGTACTGGTGGTATTTCGGATCTTCATCGATGCAGAAATAGGCGGTCGCCTCGTCCTCGACATCTGAACTGTCCGAGAGCAGCACGACCTCGTCGAATTTCAATCCGAGATCCAGGAGATATTTGATCTTCTTGTAGTAGATGCTGGGCGAATAGGAGGCGACGCCGGCGTCCAGGAACTCCGCCTTCTCGGCCCGCGACTGTCCGGCTTCGTTGAGGAGGCCGGCAAACGTCCGCTCGAAGGGAAAGCCGATGCCTTCGGCGAAAGAATCTCCGATCAGCAGGATGCGGTGCATGTCGGATTGCAACGGCACGTCGCGGGTCGAGGCGTCCTTGAAGCCGAGACTGTCGGTAATCAGCCGGTAACGCACGCCGCCCCAGATATCGTCGCCGTCGAATTTGGTGGCAAAGCCGTGGTCATAGACGGGATCATAGATGCGCGCGGGCCGCTCCTGGCCTCGGGTGAGCTTCGAATAGACAAAATCGAAGACCGCAAACAGCGCGACGCAATAGACGACCATCAGCGCATTGAGCAGGACCCGCCGTGGCGCAAAGGCGGCCTTCCAGAAGCCGGCCTTGTGTTCTCCCTTGGGCTCCTGGCCCGGCTGGTCCGGCATCATTTCCTGCATGAATCAACGCTCTTCTGCATGACTGTCGGGTGCGAAAAAGGTCAAAAAAAGCGGGACCTTGCCGCTCTCATTTGATAAAGCACCCCAGCTTTGGACGGGGTCTTGTCGACACTTGTGATGAACCAGTCAACCCACGAGAATTTTAATCGGGATGAGGCCACTTCGCCCGGTTCGGACCGGACGTTTGGCCTTGTCATGGCCGCGGCGCTGGCGCTGGTCGGCGCCGTCAATTTCCACCATTCCGGGCGGTTATGGCCGTGGGAGCTGGTTTTGGCCGTGTTGTTTCTGGCGGCCGCCTTGCTGAAGGCTTCGCTCCTCAATCGGCTCAACCGCTTGTGGATGAAGTTCGGCCTCGTGCTGCACCGGATCGTCAATCCAATCGTGATGGGCCTTTTGTTCTACGGCACGATCTGGCCGACCGGGATCGTGATGCGGATGCGGGGCAGGGACCTGCTCCGCCTGAAGCGCGAGCCGTCGTCCGACACCTACTGGATTGCCCGCGCGCCCGGGCCGCAGCCGGAAACCATGAGAGACCAGTTCTGATGATGGATTTTGTCGCCGAGCTCTGGCGCTTCATGCGCGTGCGCAAGAAATTCTGGCTGCTGCCGATCCTGGTCATGATGGTGGTGTTCGGTGGCCTCGTCGTGCTGACCAAGGGCACGGTGTTTGCGCCGTTCATCTACACGTTGTTCTAGCTTTTACATCATGCGCATCCTCGGCATCTCGGCCTTCTATCACGACAGCGCGGCCGCGCTGGTCGAGGACGGCCGCATTGTTGCGGCCGCGCAGGAGGAACGCTTCACGCGCAAGAAGCATGACGCCTCGTTTCCGCGCAACGCCGTCAACTACTGTCTGGAAGCGGCGGGAGCGAAGCTCGCCGATCTCGATCACATCGCCTTCTATGACAAGCCGTTTTTGAAATTCGAGCGGCTGCTTGAGACCTATATCGCGCTGGCGCCGCAGGGCTTCCGCTCGTTCCAGATGGCGATGCCGCTCTGGCTCAAGGAAAAGCTGTTCCAGAAGTCCCTGTTACGGAAGAAGCTGAAAGAGTTTGATGAAGAGATCGCCGGCGACAGGCTGCTGTTCACCGAGCATCATCTGAGCCACGCGGCCTCGGCATTCTTTCCCTCGCCGTTCGAAAAAGCCTTGGTGCTGACCATGGACGGCGTCGGCGAATGGGCGACGACGTCGGCGGCGATGGGCGAGGGCAACCGCCTCGAAATCTTCCAGGAGATTCATTTTCCCCATTCGCTGGGGCTGCTCTATTCGGCGGCGACTTATTACACCGGCTTCAAGGTCAACTCCGGCGAATACAAGGTGATGGGACTTGCGCCCTATGGCGAGCCGAAATACGCGCAATTGATCCTGGACAATCTGGTCGATCTCAAGCCGGACGGCTCGTTCCGGCTCGACATGTCCTATTTCGATTATTGCACCGGGCTCACCATGACCAACGAACGTTTTGCAAAGCTGTTCGGCGAGCCCGTGCGCACGCCGGACAAATTGTTGACGCCGTTCCACATGGATGTCGCGGCCTCGATCCAGGCCGTGCTGGAGGAGGCGGTGCTGCGGCTGACGCGCAGCCTCGCGGCCAGGACCGGCGCGCGCAATCTGTGTCTTGCCGGCGGCGTGGCGCTGAATTGCGTGGCGAACGGCAAGGTGCTGCGCGACGGCAAGTTCGATTCGATCTGGATCCAGCCGGCGGCGGGCGATGCCGGCGGCGCGGTGGGAGCGGCGCTCGCCGCCTACCACCAATTCAAGGACCAGCCGCGCACCGTCGGCAACAGCGACGGCATGTCCGGCGCCTATCTCGGGCCTGAGTTCTCGCAAGCCGATATCGAGCAGCGCCTCACGGCAGCGGGCGCGCGCTTCGCCGTGCTTGGCGAAGCCGCCATGATCGAGACCACAGCAAAGGCGCTCGCCGATCAGCAGGCGATCGGCTGGTTTCAGGGCCGCATGGAATTCGGCCCGCGCTCGCTCGGCGCGCGCTCGATCCTCGGCGATGCCCGTTCGCCGGCCATGCAGAAGAACCTCAATCTCAAGGTCAAATACCGCGAGAGCTTTCGTCCCTTTGCACCCGCAGTGCTGCGCGAGGACGTCGCCGATTGGTTCGAGCTCGATTCCGACAGTCCTTACATGCTGATCGTTGCCGACGTCAGCAAAGACAAGCGCCGTGCGATGACGGCGGCCGAGCAGGCGCTGTTCGGCATCGACAAGCTCAACGTCTCACGCTCGGAAATCCCGGCCGTGACCCACATCGATTATTCCGCACGCATCCAGACGGTGAATGCTGCGACCAATCCGCTGTTCCATCAGCTGTTATCGCAGTTCAAGCAGCTCACCGGCTGTCCGGTTCTGGTCAACACCAGCTTCAATGTGCGCGGCGAGCCGATCGTGTGCACGCCTGAGGACGCCTTCCGCTGCTTCATGGGCAACGAGCTCGACCTGCTCGTGGTCGGCCATTGCGTGCTCAAGAAGACCGAGCAGGACCCCGCGCTGAAGCAGGATTACAGCTCCGCCTTTGAACTGGATTAGGGGGTCGGTCTACTAATCGCTGATTGCCGTGGATGGGCAACGGAGAAAGTAGCCCATGAAGACAATCTCTTTTGCATTATCGATTGGCCTATTGCTGGCCTATGCGGCGCCGGCGATGTCGGCGCAGCCGGCTGGACCTGCGGCCGAATACAAGATCAAAGACGAATACACCTCGAAATCTCCTGATGGCGCCACCACGATCGAGCAGTATGTCAGGACCGACAAGGGCGACGACTGGATCTGGCAATTCTGGGCACGCCGCTCCGACAGCATGATGCTGCTTGGGCCGCAGCAGCAGGATTATGCGGCGGACTTCCACTTTACCCCTGATTCGCGCTGGCTGGTGCGCATGCAGAAGACCGGCTCAGGCGAGGCGAGCCTGTACCTCTACAAGCTCGGACCGCGAGGATTCGTTGCGGCGACGTCAAAGCCGATCGGCGACCTGGCGTGGGATTATTTCTACAAGCAGCCTGCTTCGCGAAAGGTGATGAAGCCGGACTTCCATATCGATGCCGGCATTCTCAAGGGAATGGAGGACAACTATAGCAAGCTCGGCGTGAACTGGCCGGGGAACCGCTATCTGGTGATCTGGTTGTGGGGTGAGGTCGAGCCGAACGGCAAGCATCACCAATTGACCACCGTGCGCGACTGGCGTTGCCGCTACGACCTGCAGGAAGGCAAATTCGACGTACCCGAGATCTTTGCCAAGGACAACGCCAAGGCGCTTGTGCCGAAGTCGCCCGGCGACGATTAGTGATCCGGCGTCAGATCTTGCGCTTCTTCAGGCTCGCGACATGGACGGCGCGCTTGCCGGTGGCTGCCGCCTGATGCCTGGCGGCTGCGGCCGGCGCAACATGCGCCACGCGGGTGGCTCGCTGACGAACCGCCACGCGGCCGCCGCGTCCATGGCGCGAGCGCGGCTCCGCAGCTGCCGTCATGGAGGGAGGCAGCTCACCCTCGGCATAGTGATGCATGGTGATCGGGAATGGCTGGATCTCCGCGCGGGTCTTCTCCGGAATATCGAACACGTCGCCCGCAGGCACGGGCAGCGCAGTGTCGGTGCCGGCGACCTGCAGGGCCGCAAGCTGCGGCCATGTCGTCTGCGGACGGGCGCGGCTTTTGGGATCGAGCGCGACGGCGAGGCTCGCCTCCGAAAGATCGAATTCGGAGATGGCCGGGGCCGGCAACATGTCGGCGTCGGCATAGATGAAGTTCGGCAGCTTCGGCCAACGTGCGATCGGCTTGTCCTCCGACGGCGGATGCATTTGCCATTGCTCCGGCTCGGTCGGTGTTATCGGCATGTCCGCAGTCGCGGGCACGACATGGACGATGCGATAGCCCTGCGCCTTCATGTCATGCAGGATCTTCGGCAGGGCCGCGACCGTGCGGGGCTGGATATCGTGCAAGAGCAGGATGCCCTTGCCCATGGCGTTAAGCCGCGACATCGCGAGGTCATGGACCTTGGCCGGGGAAATGCGGTGCCAGTCGTCGGCAAGGAAATCCGTGCTCCAGACCTGAATGCCCTGCGATTCCAGATAGGCCTCGACCGGCGGCGCGCGAAGCAGGCCGGGAATGCGGAAGAACGGCCCGAGCGCGTTGGGATCAGTCATCGCCGCCTTGATCGACGCAATGCCGTCGTCCACTTCTTGCTTGGCCTTCGCTTCCGACATTTTGTGGAAGGTGAGCGGATGATGCATGCTGTGCGAACCGACGGTGTGACCGGCCTCGACCAGCTTGCGAATGCCTTCCGGATTGGCCTTCGCCTGTTCGCCGATCTCGAAGAACGTCGCCTTGGCGCAATTGTCGGCGAGGATCTGCAGCACCTGGTTGCTGTTCTTCGGTATCGGACCGTCGTCGAAGCTCAGCACGACCTCGTGGTCCGCGAGCGGCAAGGTTTCCGGATATTGCATCGAGCCGATCCGCGGATGTGCGCGGGGATCGACGACGAGCGTGCGCGAAGTTCCAATGGCGTCGGGATGGCCGGGGCAATTCGTGGCGGTCTCAGCCGGTTCGGCCGCGGCGGCGGAACAGGCGAAAAGCGCGAGATAGAGGACCGTCAAATAACCGGTCCGGACGCCAGACAAACGATTACCGACCATGACGCACCGTCTGCATTCCAGTAACGGATCAAGACGATTACGGACGCATCCTGAACGCCGGATTAATCGCTCGATCTCTGCCTATGTTCTGATCAGGGTACCCCGTCAAAGTCAACGGCTGGTCCTGTCGGCTCCACGTGAACCACATGATAATGATTGTCACGCAGATATCGCAAAAATGCCGGCAACATGGCGGCGGTTCGGGCTTGGGGGTCGTGCAACACGATGATCCCCTTGCGCGCGGCCTTCAGACGCTCGATCAAGAGCTGGAGTTCATGTTTCGGCGTCTGAGGATCCCAGTCGTTAGCCCACAAATCGGCCCCAAACACCACAATTCCGCGCGATTGCAGGAGGTCCAGCGTCTCCGGCGTCATCAAAAATCCGGGATAGCGGAAGAACGGCGTCGTCGGGGCCGTGGTTGCCACGCCGTGCAGCGCCCATTCGACCGCCGCGATGCCGTCGTCGATTTCGGCGAAGGCGTCGATTCGTGGCATTGCCTGGAGATCAGAGTGTGACCAGGTGTGGGTGCCGATGCTGTGGCCCTCGGCGGCGATCCGCCGCACCATGGTGGGGTATTCCAGGGCGGGTTTGCCGATCAGGAAGAAGGTCGCAAGCACGCATTGCTTGCTGAGCGTCGCCAGCACTTTTGGCGTGGTGGGCGGCCAGGGGCCGTCGTCGAAGGTCAGCACCACCTCGTGATCCCGGAGCGGCAGCGTCTGCGGAAAGCTCTTCAGACCGATCCGCGGAAATGAGACGGCGTCGACCTTGAGAACGCGCGAGGTGCCGAGCGTTCCCTTGCGCGGACAAGTGGCGGCCGGGACCGTCGCAGTTGTGAACAGCGAGATCAAGACTACTGTGCCCGCCAGCCGGATCAGGCCGCGGGCCTTTTGGTGACCGTCGATATTTGGCATTGCCTTCGATGTTGCCAATTGGGTAATGGCTCGGCAATAGCCCAAACGCGTAACAACCTTCTGTCAAAGCGGCGAGGTGACCATGGCCGAACCTTTGGACCTTGCCCCTCCGGCCGACGCCCCGGTGCTCGAACGCCTTCCGATGCGCGACGAAGCCGGCGCCATTCGCCCGGAATTCGTCGAAGAGATCACCCGCTGCATCAAGGAAGAGCACGCGCCATTCCTGCGCGAGGTCGTGGCCGAATTGCACGAGGCCGATCTCGGCGACCTGATCGCGGCCCTCGGCGCGGAGGACCGCGTCCGCCTGGTGGAACTGACCGGCGCCGATTTCGACTTTTCCGCGCTGAACGAGGTCGACGACACCGTCCGCGAGGAAATCCTCGAGGAGCTGGAGCCGGAGACCGTCGCCGAAGGCGTTCGCGAGCTGGAATCCGACGACGCCGTCGAATTGCTGGAAGGGCTCGACGAGAAGGACCAGGAGGAAATCCTCGAAAAATTGCCGCCGCAGGAACGCGACGTCCTCGAACGCAGCCTGGAATATCCGGAAGGCTCCGCCGGCCGGCGGATGCAGACCGAGTTCATCACCGTGCCAAAGGACTGGACGGTGGGACAGTCGATCGACTACATGCGCGAGACGCCGGATCTGCCTCACCGCTTCTATGAGATCTATGTGGTCGACGGCGCCAAGCGCTGGCAGGGCGCGATCCCGCTCGACGTGCTGTTGCGCTCGCGCCGGCCGGTGCCGCTCACCGATCTGATCGAGGAGGACCGCCGCCGCGTCTCCGTCGAGGACGCGCAGGAAGAAGTGGCGCGGCTGTTCGGCAAATATAATCTGGTCGCCGCTCCCGTGGTCGATGCCGAGGATCGCCTGGTCGGCGTCATCACCATCGACGACGTGGTCGACGTCATCGAGGAAGAGGCGGACGAAGAGATCAAGGCGCTCGGCGGCGTCACCAGCGACGAAGAGCTGTCCGACGATTTCTGGACCATCGCCAAGGGCCGCTTCAACTGGCTCTTGATCAATCTCGCCACCGCGTTCCTGGCGTCCTCCGTGCTCGGCCTGTTCGAGGGACAGCTCGAGAAGATGGTTGCGCTCGCCGTGCTGGCGCCGATCGTGGCGAGCCAGGGCGGCAATGCCGCGACCCAAACCATGACGGTTGCGGTGCGAGCACTCGCGACCCGCGAGCTCGGTTCGAACAATGCGTTCCGTATCACCATGCGCGAGCTCCTGGTGGGCCTCGTCAACGGTATCGGCTTTGCGGTTATCACCGGCATCGTCGCGGTGATCTGGTTCAAGATCCCCGGGCTCGGCTTCGTGATCGGGCTTGCGATGGTCTGCAATCTCATCGCCGGTGCGCTCGGCGGCATCCTGATCCCGATCGTACTGGAGAAAATGCGCGCAGACCCTGCGGTGGCCTCGGGAACTTTCGTCACCACGGTCACCGACGTGGTCGGCTTTTTCTCCTTCCTCGGCATCGCCACGCTGTGGTTCGGGCTGAAATAGCCAGTTATTGCAGGGACTTTTATTGTTAATCGGGCCTTAACGCGCATCAAGCATGATGCTCGTGCGGTTAGGGGTAACCACGATGCAGCGCTTGCGCTTGAAAGCGGACGGACGGATTGTCGAATTGCGGGACGGGCAGGAGTTCCCGCTGACTCCCGCTGCGCCGGAAGTTGGAACCCTCGAAGTGCGCGACCTGCGCCGCCGCGCCCAGCTCACCCAGCAGGAGTTCGCGGCAAGGCTCGGCGTTCCCGTCGAGACCATCCGCAACTGGGAGCAGGGCAAGCGGGCCCCGCGGGGACCGGCGCGGGCCTTGCTCGCCGTGATCGCTCACGCGCCCGATACGGTGTTCGCGGCTCTCGCCAAATCCTGACAAAAGCCAAATCCTTAAAAAGCGAAGATCAGGCCTGATCGGAAACGCCGTTGGCAGTGCGGGTCCGGCGGGACATAATGCGTCAAATCGATAGCAAGGCGCGCTCATGCAATTTGTGGAAGCTAACGGCGCCAAGATTCCGGCCATCGGGCTCGGCACCTGGGAACTGCGCGGGCGCACCTGCACGCGCATCGTCGAGCAGGCGCTAAGGCTCGGCTATCGCCACATCGACACCGCCCAGGTCTATGAGAACGAGCGCGAGGTCGGCGACGGCCTGCGCGCCTCCGGCGTGCGGCGCGACGATGTGTTCGTGACGACGAAAGTCTGGACCACGCATTTTGCGCCGCACGACCTCGAACGTTCGGCGAAGGAGAGCCTCGTCCAGCTCCGCATGCCGGAGGTCGACCTGTTGCTGCTGCACTGGCCCAATCCGCATGTGCCGCTGGCCGAGACCTTGGGCGCGCTGGCGCATGCCAAGCGGTTGGGACTGGCGCGCCATATCGGCGTCTCGAATTTCACCGTGGCGCTGATCGAGGAGGCGGTGAAGGCCTGCCCGGAACCGCTGGTCTGCGATCAGGTCGAATACCATCCCTATCTCGACCAGGCGAAGGTGAGGGAAGCTTGCGCGGCGAATGGCCTCGCGCTTGTTGCCTACAGCCCCGTCGCCAGGGGCAAGATCAAGAACGATCCGACCTTGACGCAGATCGGCCGCGACCACCGCAAGAGCCCGGCGCAGATCTGCCTGCGCTGGCTGGTGCAGCAGAACGTGACGGCGATTCCGCGTACCTCGCGGATCGAACGGCTGTCGGAGAATATCGATATCTTCGATTTCGAGCTTTCCGCCGACGACATGGAGAAGATTTTCGCCCTCGCCAATGCCAAGGGAAGGCTCACGGATTTTGGATTCGCGCCGAAATGGGATTGAGGCGGCGGCGTGAGCCGCTATGCTAGCGCTTCGGGGACGGCTTCGACCATCGGTCGGCTGCGATGGAAATTCGAGAGTACATACGAGCAGATGTCGCGGCGTCGGCGGTGGCGCATCTGTCGCTGGTGGCGCTCGTTGTGATCTACACCGAGATCCGGCCGTTCGTTACACCGCCCGAGGTCACGGTGCCCGTCGACGTGGTGGTTGCGGACGAGCCCGAGAAGAAACCCGATCCTCAGCCTACGCCGCAGCCTTCGCCTTCGCCCGATTTCTCGCAGCTGGCCAAGCCGGCCTCGCTGAATGCGTCTTCGGCGGACGCGCCGCCTCCGGCGAGCCCGCCGCCGAAGGCTGCAACGCCTGCCAACCGCCGCGAGGCGGCCACACCCCCGCAGCCCCAGCCGCAAGCCTCATCAGCGCCGGCGGCGGCATCAGCGGCGCCGCCCGGATACACGCCGGCCCAGCCTGATCTGACCATCAAATATCACGTGATGCTCGGCCTGCCCGGAGATATGCCGGCGCCAAGCTCCGCCGGCGACAAGCAGGGCGAGGGTGGTGATGCCTCGCCGGCCAAGGACAATCTCTCCTCGAGCCTGGTCGAGCCGCTGCGGCGGCATCTGAAGACCTGTTCGAAATTGCCGGCCGCGCTGTCGCTTTCCGACAATGTCGCGGTGAAGCTGCGCGTGCAGATGACGCCGGACGGAACGCTTGCCGCCGAGCCCACCTTGATCGAGGGCACCGCGTCGACAAAGGGCGTGGAGCTGATGCGGAGCGCGGTCGCGGCGCTATCTTCATGCCAGCCCTATGCGGAGCTGCCGAAGGATCGTTATGGCGAATGGAAGGTGCTCGACCTTTCCTTCACGCCGCACGATTTCAATTCGTGAGGCACCCTCACGCGCCCATCGCGCGCCAGGCGCTGGAGGCAAACTGCCGGCGCCAGATCACGACCACGACCAGTGCGGTCGTGACGAACAGCACCCAGGGGCTGACGAACCAGCCGAGATAGCCGAGCGCAAAGAAAAAGGCGCGCTGGCCGCGGTTGAAATGGCGCCCGCCGGACTCGAACATCCGCGTGGTGCGGATCACATGCGCTTCCGCTTCCTCCGTGCCGCGCGCGCTGGAGGGCGGCATCGCGCCGAGCAGGATGCAGACATAGTTGAACAGCCGGTAGGACCAGGCGAATTTGAAAAACGTATAGACGAAGATCAGGATCAGCCCGACACATTTCATCTCCCACAGAGCGGGCGTGGGGCTGATGTCGACCGGCAGCTTGGAAAGCACCGTCAGTGCATCGGTGGTCGAGCGCAGCAGCGCAAGCCCGCCGCCGATCGCAAGCAGGCTGGTGGAAGCGAAGAACGCGGTGCCGTTTTGCAAGCTGATCATGATCTGCATGTCGACCATGCGCGCGTCACGGTCGAGCACGCGGCGGATCCAGCGCTCGCGATAGGCATGCATCCGCGCCGACAGGCTGTCGCGCCCGTAACTCGTGCGCTCCAGCGTGAAGGCGTAGACGCTCCACTCGATCACGAAGAAAGAGACCGCCAGAATATCGACCGTATATTCACCCATGCTGCATTCCGAAACTGCGCATGCTAAAGCGCCTAACATGGCGTGCCGGCATGCCCAAGGGGTTTGTTAAGGGGCTTGTTCTGGAAATTTGTCAGGGATTTGTGCGATGACCTTGAAGCTCGTGATCGGCAACAAGAACTATTCGTCCTGGTCGATGCGGCCATGGCTGGCGTTGCGTGCAAGCCACGTTCCGTTCGAAGAAATCTTCATTCCGCTCTACACCGGCCAGACCGACAAGGACCGCATCCTGCGCTTTACCCGCTCGGGCAAGGTGCCGGCCCTGATCGACGGCGACATCACGGTGTGGGATTCGCTTGCGATCATCGAATATCTCGCCGAGCGTTTTCCCGAGGCAAAGCTCTGGCCGCAGGATCACGCCGCACGCGCCCATGCCCGCTCGGTCTCGGCCGAAATGCATTCGGGATTTATGCCGCTGCGCAACGAGTGCGGCATGAACCTGCACCGTCCGGTCGGCAGCATCGCGCTGTCGGAGGATGCGCGCGCCAATGTCGCGCGCGTCGAAGAGATCTGGAACGACTGCCGCGAGCGCTATGGCAAGCAGGGGCCGTTCCTGTTCGGCGCCTTCACGGGAGCGGATGCGATGTATGCCCCCGTCGTGCACCGCTTCCGAACCTACGCCATCAAGGTGGGACCGGTGGCGCAGGCCTATATGGAAACCATGATGGCGCTGCCGGCCTTCAAGGAATGGACCGAAGCCGGGCTTGCGGAAACGCTCATGATCGCGAAGTTCGAGACGGTGTGAAGCGTGCGACGCGATTATGACGCCGCACGCGGCTTGACGCAGGCGAGCGAACGCGGTCTGAATCTCACGTCAGCCGGCGTGTGGCTCAGATAACAGCAGAGGGAATGTGGCCATGGGTATTCTCGATTCACTGGAAAGTTCGGGCATCCTCGGCCAGCTCGGAGCGGCCGTGCTTCCTGCCGTGTTGGGCGAGGTGATGGGCACCGGCGCTCAAGGCGGCACGTTGAGCGCGATCGTTGCCAAGCTGCAGCAGGCCGGCATGAGCGATCAGGTCAAATCCTGGATCGGCAATGGCCAGAACCTGCCGATCACCGCCGACCAGCTGAAGCAGGTGCTCGGCAGCGACGTGGTCCGGCAGCTTGCGGCCAGGTACAACATCCCGATCGACCAGGTCTCAGAGGTATTGGCGCACCAGCTGCCGCTGGCCGTCGACAAGGCCAGCCCCGACGGCAAACTGCCGCACACGGCTTGAGGCTTTGCCGCCTTAAAAAAACCATGGTGGGAGGCCGGTGGAAATAGTCCGAGGTCGCCCAAACCGGACCTATCGCCCTGAAATGCCAGTGAGATTCGCGTATTTGCCATGTCCGGATGTGACTGGCCAATGCGCGAGAGCGCATGCTATAGACACTGCCGGGTTTATAGCCGAGCCGCGCATCGGGACTGAAAGCGCAGCCGGTTTTCTCTGTGTAATGGAGAGGGCGTTGAAGCACAAATTCCCCGTAGGATCGACCGTCTACTTTACTGCCAGCAACGTTTCGCGCCCGGCCGCGACCGGAACCTATGAGGTGATCCGGCAGCTCCCCACCGAAGGCGACGACTGCCAGTATCGTATCAAGAGCTCGACTGAAGCTTTCGAGCGGGTGGCCAAGGAAAGCCAGCTCGCCGTCTCCTGAAGCTGAGCGGAACCGGCCGATTGGCCCACCAACAACGTCAACGACTTGGGCGAAATCGGAACTTTCCCCAGGCCGTCAAATGGCCCCGTTCGCAGAAGCAGTCTGCAGAAGTAGAATGCCCAAGGACCGGGCATCCGACTCGGCCGAATTCGTTTCCGGCCGCGTAAGAGGACTTCGCGCATGAACTGGGCTTGGGCCACGTCGCTCGATCACATCTGGCGTTCGGCAGCGTTTCCCATGTGGCTGACGCTGGCGGCTGCGGGCTTCTTTGGACTGATCGTGTTGATCACGCTGGTGCGCGCCGAGAAATCGGTCGCCAACGGCGCGCTGACGGTTATCACGCTGCTCGCCGTCGGAATTGCGGTCGCCTCGACCTTGCGCGGATATGGTCCGGCCGGCGCGCACGGCATGATCGAAAATCGGTCCTCGCAGGTCACGACCGCGATCAGTCTGCCGGCGCTGGCCTGTATCGACGACATTGCCGGCGAGGCGGTGGAGCAGGCCTGCGAGAAGGTGCTGTTCGGCTCGGCGGAATCGACTGCCGCTGCCGTCAATCACATGGCTGCGATGGTCACGCGCCTGATTTCGCTCGGCGATGCCGCCACTGCGCAGCGCTCCATGACCCCCGAGACGCAGGCGTTGCGCCGGGCGGTCGAGCACGACCGCTATGGGCTCGTTGCGCAGGTGTTGCTGGCACGGGACCGCTGCACGCCGACGGAATGTCCCGCCTACCGGTCTCTGACCGACAACCACCAGATCATCACCAATATGGACGAGCACACCTATGACGCGCTGGTTGCGCGCTACGCTCCGTCCTGGAACGCGCCGCCGGTCGCGACCGCGCTGGCTGCGCCGAGCAGCATGATGGGCGCATCCGTGCCGACCGGGCGGCCCACCAATGCCGAGTTTCCAAGCGCCGCCAACACGCCGCCGGTGAGCATCATGACGCCGGAACCGGGGACCGGAACTGGCGCGGCTGGATCGCGCTCGCCGCCGCCTGCGGCGGACAAGGCGAACGCAGCCATCCCGCCGCGCCCGTCGACGCAGACCGGGGCCGCGCCGACGGCATCGCTGGCGCCTTCACCTCCGCCCGATGCGGCAAAGGGCAAGAAAACCGCGGCAAAAAAGCCGCCGGCCGCGCCAGCTAGCGCGCCTGTCCAGATTTCCCCAGGTGCGCAGCCGCCACCGGCGACGAACGATTGATCGCGGCTGGCGTTGCCGCTAGTTAAAACTCATGCCGCTACACATCCTCAAGCTTGCCGTCGGCTGCGACTCCGTGGCCGAGTTGAAACAATGGGTCGCCGAGCGGATGAAGACCGCGAAGAAAAACGGTCTTCCGCAGCGCCATATCCACACCACCAGGATGACGCCGAAGCGAACCGAGGAGATCCTCTCCGGCGGTTCACTTTACTGGGTCATCCGCGGCGAAATCGCCGCGCGTGAAAAGATCATCGGCATCGAGCCGTTCCGCGACAAGGACGGCATCGGGCGTTGCCGGATCGTGATGCAGCCCAAGGTGATCGCGGTCTCGCCGCGGCCGATGCGTCCGTTCCAGGGCTGGCGCTATTTCACCGATGACTCGGTGCCATCAGATCTCGGCAAGGCGACCGCCGGCAGCGTCGCGGCCATGCCGGAGCCGATGCGGCGCGAGTTGCGCGATCTCGGACTCCTTTAGCCTAAACCGCCATGTTGTCGATCAGCCGGGTCGTGCCAAGCTTGGCGGCGACCAGGATGCGCAGCGGACCGTCCTTGATCGAGGCGACCGGCGCCAGCGTCTCGGCATGGCGCACTTCCAGATAATCCAGGGCAAAACCGGCTTGCCGGATGATCTCGGTGCCGGCCGCAAGTGCGGCGGCAAGCTCCGCACCGCCGCGCAGCCGCGCCGCGCATTCCTTCATGGCGCGGAACAGTTCCGGCGCCACGCGCCGCTCATCCGCCGAAAGGTAGACATTGCGCGAGGACATCGCGAGACCGTCGCGCTCGCGTACGGTCTTTGAGCCGATCACCTTGACGCCCAGGTCGAGGTCGCGGGACATCTGCGTGACGACGCGCAGCTGCTGGAAATCCTTCTCGCCGAAAATCGCAACGTCAGGGCGGCATTGCGTGAAGAGCTTGCCGACGACGGTTGCCACGCCGCCGAAGAAATGCGGCCGGAACCGGTCTTCCAGCCCGGCCGTCGCCGGACCCTCCGGCACGATGCGGGTGGCAAAGCCGTCCGGGTACATGATCTTCACGTCGGGATGCCAGACGGCGTCGACGTCCTCGGCGGCAAGCCTGGCGATGTCAGCCTTCCAGGTTCGCGGGTAGGAGCCGAAATCTTCCGTCGGTGCGAACTGCGTCGGGTTGACGAAGATCGAGACGATCACCCGTTTGGCGCGGCGCTTTGCCAGGCGGACCAGCGACACATGCCCGTCATGGAGTGCACCCATGGTTGGAACAAGCGCGACGGTGCCTTTCCTGGTGCGAAAGTTGTCGACAGCGCGGCGCAACACAGGAAGCGTTCGGAGAATCATGGGGTTTCGTGACATCTTGGTTCGATCAGTTGGAGCTGGAGTTGGAGCCGGCTTGGCGCAGCGCAGACGCCCGAGAAGGGAGGACCGACACTACCAAGTCCGACGCTTGAGCGCCAAGCGCGCAGACCAATGCGTCGGCTTGCCTCAGCTTCGATTGTGGGATGGGTCACAGATCGCGCGGGGCTTGCATGGGTTCATTCATGATTAAAGCAGTCGATCAGCAATTCGAGAGCGTTAGCGCGCATTTCGCTTGACCGCGGACGCGCGTGATTTGAAGATATCTACAGGGGTCGACAAATGCTGGTTCAGGCTAGCCAAGGACAATCCGGCTCGGCGCATGTCGTGGTGCTGGGCAACGAGAAGGGTGGTTCGGGTAAATCGACCACCGCCCTGCATATTGCCGTTGCCCTGTTGAAGGCCGGCCAGCGGGTGGCCACCATCGATCTCGACTGCCGCCAGCAGAGCTTTACCCGCTACATCAGCAACCGCGGCGCCTGGGCGCGCCGGACCGGCGTCGACCTCGAACTGCCAGTGCACCGCTGCATCAAGCTCGGCGAGACCATGCAGATCGCCGACAACGAGAATACCGAGCTGCAGCAATTCATGGACGCGGTCAGCGCCGTGGAGCGGACCTTCGACTTCATCGTGATCGATACGCCGGGCAACGACAGCTATCTGATGCGGCTCGCACATTCGATGGCCGACACGCTGGTCACGCCGATCAATGACAGCTTCCTGGATTTCGACGTGCTCGGCACGGTCGATCCGCAGACCTACGCGGTAACCGGCGAGAGCCATTACGCCGAGATGGTGCGCGATACCCGCCGCAAGCGCCGGCAGCTCGACGGCGCCACCACCGATTGGATCGTGGTGCGCAACCGCCTGTCCATGATCGGCTCGCGCAACAAGCAATTGGTGGCCGACGGCCTCAAGGAGCTGTCGTTCCGGCTCGGCTTCCGCTCGATCGACGGTTTTGCCGAGCGCGTCGTCTACCGTGAGTTCTTTCCGCGCGGCCTGACCGCGCTCGACGATATCGACGAAACCACCCTCGGCACCAAGCCGAACCTCGGCCACGTTACCGCGCGGGAAGAGGTGACGAGCCTGCTGCGCCAGCTCAAGCTGCCGCTCGATGAACGCGGGCGCAGGCGGGCGGCGAACCGGGCTGAGTGGTTCACCCAGGTCGACAAGCCGCTCGAGTTCCACGACATTCTGGGCGCCTAGGCGCCACCGCAGACACGGCATTTCCCGACTTGCGCCGGGCTTCCGGCGCTTATCTCGCTTTTTATGGCCGATTTTTACGCCGATTTTACCCAAGATTTGAACCGGCCCTTGATTGGTCGCCTCTCAAGGTGAGAACCGCGCTGCTGCCGGTATTACGCAACTGCGTAAGAACTAGGTGCGGCGCACAACGATCAGGCGGTCAATACACAACTTTTAGTCTTCCTGTCACGTGGCCGTGACGTATATTAAGGGAATAAGACGGTCACAGAACCGGGCGACTGCAGCAAGGGCCGAAGGCCTATTTCCGAGGAAGACGATGAAACGGGGAATTGCGGTTTTGCTTTCGGTCGGCGCGCTTGTCTCGCTCGCTTACTTCACCGCGAGCAAATGGGCGATCAGCCACCAGTCCATCACGTTCTATGACGCCGAGCGTGACAATCGTCCGGTCGCCGTCGATGTCGCCGTTCGCCGCGACAAGGAAATGCAGGCCGATGCCGGCATGCTGAAGCTGCCGGTTGCGATCCTCAACCACGGCAACACCGTCAAATATACCGAATACTCCTTCATCGCGAACATCATGGCTGCGCGCGGCTACCTCGTGATCAGCATCCAGCACGATTTGCCGACGGATGCGCCGATGGTGACCAAAGTGGGTGAGCTCTATGTCGGCCGCCTGTCGCAGATCGAACGCGGTGTCGCCAACATCAGATTCGCCGTCGCGCAGATGCGCAGCGTGCAGCCCAACGCCGACTATGACCATCTCACCGTAGTCGGACATTCCATGGGTGGCGACATCACGATGTACTTCGCCAAGCAATATCCGGACGAGGTGAAGAAGGTCGTGACACTCGACAATCTGCGCGTGCCCTTCGTCACCTCGGGCAAGTTCAAGATCCTCTCCTTCCGCTCGCACGATCCGGTGTTCAAGGCTGACCCCGGCGTGGTGCCGAGCTCGGATGAATGCGAGAAGGACGGCATCACCGTCGTCAACACCAACTTCCAGCACAACGACATGCGCGACACCGGCTCGGAAGAGGCCAAGTCGTCGATCCAGAACATGCTGGACAAGTTCCTCGCCGATACCGACGACTCCAGCGACGTTTCGCCAGTGACGGCGAGCGCACAGCGGCTGGTGGACCCGGGGCCGGTCACTCCCTATGTACCGACAGGCAAGGAGCCGAAGCCGGCAAAGGCGCTGACCCACTAGAACGCAGCGTCCCCGGCTGGCAGCCACGGGCGAGTGCCAATGCCGGGTGAACCCACCAAATCCGACCGCAGCGATGTGGCGTCGTCGAAAGGCGACGGCCAATCGCTGCCGGAAACCAAATCCTCAACGACCGACGAGATCGCTGCCTTCGTTGCGAAAGCGCGCGCGATGTCGCCACACGCCGCCGGCGCAAAGGGGCGGCTGGTATTCGCGCTCGATGCCACCATGAGCCGGCAGCCGACCTGGGACATGGCGTGTGCGCTGCAGGCCGACATGTTTCGCGAAGCGGCCTCGCTTGGCAGTCTCGATATCCGCCTGGTGTATTATCGCGGCCTGAACGAATGCCGCGCGAGCTCCTGGATTTCCGACAGCGCGCATCTTGCCAAGCTGATGGCAAAGATCGATTGCCGCGGCGGCAATACCCAGATCGGCAAGGTGCTTTCCGAGGCGAGGCGCGAGGCGGTGGCCTCCTGCGTGCGCGCCGTGGTGTTTGTCGGCGACGCCATGGAGGAGAAGGTCGACGAGCTCTGCGCCAAGGCCGGTGAGCTTGGCTTGCTCAAGGTGCCGGTCTTCATGTTCCAGGAGGGAGATGATGAGACGGCCGAGCAGGCGTTCCGTGAGATCGCACGGCTGACGGGCGGGGCGTGGTGCAAATTCGATCCGGGCGCGGCGGCGCAGCTTCGCGAGCTGTTGCGCGCGGCGGCAGCCTATGCGGCCGGCGGTCGCGAGGCGCTGAAGCGGCTGTCGGCGAGCGAAAGCGGTGCCGCCAAATTGCTCGGCCAGATGAAGTGATCCCTGCTTTTTGACGACAGCCCGTTTATATAGAGCGCATGCCCACACTGATCGCAGGCGCCGTTGCCGTCATCGTCCTCTATCTGCTCTTGCAGATGTTCCGCGCCGCCAATCCCGCGGTGCTCGCGCGCGCCATCAAGATCGTTGGCGGCGTGGTTTCACTCGCGATCGCCGCGTTCGTCGGCTTGCGGGGCGAACTCTTCGTCGCCATTCCGCTCGGCGTCTTCGGCGCCGGGCTGCTCGGCTGGGCGCCGTTCGGCTCGACCGGCTTCGGCAAGATATTTTCCGGCTTCAATAGCGGCCGTTCGGCCGGGCAGACCTCGCAGGTCCGCTCGCAATTCATCGAGATGATGCTCGACCACGACACCGGCCAGCTCGCCGGGCGTTTTGTGGCCGGGCCCCAAGCCGGCCATTCGCTGGACGAGTTCGACCTGCCGCAGCTCGCGGCGATGATCCCGAACTTCGACGCGGAAAGCGTCGCCCTACTTGAAAGCTATCTGGACCGCCGGTTTCCCGCTTGGCGTGAGAACGCGCAGCGAAATTCGGCAGGGGGGCAGCGCCGCGCGGCGGCGAGCGGCAAAATGACGGACGAGGAAGCCTATCAGATCCTTGGCCTGCAGCCGGGAGCGAACCGGGACGAAATCGGCCGGGCGCACCGAACCCTCATGAAGAAATTGCATCCCGACCAAGGGGGGTCGACGTACCTCGCTGCCCGGGTAAACGAGGCCAAGGATACTCTGCTTCGCACGCATCAAGACTGACTCCGGCAACGCCCGTAAACGCTACTGACCGAGAGCCGCTTCTGCCCGAACTCTGCCAAGACGCCTGCTGTCGCCCGCCGTTGTTCCGGCCTGGTCGATCTTTCCCCGTCAAAAACTTTTAACCGCAAATTCTTGACGAGAGGTTTGCAGGACTGGGGCGTGGGGAGGGAGATCATTCCCGAACAACAAAAAACCCGCGACTTCCGAGAAGCGCGGGTTTTTTCTGTTCGCTGGCTAATTCAGCTAGTTGTGCGCGGTCATGCAGGGAATGTCGGAGCGGCGCAGCGCCCGGCACACCGCTTCCGCCTGGTCGCGCTCGAGGCCGGCAAAGCGGGCGCGGTAGAGCTTGCGGTTATCCTTGGCGATGACGGGCTCTGTGAACGGATCGGCCTTGCTGAGCAGGCCGCGGGCGCCACTGCGGGCGGCTTCGATCCGCTTCTGGGCTTCATCCTCGCTCTCGAGCGCGCCGACCTGGACGATCCAGCCGGTGTGAACGACAGCCGGCTTGGCAGGGCTGCTCAAGGCTTGGCTGTTCACCTCCACCGCTTGCACTTGGACGGGAGGCTGCGGGGCAGCAGCGGGGGCCGGGGCGGCGTTGGCCATAATCTGCGGCGCCGGGGCGGGGGCCGGAGCTTGGACCGCCTGGACCGGAGCCGGGCTCACAGCGACGCTGGAAGCCGGCAGTACGCCGAGGATGCCGTTACCAGTGCCGTGGCCGGCCGGTTGCGGCGGCAGCTCCGAGCGCATCGCCGGCGGCTGGTATTCGCCATGACTCTGCAGGATCTGGCTCTGCTCGATCTGGCTCTGCTCGATCTTGCCTTCCGAAGCGCGGGCCATGACGGCGCTGGAGGTCTCCGGCACGTTGGCGCTGGCCGGCGGGATCGAACTCGTGATCGGGGCGGCGGGCTGCGCCGTGCTCGCCGAGGCGAGTTTCGTGGGGCCTGCCTTGACCTGAACCGTCTTCACCCGGACCGGCTTCATCGGCTCGGAAGAGCCCGGAACCAGCGCCATCGGCTGGCTCTGGATCACGCCCGAAGTCATCGGGGCGGGGTCGACCTTAGCGTCGACCTTGGTTTGGCTGGCAAGGACTTGGCTGCCAGCACGGCTCGGGGGAACGGCTGCGGTGGCTTGCGCCATCGCCGCGGTCATCTTGGC
The DNA here is from genome assembly GCA_035487555.1 of Bradyrhizobium sp. Classification (GTDB taxonomy): domain Bacteria; phylum Pseudomonadota; class Alphaproteobacteria; order Rhizobiales; family Xanthobacteraceae; genus Bradyrhizobium. The sequence goes on along the minus strand of DATHMA010000031.1, from coordinate 47,665 downwards.
GAGCGGCATCGAACGCATCGCGGGCGCCGTTTGCCCGGCGGCGGGCTCGCGGGCAGGTTGGGCCTGAGCCATTTGCGGCGGCGCCGCATCCGGATCGGCATTGGCTACGTCGATATTATTGTCTTGTCCGTTGCGCTCGGTGATGGCGGCAACGGTGCGCGTGGTCGCGCCCTTGGTGATGTTTTCCGCCAGCAGGTTGCGCATGATGGCGTCGCGCGAACCGCCGCTGCGGCCGCCCATCACGACGCCGACCAGGAAGCGGTTGCCGCGGTGGATCGAGGTGATGAGGTTGAAGCCGGAGGCGCGGGTGTAGCCGGTCTTGATGCCGTCAACGCCATCGACGCTGCCGAGCAGGTGATTGTGGCCGGTGATGGTGTGGCCGTGGAAATTGAAGGCTGTGGTCGAGAAATAACGATAGTAGCGCGGGAAGCGATCCTGGATGGCGCGGCCGAGCGTCGACTGATCGCGGGCGGTGGTGACCTGCTCGTCGTTGGGCAGGCCCGAGGCGTTGCGATAGACGGTACGGCTCATGCCGAGCGCATGCGCCTTGCGAGTCATGATCTTGGCGAAATCGTCTTCATTGCCGCCGAGGAACTCACCGGCGACGACCGCGGCGTCGTTGGCCGAACGCGTGACCATGCCCTTGATGGCGTCTTCGACCCGAAGCGTTTGACCGGGGCGCAGGCCGAGCTTGGTCGGATCCTGGTCGGCGGCGTGCGCCGACACCGGCATTTCGGTGTCGAGGGTGATCTTGCCGGAGTCGAGGCGCTCGAACAGCAAATAGAGCGTCATCACCTTGGTGAGCGAAGCCGGATGGCGGAGCCCGTCGGGGCTCGCGGAATTCAGCACCGCACCGGAATTGCCGTCGATGATGATGGAGGAAAATTGCGGGCTATAGCTGCCACCGCTGTCGTCATCGTCGCTGGAATGATGCGCGTAGTGGCGATGATGGGAGTAGCGGCGGGCATCGGCGCTGCCAGTCGTCGCAACGACCGCTGCGGCGATGGTCACCAGCCCAAAAACGACAACTCGCACCTGGCGCGAGGGAGCCGATTTGTTGCGAAGCATGAATTCCCCGTCCCAGTTTCTGACTTGATCACCGGCCTGTGAGGCGAAATTGTGCCCGTGTTCCTGTGATCGTTCCCTGCCTGACCCCCTGTAAGGCCGCAGCTTTTGCGCGGCGTCCTGGGGTTCATGCTGCCATTCTAGCTAAGGTATTGTTCGCAAATGGCTTTTGTCCATTTGCGGGAAGCCGAACAAGTCCAGGAATCAGGTTAGGTGCCGAGAGTTGCCAAAACATTAAACAACCGTTGCGTAAATCCCCGGTCTTTACGGTAATTTTTCCGGTCATTTGTGCGTTGCACAAGATTCTTGCATTTTATTGTGCGTTGCACTATAAGGCAATCGAGCTTGAGAGCCGGGATTCTCCCGGCTGCGAGACAGTCTGGGAAAAGGAAATCCATCGATGTTCAAGGTTGAAGATATGCAAGGCTACGGCAAGGAGCAGTACGAGACCGCGGTTGCGCACGCGACCACGCTGCAGAATGGCCTTTCGGCGATCGTCAGCGCCTATGGCGACTACACCAAGAAGTCCTATGAGGACACCAAGTCCTTCGTGGAGAAGCTCTCGGGCGTGAAGTCGCTCGACAAGGCGCTCGAGGCGCAGAGCGAATACGCCAAGACCGCCTATGAGACCTTCGTTGCCGACTCGCAGAAGATTGCGGGCCTCTACGGCGATCTCGCCAAGCAGGCGTTCAAGCCGCTGGAAGGCGTGGTGGCGAAGTTCACGCCGGCCCACTAAGCGCTGCTGCAACCTTTAAATGAAAAAGCCCGGCTGTTGAAGCCGGGCTTTTTTTGTTTGCGCTCTTCTCGCGGCGTCTTACCGGGCAACCCTGAGCTTCGTGATCTCGACGCCGATCTGCTGAAACGCGCTGGCGATCTGGCTCGCCGACGTGAGCATGAAGAAGTGCGACGCGTCGGTGGCGCAGGCTGGCAGCACCGGCGATACGCCGTCGGTGCCGCTGGTGTCGATCTGCACCGTGAAGATGGTTACGCCGGTTGCCTTTATGTTCGAGCATAGCATCTTCATGCGGGCATCAACTTGAGCGCCAGTCCCGTTTTGTCCGGTGCCGCTCCAGCGGTTCAGAGTGTTCAAGCCGTCGGTGAAGAGGATGATGATGTGCTGATATTGCTTGGTCGAATCTTCGGCAGGTGCGTTCAGCGGCGACTGCTGCAGCAACGATAGCCAGCCCCATTGCAGACCGATGGTTTGGTTGGTGCCGCCGAGGGGAGACATCTGGTTGATGGTGTTGTTGATGTTTGTCCAGTTGTAGGTGAGGGGCAGGACGGTCGCCGCCGGGCAGCTCGCGTCCTGGTCGGCAGGGAACTCGGTCGACTGCGAGCTCGGCGCGGTAGACGAGACGTCGTTGCTCTGGTCACGATCGGTGACGCAGCCGTTCCATTTCGACTTGTTCGTGCTCGGTGTGTGGCTCCAGGTGTAGCCATGGCCCTTGCACTGAGCCATCGTCGGCTCGGAAAGAGCGCCGCTGCAATACGCGTTTCCAACCGTGGAATCATACATATCCCAGCGCAGCCAGCTTGCGCCGCTATTGCTCGTGCCGACGTTGACGTCGACTTCGAAGGGAACGACGGAGATGTAGACGTCGCCACTGTTCTTGGCGAGCCCGGAGAGCTGCGTGACGAGATTCTTCGCGGCCGATTGCAGCGCACCGATCTTGTTGTCGTCGGCCATAGAGCCGGTGTTGTCGAGCACCAGTGCGACGCGCAAAAGTTGGGTTCCCCAGGTCGCGGTGGAACTCGCGCTGAAGCCCATGTTGGGGAAGCCAACGACCTTCATGAAATCGGTGGCGATCGAGCCGGAGGCGTTGATCTGCACCGTCGAGCCGGTGGTGCCGCTGCCGACGGTATAATTCGAGGTGATCGTGATGCCGCTCGCTTCCTTGTTGGTGTAGAGCGCGGTGAAGTAGGCCTGCGCCTTCGCGCTGACCTGCGCGGTGGTAATGGTGCCTGCCGACAGGTCCTTGGACACCATCAGCGCGGCGGAATCGAGTGCGGCTTGCATGGAGGTACGCGCCATGTTGGCACGGCTGTAGTCGACCGCCGCCCCGATAAAGGTGATGAGCGGCACCACCACGATGCCGAAGATGATCGCAACATTGCCGTCCGTTGCGCCCGCAAAGCGGCGCAGGAGGCCGAGCAATTTCGGCGATTGGCGCGACATGACACACACCCTTATCTTTTTGATGCCGCAATCTGGGGGTGTGGCCCTCAATGCTTGGTAAATCAGTTCTGAGAAAACTGGGTCGAACCCGCGTCAAATTAGCTTTTGGCCGCCAGAGCCGTTTCTATCCTCAACAGGCCCTAAACCGGCCCTGACATTGTTTTGTCAAAACGGCGGGAATTGATTAACCTAATGGGATCGCCGGGCCGGGAATCGGCCCCTCGCAAGGCGTGTTGGGATGGCCCAATACCGCGCTTGCGCAGGGCTGGGGTCTGACCCATATTCTACGCTATCGATCCGGACGGGGTCGGGCCGGCCGGAATGAGCGATCTGGAACGATGGGAAGCCACGATGGCTCCGGCAGGAGAGCATCCACTGGCCGCCGTCCGGTTTCCCATGGGGATATCAAATACGTTTGCCATGTCGCAATTGACGTTCAGCTTTGACTCACGAGCCGCTGCCGCGACAGGTCGGCTGCGCCCTCGAATGGGCAATGACGAAAATCGCTCCACCGGTCCGTCCGGGCCCACGACTTCCGTCATCACCAAGGTCAAGCCGAAGACCAAGCGGCCGAATCTCTATCGCGTTTTGATTCTGAACGACGATTACACGCCGATGGAATTCGTCGTCCATGTTTTAGAGAAGTTCTTCCAGAAGGACGTGGAGGCCGCCACCAAGATCATGCTTCACGTGCATCACCATGGCATCGGCGAGTGCGGCGTGTTCACCTACGAGATCGCCGAGACCAAGGTGACGCAGGTGATGGATTTCGCGCGCAAGCACCAGCATCCGCTGCAATGCGTGATGGAAAAGAAGTAGCTGCACGCCGGAAAAATACGGGTCTGCTGTCTTCGCCCGCCCGAATGGGAACGGGTTTTGCATCGAAAATGCGGTCAACGCGTTGGTACGCAAGTCGCGGAACCGGTCTTCCGCGACGGCTGGGTATAACTATATGTGACAAAGGTTGTTGTTGCACCACGGGGCAACGGCGATCATGATGGCCGGGGGCCAAGAGGACACGAATGCCGACTTTTTCGCAGAGCCTAGAACAATCCCTGCATCGTGCGCTGGCGATTGCTAACGAGCGTCATCACCAATATGCGACGCTCGAACATCTGTTGCTGTCGCTGATCGATGACTCCGATGCAGCGGCGGTGATGCGGGCTTGCAGCGTCGATCTCGACAAGCTGCGCACGAGCCTCGTCAATTATCTCGAAACCGAATTCGAAAATCTGGTCACGGACGGGGCGGATGACGCCAAGCCGACGGCCGGTTTCCAGCGCGTGATCCAGCGCGCCGTCATCCATGTGCAGTCGTCCGGTCGCGAGGAAGTGACCGGCGCCAACGTCCTGATCGCGATCTTCGCCGAGCGCGAGAGTCATGCCGCCTATTTCCTGCAGGAGCAGGACATGACGCGCTATGACGCGGTCAACTACATCAGCCACGGCATCGCGAAGCGGCCGGGCGTCTCCGAAGCGCGGCCCGTGCGCGGCGTCGACGAGGAGACCGAGACCAAGGGTAACGACGACGCCAAGAAGAAGGGCGAAGCGCTCGAGACCTATTGCGTCAACCTTAACAAGAAGGCCCGTGACGGCAAGATCGATCCGGTCATCGGCCGCAATTCCGAAATCAACCGCGCCATCCAGGTGCTCTGCCGCCGGCAGAAGAACAATCCGCTGTTCGTCGGTGAAGCCGGCGTCGGCAAGACCGCGATCGCTGAAGGGCTCGCCAAGCGCATCGTCGACAGCGAGGTGCCGGAAGTCCTGGCGGCTGCGACCGTGTTCTCGCTGGACATGGGAACGCTGCTCGCGGGCACGCGTTACCGCGGCGATTTCGAGGAGCGGTTGAAGCAGGTCCTGAAGGAACTGGAGGCGCATCCGAACGCCATCCTGTTCATCGACGAGATCCACACCGTGATCGGGGCAGGGGCCACCTCCGGCGGCGCCATGGATGCGTCGAACCTGCTCAAGCCCGCGCTCGCTTCGGGCACGATCCGCTGCATGGGCTCGACCACCTACAAGGAATACCGTCAGCACTTCGAGAAGGACCGCGCGCTGGTGCGGCGCTTCCAGAAGATCGACATCAACGAGCCGACGGTCGAGGACGCGATTGCGATCCTCAAGGGCCTCAAGCCGTATTTCGAGGACTATCATCGCCTCAAATACACCAATGAGGCGATCGAAGCTGCGGTGCAGCTCTCCTCGCGCTACATCCACGACCGCAAGCTGCCGGACAAGGCGATCGATGTGATCGACGAGTCAGGTGCGGCGCAGATGCTGGTCTCCGAGAACAAGCGCAAGAAGACCATCGGCATCAAGGAAATCGAGACCACGATCGCGACCATGGCGCGGATTCCGCCAAAGAGCGTGTCGAAGGATGACGCCGAGGTGCTCAAGCATCTCGAGCAGACCTTGAAGCGCGTCGTGTTCGGCCAGGATAAAGCCATCGACTCGCTGTCGGCCTCGATCAAGCTGGCGCGCGCCGGCTTGCGCGAGCCGGAGAAGCCGATCGGCTGCTACCTGTTCTCGGGCCCCACCGGCGTCGGCAAGACCGAAGTCGCAAAACAGCTTGCCGCCTCGCTCGGCGTGGAGCTGCTGCGCTTCGACATGTCCGAATACATGGAGCGGCACACGGTGTCGCGCCTGATCGGCGCGCCTCCCGGCTATGTCGGCTTCGACCAGGGCGGCCTGCTCACCGACGGCGTCGACCAGCATCCGCATTGCGTGGTGCTGCTCGACGAAATCGAGAAGGCGCATCCTGATCTCTACAACGTGCTGCTCCAGATCATGGATCACGGCCGTCTCACCGACCATAACGGCAAGCAGGTCAACTTCCGCAACGTCATCCTGATCATGACCACGAATGCGGGCGCCGCCGATCTTGCAAGGCAGGCGTTCGGCTTCACCCGCAACAAGCGGGAAGGCGACGATCACGAGGCGATCAACCGGCAGTTCGCACCCGAGTTCCGCAACCGGCTCGATGCGATCGTGTCGTTCGCGCACCTCAATGCCGATGTCATCGGCATGGTGGTCGAGAAGTTCGTGCTTCAGCTCGAGGCGCAGCTTGCCGACCGCGACGTCACCATCGAGCTGTCCGAGCCCGCCAAGGCCTGGCTGATCCAGCACGGCTATGACGAGCAGATGGGCGCCCGCCCGATGGCGCGGGTGATCCAGGAGCACATCAAGAAGCCGCTGGCGGACGAGGTGCTGTTCGGCAAGCTCAAGGGCGGCGGCCATGTCCGCGTTGTGCTGGTCAAGGACGAGGCTGATGGAGAGCCGGCGAAGGAGAAGATCGGCTTCGAGTTCGTCGAAGGCCCGGTCACGCCGAAGCCGGAAAAGCTGCCGGTGTCGCGCAAGCGCAAGCCGCCGAAGCCGAGCGGCCCCAACGGGGGCGGCGGCTCCAGGGGCCCGGCCTCGAAGGGACCGCTGGTCAAGGCGTGAGCGACTGTTCAATCGAAATAGGGAAGGCCGGCTTGGTTAAGCCGGCCTTCTTTTTTGTGCTCTCAGTCTATTCGCCCCTCAGGCGCTGACCGTCATGGATGCGTACCCGTTCGGCGCCGCGCCGGCCGGTCTCCGACAATCGGAGCATGCTGAGACAGGCCCCCAGCGTCGCGAAACCGACGCCTGCGAGCAGCGATACCTGCGTACCTTCGTCGGGCCAGCGTGCAAGGAACAGCGCGACCAGCGCGGCGCCCGTCGTCTGGCCCAGGAGCCGTGCCGTGCCAAGCATCCCGCTGGCGCCGCCCGAGCGTTCGCGCGGGGCGGCAGCGATCATGGTGCGGTTATTGGGGGTCTGGAACAGGCCGAAGCCGGCGCCGGCCAGCGCCATCCGCCAGACCACGTCGATCACGGCAGGGCTCGCCGGCAGAAGGGCGAGCGAGCCGAGCCCGAACGCGAACAACAGGAGCCCAATCCCGCCCAGCAGTCCTGCGGGATATCGTTCGACCAGCCGCCCGGCGATTGGTGCTGCGATCGCAACCGCAAGCGGCCACGGCGTGATCAATAGCCCCATCTCCACGGCCGAATAGCCGAAGCGCTGTTGCAGATAGAAGGGAATGGCGACGAAGGCGAGCATCTGGGCGCAGAACGAAGCTATCGAGGTCGCGATCGACAGCGCAAAGATGGGAATGCGCAGCAGGTCGACCGGTAGCAGGGGCGGTTCAGTCATGTGCGTCTCACGCCAGATCAGCGTGGCACCCGCGATCAATGCGACCGCGAACTGCGCCAGCCAGGTCACGACCGGCTCGCCATGGCCGACGCTATCGATGGCGGCGATGCCGACGCCGAAGGTCACGGCGCTCAGGCCTGCGCTTTGCCAGTCGAAGGCGTGATCAGCTGGGTTGGTGTGGGGCAGGCAGCGCCAGCCAAGCGCCAGCGCGGCGATGCCGAGCGGCACGTTGATGGCAAACAGAAACGGCCAGGTCGCCACGGCCAGGATGCCGGCCGCAACCGTCGGGCCGACGGCAGCCGAGACCGCGACCACCATCGCATTGATACCGATGCCGCGGCCGAGCTGTACCCGTGGATAGGTGTAACGCACCAGCGCGGCGTTGACGCTCATGATGCCGGCCGCGCCAAAACCCTGGATGATCCGCGCTACCGTGAGCAATACCAGAGTGTGCGCCAGCGCGCAGAACGCGGAGGCCAACGTGAACAGCAACAGTCCTGCGAGATAGACGCGCCGATAGCCGATGATCTCGCCGAGGGAGGCCAGCGGCAAGAGCGAGATGGTGATCGCAAGCTGATAGCTGTTGACGATCCAGATCGAGAAGGAGGGGCTCGCGTTGAGATCGACGGCAATTGTCGGCAGCGCCACATTGGCGATGGCGCCGTCGATGACAGACATCGTGATGCCGAGCGCAATCGTCAGGATAGCCCAATAGCGCTGTGGCAGCGGCAGGCCGTCGGCATGTTCGACAACGGTGTCCGGCATCTTCCGCGGCATGATCAGATGATTCCTGCGCTGCGATAGCGGCTACAGCGCAAACCGGGCAGGGTGATGGAGGTTCCAACAGCCGCGTGGATGGTATGCGCGAGCGACAATCCGGCCTTATTGGCCGATCGCCCACTCCACGATGCCGGCCGCATCGCTGCCTACTCGGGCTTTCCAGGCCGCGACGGGACCGCTTGCCGCCTTCCTCAGGGCTTCGTTCACGGAGGCGGGCGCGCTGTCGGCGATATGGACGCCGTTCTCGCGCATGCGCGCGTAATTCTCGTTCGTTCTGTGTGCCAACAGCTCGAACTGGCGCTGTTCGGTTTCCGCGGCCGCGGCCAGCACCTGGCTCTGGGTCGCTTGCGGAAGTGCGGCGAACAGCTCGGTGCGAACGAAGGCCAGCGAGACCGGCATCGCATAATTGATCGGCGTGAAGTAGGGCAAGAAATCCCACAGCTTGCGCCCCGCGCCGCCGTCGCCCGAGGTGAGGAATGCGTTGAGCCTATGCTCTTTCAGGCCCGCGATCGCCGCGTCCATCGGCAGGAATTGCGCGTTCGCGCCGGCCGCGCGCATGATTTCGGTCGAGCTGTCGTCGTAGGTCCGCAGCGACAGGGTTGGAAGGTCATCGGCTCCCGCGAGCGGACGATCCGACCACAGGCCGGTCGACGGCCAGATCGTGAGATAGAGCAGCGTCAGTCCTTGCGCGGCGAACGCCTTCTCATATAGCGGCCGCGCGCGGGCATTGGCGGTATGTGCGACCTCGATCGATTGCATGACAAAGGGCAGCGTCGGCAGGCCAAATATCGCGTTCAGGGAAGAAAGCGCGCCGGCAAAGGCATCGCCGCCGGCAATACGTCCATCGAGCGCCGCGCGCGGCATGTTGCCCGAGGTGATCTTCAGCTCATTGTCGAACGCCGGCGTCGCCGTGACGAAGCTATCGGTACGCGCGGCGACAAGCTTTGCGAAGGTGACGAGGCCAATTCCGGAGATGTTGTTCTCCGGATATTCGGTGGTCATCCGCCACGTCACCTGCGCTACCGCCGGAACAGCCGACAGCATCAGCACCGCGGTGCAGAGGAACGCCGCGGCGCTTCGGATCAATTTGGAGAGGGGAGGCACGTAGAAGAGAAGGACAAACCGCATGCCGACCACTGTCCGCATTCCCGCGTCGCGGTCAACGCCAACGATGGGCTAAATTTGGCCAATTTTCAGACTTCACCGCGCTGCGACAATGAGGACCACGCGATCAAATCCATTTCAGTTTCGCAAAGCGGCGCGACGACGTACGGTACTGAGCGAGCTGATCCCGCCGACCTGGTCAACGGGCCCGCATATCTTCGCTCATTGCTCCGAGGCCGAGTTGACGAGAAGTCGACGCAAACTGAGAGGGCAGTCCCATGACGATAAGGCCGGATCCCACGTTCTACCCATCGCCCAGGCTTGCGATGGAAGCTCCGCCGGAAAACTTCGCCTACACCTTGCTGCTGAGCCCGGATTTCTCCAGGCCCGATGCATTGGCTGTCATCGACACAAAGCCGGCTTCGCCAACTTACGGTCAGGTCGTTCACACCCTCACCATGCCGAACAAAGGCGACGAGTTTCATCATTTCGGCTGGAATGCCTGCTCGTCGGCATTGTCGCCGCTTGCCGGCCACGCCTTCGTCGAGCGACGCTATCTCGTCATTCCGGGACTGCGATCTTCCCGCATCTACATCGTGGATACAAAACCCGATCCGGCCAAACCGCAGATCCACAAGATCATCGAGCCTGAGGAAGTGTTCAGGAAGACCGGCTACTCGCGGCCGCATACGATCCATTGCGGTCCCGAAGGCATTTACGTCAGCACACTGGGCGGTGGAGGGAAGGACGGCACCGATGGACCGCCCGGCATCTTCATCATGGATTGCGAGACGTTCGAGGTGCTCGGGCGCTGGGAAATCGATCGCGGCCCGCAGAAGCTGCATTATGATTTCTGGTGGAACTTGCCGCGCGACTACATGGTGAGCAGTGAATGGGCGCTGCCGCCGCAGTTCGAGAAGGGGATTGTTGCGGAAGACCTTCTCGCCAACAAATACGGCCACCGGCTCCATTTCTGGAACTTGAGGGAGCGGCGTCACGCACAAACCATCGATCTCGGCGCCAACCATCAGATGGCGCTGGAGGTGCGGCCCGCACACGATCCGGTTCGCGAGCATGGCTTCGTCGGTGTCGTGGTCGATACGACCAATCTGGAAGCGTCCATCTGGACGTGGTGGCGCGAAGACGGAAAATTCCACGCCGAGAAGACGGCGGCAATCCCACCCGAGCCTGCGCCAAAGGAGAAGCTGCCGCCGCTTCTGCAAGGGTTTGGCGCTGTGCCGCCGCTGGTGTCCGACATCGACCTCTCGATGGATGACCGGTTTCTCTACGTGTCCTGCTGGGGCACCGGCGAGATGCGCCAGTACGACGTCAGCGATCCCAGAAAGCCAAAGCTTGCGGGGTCCGTGCACATCGGAGGCATCGCTCGCCGCACGGCGCATAGCAATGGCAAGCCCTTTGCGGGTGGCCCGCAGATGGTCGAGATCAGCCGGGACGGCAAACGGGTCTACTGGACCAACTCGCTTTATTCAACGTGGGATGACCAGTTCTATCCGGACGGGGTGCCGGGCGTCGAAGTCATGGCCGAGGTCGGACCAAATGGCGGGCTCGAGCTCAACAAGGATTACTTCGTGGCCTTCCCGGACGGATACCGCGCCCACCAAATCCGGCTCGAGGGCGGCGACTGTTCGACGGATTCATTCTGCTACCCGTCGGCCCATCATTGAGCGGGGCAGAGTGGACGCCGGCATTGCTCTGGCTGGCGGTGATCGCAAGCGGCCTCTATCACGGGATCAATCCGGGAATGGGCTGGCCGCTCGCGGTTTCCGCAGGTCTGATGCAGGGAAGTCCGCGCGCCCTGTTCGCGGCGCTTTGGCCGCTCTCGGTCGGGCATCTCCTGGCATTGCTGCTGATGTTCCTGCCATTCGCGATGTTGCTTGCGATCGTGCAGTGGCAACATCCGATCCAGATCGCGGCCGCTCTCCTCGTCATCGCGTTCGGAATCTACCGGCTGTTTCAGCGTCGCCATCCGCGAGCGCTGGCGAGAATACCGCCGACGCAACTAGGAATCTGGTCGTTTGCGATCGCGATCGCGCACGGGGCCGGATTGATGCTGGTGCCGATCTATCTGGGTCTATGCGCGACGCCCGCCTCAGGTCGGGAAATGGCGGGCCCTCCAGTCGAGGCAAACCTCGGCATGGCCGCATTAGTCGCCTTGGTTCATGTCGTCGCGATGATCGCCGCTGGTGGACTCTTGGCGTGGCTGGTCTATCGCTATCTCGGCCTGAAATTCGTGGCGCGGAGTTGGTTCAATCTGGAGGCGACCTGGGCGGTCAGTCTCATCCTCGTTGGGGCCGTCACACTTGCGCTTAATCTCGTTACGTGGCGCTGAGATCGTGTCGCTTGGGGAATGCTCGGCTAATTTTCAGCCTTCGCCGAGCAGCTGGTTGATGCGGCGCTGAAGCTGGCGCTTCTTCTTCTCGCTGCGGCGCAGGCGCGCGTCGAGATCGCTCTCGGGGGCGTCGGTGATCATGGTGAGGAAGGCAAGGCCGACGCGGTTGGCCTGCCGCCAGATCGCGCGCGCGAGGTAGGAGCGGCCCTTGCGGGAGATGGTCAGGTTCACCTGTTCGGGAATTGGTTTCGCGGAATCGAACTCGACGCAGGCGCCGCTGTCGCTGAAATCGCGCACCACGCAATCCATCCTTGAGCCAGCCTGGTTGATTTCGGCCACGCCCCCGAGAAATACCTTGTCGCGCACGCTCTCGCGCCGATCCTGCATCGCTTCCTCCACCAATTTGAAAGGACTCTACGCGGCCTGCGCCGAATGAGAAGGCTGCGGGAACGCTGATGTCGCGTTAACGTAAATTAATCCGTACGGCTTTTCGGCAAAAGGCGGGCGGGTTTGCGGCGTGCGTTCGAGGCAGCGGCATCCTTAATGCGGCAGCTTGCTCTGCCGCCAGTCCCTGGGCGACATGCCGTAATGCTCGCGAAACACCCGGCCGAAATGCGATAGGTCGTTAAAGCCCCAGGCAAAGGCGATTTCGCTGACATGGCGATGCGCCAGCATCGGCGAGCACAGATCGCGCTCGCAATGCGCCAGACGCTCGGCCAGCACATGACGCTGGAACGAGGTGTTCTCATCCGAGAGCAGGTCGTTGACGTAGCGCGGCGATATCCTGAGCGCGGTAGCGGTGGTCGCAAGGCAGAGCTCGGGATCGGCGAGGTGGGCGCGAATATGCGCTTTCAGCCGATAGAGCAGCGCGGAACGATGGGTCGAGGAGGACAACGGCTGGCCGTCGAGCCTCTCGCTCATGGCCATCGCGACCAGGTCTACGGCCTGCTCGGACAGGCGGATGCCATGCTCCGGGTCGATCCGATCGGCGCTCTGGCAAAGCTGATAGACGAAGTCATGCGCAAGCTTCTGTAGGGGGCGATCGCCGCCGAAGGCGATCGCGGTCAGGGCTTCCGTTCCCGCGATCCGCCGCCGCAGCATGTCGCGTGGCACCTGCAGGATCGTCTGCGTGAAGGCGTCGTCGAAATGCAGTTCGTAGGGACGCGTGGTGTCGTAGATCGCGAACTCGCCGGGGCGGATCAGGGTCTCGCGGCCGTCCTGCACGACGCCGCCGACGCCGTGCTTGCCGAGCGCGATCAGGAAAAATTCCTCATGCGCACGGGCGATCCGCGAAGGCGTGCGGAAGACGTGCTGGCGCTGTGAGGAGACTTCCGAACAGGTCGTCTGGCCAAGCTTTGCGCGTGTCACAGATCCGGCAAAGGTGCTGCCGAGATCGGACTTGCAGTCGAGCTGCACATAGACGTCGCAGACGATATCCTGCCAAAGCGCCAATCGCCGGCTTCCCGGCACGCCCTCTGTCGTGAACTGGATCGGCATCGTCCGCTCCCATCACATCGATGCTGCAAGTCATCACATCCGAACCGCGCCGCTGTGGGCCGCTTTTCGCGGCAGTCGAATTTTTGTTCCTTGGCAGTCGAGCGCACTCGTTCGCATCCCGGCAAAACAGACTGCATCGGACGTCGGCGCCGATCAACAGGAAACGTCCTGCCGGCCGCGCCGGGACAGGAAACGATGGAGGCTGCGATGGGACTGGAACATCCGAAATACCGGGTTGCGGTGGTACAGGCGGCGCCGGCATGGCTTGATCTGGACGCTTCGATCAAAAAGACCATTGCCTTGATCGAGGAAGCTGCCGCCAAGGGCGCCAAGCTGATCGCGTTCCCGGAGGCCTTCATCCCCGGCTACCCCTGGTACATCTGGCTGGATTCGCCGGCATGGGCGATCGGCCGCGGCTTTGTGCAGCGCTATTTCGACAACTCGCTCTCCTACGCCAGTCCGCAGGCGGAGAAGCTGCGCGAGGCGGTCCGCAAGGCGAAGCTCACGGCCGTGATCGGCCTGTCGGAGCGGGACGGCGGCAGCCTCTATCTCGCGCAATGGCTGATCGGTCCCGATGGCGAAACCATCGCTAAGCGCCGCAAGCTGCGGCCGACCCATGCCGAACGCACCGTCTATGGCGAGGGCGACGGCAGTGACCTCGCGGTGCACGAACGGTCGGACATCGGCCGGCTCGGCGCGCTATGCTGCTGGGAGCACCTGCAGCCGCTGTCGAAATACGCCATGTACGCCCAGAACGAGCAGGTCCATGTCGCGGCGTGGCCGAGCTTCTCGCTCTACGATCCCTTTGCGCCGGCGCTCGGCGCCGAAGTCAACAACGCCGCCTCGCGCGTCTATGCGGTCGAGGGCTCGTGCTTCGTACTGGCGCCGTGTGCGACCGTCTCGCAAGCCATGATCGATGAGCTCTGCGATCGTCCCGACAAGCATGCGCTGCTCCATGTCGGCGGTGGACATGCCGCGATCTATGGACCGGACGGCAGCTCGATCGTCGAGAAGCTGCCGCCGGAGCAGGAGGGTCTGCTGATCGCGGAGATCGATCTCGGCGCCATCGGCGTCGCCAAGAACGCCGCTGATCCCGCCGGACATTATTCGCGGCCCGACGTGACGCGGCTCCTCCTCAACAAGAAGCCCCAGCGGCGGGTCGAGCCATTCGCGCTTCCGGTCGACAGCGCTGACCCGGTCGAGGAGGAAGCGGAAGTCGTGCCGATGCGGCCGGGTCAGGCTGCGTAGGGGAGGGATGCCATGGAATCCGCCATCCCTCCGCACCTGACGACCGCGCGCTCGCGTCACCGGCGCGTCCCGGACGATTATCGTCCGCCTTATCCATCCTTTGTGGCGCGCCACAAGCCGACGGTGAGCCAGGTCGTCATGGCCTATTTCGGCCTGCAATATCGCGGCGACGCGCCAGCCGAAGCGGCGCGCTCGCTCGGCGAGATCGCCAAGCGCTTTGCCGGCGCCGACGGTCCCACGCATTGGGATCGCGCGTCCTATGTCGATCAGGCCGGCTTTTCGAATGTCGTATCGGTCGCCTATTGGGACGATGTCGCGCGCTTCGACAGATGGTTTGGGCCGGCGCGGGAATCCTGGACCGGCGCGACCGGCGAGGGCATCGGTCGATTCATCGAGGTGCTGCGGCCGGGCGTTGCCCGCTATGAGACGCTGTTTTCCTCGCTCGGCCGACCCGAAGGCGTGGCTGTCCTCGCTGACGGGATGAGCGGCGAGGTGCTGGAGCACGCCTATTGGGGCGGCATGCGCGATCGCATTCCGCTCTCGCAAACCGACGAGATGGCGCCGCGCGGAGCACCTTCGCTTGTTCGCGACGGCTCGCGGCTGCGCGTTGTCGCCCATGACAATCTCTGCCTGATCCGCTCCGGCCAGGACTGGAGCGACACCGAGGCATCTGAGCGCAAGATGTATCTCGATGACGTCGAGCCGGTGCTGCGGGAGGGCATGGACTTCCTGCGCGACGAGGGCGTGCCGATCGGCTGCTACGCCAACCGCTATATGCGTGTCCTGGATGCGGATGGCCGGCCGACGGAGAAGTCCTACGGGCAGAGCTGGTGGAAGAGCCTCGCCACCCTCGAGCGCTGGGCGGAATCGCACCCCACCCATGTCCGGATATTTGGCGCGGCGATGAAATATCTGTCGACGCTGGGGCCAGCGGCCAAGCTTCGACTTTACCATGAAGTGACGGTCGCGACGGCGGAAGAGCAATTCTTCGAATATCAGGGTTGTCACCCCAGGACCGGTATGCTTGCCGCTATCGAAACCGTGACCGCTTAACTGCGGCCAAACTCCGCAGCGACAAGGTTCCGCGCGTTCCGCTCTCTTACGCATGCCATCGTTCTCGACTACGTAGGATGATGGGCTTTGCGGCAGACAGCGGAACGCGATGCGATCAGGCGTTGTCCTTGGCGGGATTGTTGGAGCGCTTGCGGTGCTGCTGGCCGCGATGCCGGCGTTCGCCGAGGATGCAGCGCCCGCATCCGATCCGTCGCGTTATGTGCACCCCAGCGTCGAAGAACTGGCAATTCCGCAGGCTCCGATCCAGGGCAATGCGGATAGTAGTACCGCCGACGCCATCTGCTTGATGATCGAGTCCGCGGCGCGGGCAAATGGCCTGCCACTGGAGTTCTTTGCCCGCGTCATCTGGCAGGAGAGCCGCTTCCAGTCCAACGCCGTCGGTCCGATGACCCGCTCCGGGAGCCGTGCGCAGGGGATAGCGCAGTTCATGCCGGGGACGGCGAGCGAGCGCGGGCTCCTTGATCCCTTCAATCCCGTGCAGGCCCTGCCGAAATCGGCGGAGTTTCTGGCCGAGTTGCGCGACCAGTTTGGCAATCTCGGGCTGGCGGCCGCTGCCTACAACGCGGGTCCGCGGCGGGTGCAGGAATGGCTGGCTGGCACCGGGGGAATGCCGTACGAGACCCGCAACTATGTCTCCGTCATCACCGGCTCTTCCATCGAGAACTGGGCCAAGGCCGGCAAGGGCGGCAAGATGCCGGAGAGCGCCCCGCCAACCACCTGCCACGACCTGATGGCGCTGCTCAAGCATGCGCCGAGCCCGTTCATCACCGAGCTTGAACAGCACGTGCAACTGGCCGCCGCCAAGATCTGGGGCGTGCAGCTCGCCGCCGGCTTCGATCGCAACAAGGCGCTCGCGATGTATTCGCGCGCGGTCAAGAACCTGAGCGCCGTGATCGGCGATCGCGATCCGAGTATTCTGAGCTCGGTCAATCACACGCGTGGGAGCCACGCGTTCTACCAGGTGCGATTCGGCGCCGACACGAGGGCCGAGGCGGACGATCTCTGCAATCGCATCCGGAAAGCGGGCGGAGCGTGTTTTGTGCTGAAGAACATCTTTGTGCGGGGCTAGGGTGGCTGCGCGTCGCGCAGGGCCGCAGACCGCAATCGCGCTTGACGCAAGCGCCCATCATCCCCGACATGCGCCTCCATGAGGCTTCCGCCGCTCGATTCACCGCAATGGAATAGCACGCTGCGCGCCTTTGCGTGGGGCATGAGCGCGATCAGCGCCACCATCCTCTCGGCTGTCCTGTTCGTCACCTATATCGGCATCGGCGCGCTGTCGCATGAGGCGCAGTTTTCGCTGTTGTGGGCGATCCTCGCGACAGTCCTGGTGTGGGCCGGACCCGCGCAGATCATCCTGATCACGACGCTCGCTTCCGGCGCCAGCATCGTGCAATCGGCGATCGCTGTAACGGTAAGCGCCATCCGCCTGTTTCCGATGGTGGTGGCAGTGTTGCCGTTGATGCGCACCGAAAAGACCAAGCGGCGCCATCTGGTGCTGGTCGCGCATTTCACCGCGGTGACGCTCTGGGTCGAATGCTACCGCTTCCTGCCGCATGTGCCGCGCGAGCGCCGCGTCGCCTTCATCCATGGGCTCGGCTGCGGGCTGATGAGCATTGGTCTCACCGCGACCATCATCGGCTATGAGCTCGCCGCCAATCTGTCGCAGACTTTGGCTTCCGCGATCCTGCTCCTGACGCCGCTGGCATTCCTGTTCTCGACCGCGCGCAATTCCCGGACGCTAGCGGACATCCTGGCGCTGGTGCTGGGGCTCGTGCTCTATCCCGTGGCGGCACTGATGAACAGCGGCCTCGACATCCTCGTCAGCGGCGTGGTGGCGGGGACCATTGCCTATGGTGTCCACAAATGGCGAGAGGCGCCATGAGCGATTTTATGCGCGACTTCATCGGCGACTGGCACGCGCTGGTGGTGCTCGTGCTGGCGGGCGTCATCCCCAACCAGTTCTGGCGCATGCTGGGCCTGTGGCTCGGCAGCGGGCTCGATGAGGGCTCTGACCTCCTGATGTGGGTCAAGGCGGTCGCAACCGCGATCCTCGCCGGTGTCATCGCGCAAATCCTGGTTGAGCCGCCGGGGGCGCTCGCGAGCGTTCCCGCTTCGCTCCGCTATGGCGCGCTGGTCGCGGGCTTTGCCGCCTTCATGCTGACGCGGCGGTCGATCTTTGCCGGCGTCGTCTGCGGTGAGATCGTCATGCTCGCCGGCAGATGGTGGCCCGGCTGAGCCCATTGCAGCGTCCCGGGTTTAGGTTAGGCTGGTCCCCAATAAGAAACATAGGGGAAACGCCATGCGGAAGAACTGGGCCGTGCCGTGTCTTTTTTTCACAGCCATGTTTGCGGCAGTAACGGCATCGCACGCCGCCGATTATCCGAACCGCCCGATCAGGCTGATCGTGCCTTACGTCGCGGGCGGCCCGACGGACGCGCAGGCCCGTCTGTTCGCCGACTATGTCGGGCGCGACCTGAAGCAGACCGTGATCGTCGAGAACAAGGGTGGGGCGCAGGGGGCCATCGGCGCCGAGGTCGTCGCCCATGCCGAACCCGACGGCTACACGCTGCTGTTCACGACGTCGTCGGTGGTCCTGCTCAACCAGCAGCTCTACAAGAAGCTCGCCTATGATCCCGACCGCGAGCTTCGGGTCTTGGCGGTTCTCACCGATCTGCCGATGATCATGATCGTTCATCCGTCCATACCGGCCAAGACGGTTGCCGAGTTTGTGGCCTATGCGAAGCAGAATCCGGGCAAGCTCTATTTCGGCTCGGCCGGCGCCGGCAGCATCGGCCAGCTCGCAGGCGAGATGTTCAAGCAGATGTCCGGGGTCGAGATGACCCATGTGCCCTACAAGGGGGCAGGCGCCGCGTTGACCGATCTGCTCGCGGGTCACATCCAGCTGATGTTCGAAACCGTCGGCATCTCGCTGCCGCCGGCCAAGGCGGGATTGGTGCGGGCCCTTGCGGTCAGCTCGGCCGAGCGCATCGCTGATCCGGCGGATCTGCCGACGATCGCCGAAAGCGGTTATCCCGACTACCGCGTCAGCGTCTGGTATGGTATCGCCGCGCCGACCAAGATGCCGCCGGAGGCTGTGCAGACAATCACTGCCAGCTTCAATCGCGCACTGAACGACGAGACGTTCCGGGCTTCGCTGACCAAGGTCGGCTTCTGGCCGCAGCGGCCGCGCAGCGAGGCGGAGATCAAGGCGTTCATGGAGGCGGACCGCGCGCGCTGGTCGGGCGTGGTCAAGAAGTTGAATTTCTCGCTGGACTAGAGGCAATGGTACGAGAAAACGAAATCCGCGAAGGCGAGCTCTCCGTCGAGGTGCCGGCGGCAGAGGATGCCGGGCTGATCTTCATCGGCCGCATCCGCACGCCCTGGACCTCGCGGCTGATGACGCCGCGGCAGGGCCGTCACGACGGCCCGATCTGCCGGCTCGAAGTGTTCGAGCCCTGGGTGCCCGCCATCAAGGGCGTCGATTTCTATTCCAATCTCGAGGTGATCTACTGGCTGCACGAGTCGCGCCGCGATCTCGTGCTGCAGAGCCCGAAAAACAACAAGAATACCCGCGGCACCTTCTCGCTGCGCTCGCCGGTGCGGCCGAACCCGATTGCGACCTCGATCGTGAAATTCGTCGCCATCGAGGGCAACACGGTGCTGGTGCGCGGCCTCGACTGCCTCGACGGCACGCCGCTGCTTGACATCAAGCCCGACCGTTGCGAGTTCACCCCGCTGGCGCCGCCCCAGGCCGGCGATTTCGAGACGGAGTGAGCTGCTACTTCAGCGCCGCCGCGAGCTTGGTCGCGTTGTCCTCCAGCACCTTGACGTCTTCCTTGCGGCTTGCGGGCGGCAGCATCGCTACGCCGTCATGGCGCGGCATCACGTGGACGTGCAGGTGAAACACCACCTGTCCGCCGGACGGCTCATTGAATTGCTGGATGGTGACGCCGTCCGCGTTGAACGCCTGCTTCGCGGCGGCGGCGATCTTGTGGGTCGCGCGCGCGACGCGCAGATAGTCCTCGACCTTGATGTCGAGGATGTTGCGGGCGGGGGCCTTCGGGATCACCAGCGTGTGGCCGGGCACGCGCGGCATGATGTCGAGAAAGGCCAGCACATGCTCGTCCTCATAGACCTTGTAGCAGGGAAACTCGCCGCGCAGGATCTTTGCGAATGGGTTGCTGCTGTCATAGGCGGTCATGGCGGGTCTCCCGGGCTTTTCTTCTTCTCACACCGCCATCGACCCGAGGTCAAGGCGCCTCGTCGGCGACTTTCTGGAACGGATCGACCTCGGCGAGCTCGCGGCCGGCTGCTCCGACGTAGGCGCGATCGCGCTTGAGGCAATCGGCGATCGCGCGGCGAAGGTCGGGATCAGCGATGCTCACTCCCGCGACACTTATCCATTTTGATTTTGATCATTTTTTTATTGCGTCTTTTTTTGACAACGTATCCTTCGACATCTTAGCTTTTTGCGCGCTATCGCCAGTCTTGTTCATGTGATGCCGCGCGCCTCCGGAGTCATCGGGGTTGATCACTCCCCCACCGGGCTTGCGAGTTTCCTGGGCGCCGAGTGTGCTTGCGCTACCCAGAAGGGCAGCAAGCATACAGGCGCAGGTGATGGTTCTCTTTGACACGAAGCCCTCCCCACAATGCGTGCAACAAAATTTCCCTCTACAACAAGAAGTTGTCGAAAAGAAAATCAGGCGTGTCCGGGCTGCTCGGTATCCGAATGGCCTGCATAGCTCTCGTATAGCGCGTGTATCCCAAGCCCGACCAATGGCACGAAGGCATCGAAAAA
This sequence comes from Bradyrhizobium sp., assembly GCA_035487555.1. Lineage (GTDB taxonomy): Bacteria > Pseudomonadota > Alphaproteobacteria > Rhizobiales > Xanthobacteraceae > Bradyrhizobium. The sequence goes on along the minus strand of DATHMA010000031.1, from coordinate 27,403 downwards.
AACGCCAAACGCGGCTAGCGCGAAGGCTGAAATACCAAACATCGCAGCCATGAGCAGGAATAATCCGATGACTTTCCCCCAAATGTGGGGAATGACAGCGAGTACGATCGCGGCAAAAATTCCGAATATGATTTCAGATACGTCGAGTACCTCTGGGGAAACGGCCCCAAATACCCGGGAATCAAGAAAAGCCTCCGCAAAATTTGCATGCAACTCGACCCCCACCATGTCGCCGACGGGCGACTTATGCAGATCGGTGGTAGGGCCCCTGCCGGAAGCATAAACGGACCAGTCGCCCCCAACAATAACGGCTTTCGAATCGAGCGCTCCCGGGTCGATGGTTCCAAGCCGCACCGCTCGGGCGGAGAACAAGGTGTTCATTTGCGCAAAAGTGTCGTGGGTAATGAAGTTCAGATAGCCGAGTTCCTTTTTCCTGAGCATAAGCCGAGACATAAGTTCCGGGTTCAACGCTCTGGCAAGCACCAACGCGAATGGGTCCAGTTCGCTGCCATCGACCATCGGGATAGGCGGCGGAATACGCAGTGGGTCATATGGTAGCGCGATGTATCCGCAGGTCACGTTGCTTATGATCGGATCGGGTGGCCCGAACAGACCGTCGGGCCCTTTTCCTGACTGAGGCAAAGCCCACTGGCCTGATAGATATCTGAGTCTCGCCGATAGATCTTCTTACTCTCATCGGCGAACGACACGGGCGTTGCCAGCACGATCTTCTTTCCGTTCCTGGCTGCTGCTTTGATTGCATCCGTCAGCAAGCGTGTCTCGGATTGATATTCTTCCTGGATACTCAATGAATCGGGTTTCGGAAGTCGGACATCGAAGTCCAGCGCTATCACATGGACATTGAAGGAAACGAGCTTGCGGACCAAATTAGCAACGTAGTCTCGTTTGATCGGCTGTCGTCCGGCAAGGATGCCCTCCCAATAATCGTCATCTTCGATGCGAACAATTTTGATTTGACGGGGCTCGGTTGGTCGCGGTCCTAGGGCGAGAAGTTCTTGAAAAAAAGCGGAACGTGCAGTTTTGAGGCCCAAATAGTCGTAGATGTATGGAGATCCTGCACTTGCTACAATCAGGACCACAATCGCACTGATCCAATAGCTTATTGTTTTTGAACGGAGTCTGCGCGCCGCTGACGCCAGGAAACCCTCATGCGTCGTCCCAGCAGCCGCTGGCTCGGAAGGGGGCTCAGTTTCGCTCATTTAATCCGATCGTGGCGTCCGGCGGCATGCGACGCATTTTAGCGCAATTCAACCTAATCGCGAATGGTTGTTTTTGAGGGATGCCCTGGACGTAAGCCCCAACCGCTGTGCCTTCACGCTGCCAGCGGCGACCGCAGGCGCGCGAAGGTCAAGGCGCCTCGTCGGCGGCTTTCCGAAACGGCCCGAGCTCGGTGAGTTCGCGGCCGGCTTCCGCGACGTAGGCGCGCTCGCGCTTGAGGTAATCGGCGATCGCGCGGCGGAGATCGGAATCGGCGATGTAGTGCGCGGAGTAGGTGGTGTGCGGCAGATATCCGCGCGCCAGCTTGTGCTCGCCCTGCGCGCCGGCCTCGACGACTTTCAGCCTGCGCTGGATCGCGAAATCGATCGCCTGGTAGTAGCAGACCTCGAAATGCAGGAAGTTGTGGTGCTCGATCGCACCCCAGTTGCGACCGAACAGCGTATCCGACCCGATGAAATTGATCGCACCCGCGATCCAGCGGCCGTTGCGCCTGGCCATCACCAGGAGCACGTCCTCGCTCATGCTCTCGCCGATCAGCGAGAAGAACGAACGCGTGAGGTAGGGCCGGCCCCATTTGCGCGAGCCGGTCTCCATGTAGAAGGCGAAGAACGCGTCCCATGCGTCTTCGGTGATGTCCTTGCCCGTCAGCCAGTGGATCGTGATGTCGGCCGCAACCGCCTCGCGCCGCTCGCGCTTGATGGCCTTGCGGTGGCGCGAATTGAGGCTGGAAAGGAAATCGTCGAAGGTCGCAAAACCCTGGTTGTGCCAGTGGAACTGCTGGTCGGTCCGCCGCAGGAAGCCGTGCTCGGCGAGAAATTTTGCTTCGCTCTCGGGCGCGAAGGTGACGTGCGCGGAGGAGGCCTTGCTGACATCGCACAGCGCCACCAGCCCGGCTGCGAGCGCATTGCCGATCTGCTTGCGATCGACGCCATCGCGGATCAGAAGCCGCGGGCCGGTCGCCGGCGTGAACGGAACCGAGCATTGCAGCTTCGGGTAATAGCGGCCGCCGGCACGCTCAAAGGCATCGGCCCAGCCGCGGTCGAAAACATATTCGCCCTGCGAATGCGATTTCAGATAGCAGGGCACGATGCCGACGACCTCGTCGTCAATTTTCGCCAGCAGATGCCGCGGTCCCCAGCCGGTGCGCGCAATGGCCGATCCGGATTGCTCGGCGGCCAAGAAAAACGCATGCGAAACGAAGGGGTTATAATAGGCTTTTGAAGCCGGGCAGGAGCCGGCCAAGGTATCCAACCCATTCAGGCTGTCCGGATCCGGCACCGGGTTGGCGCAGGCATTCCATTCCTCGGCGGGAACATCGCCGACGGAAGGCACGGCTTCGAGGGTAATTTCGGCAGAGTCCATGAGGCTCTTTGCTACTTCACCCCAAACATCGTGCATTGCACCCAAGACTTCAAGAGGCCGGACCGGCGTGTCAGGTTCCCGGCACAAAGCCTTCAAATATCATCTGATCGGCGTAGCGCGCGGCGCGCGCGCGCTGCTCTGGTGTGCGCACCGTCCAGGTCAGCAGCGGGCAGCTGAACAGGTTGCGCGCAAGCCAGGGCGCGGCCGACGGCAGCTCGTTGACCCAGTAGGCGACGAAATCGGGCTGCGTGCGGAAGAAGTGGCGCAGATGCGTCATCCCGTGGCGCTGGGCCGGCGAGGCGTCAGGCCAGTCCTTTTCGGTATAGTCGTGCTCGGCGACGACGCCATGCGGCCGCAAAGGGAGCAGCTCGCGCAGCGCCATGACCTGGTCCGGGTCGAAGGACATGCCGACCGCGGGGCCCTTGTAGGACGACAGCACCTCGGCCATCCGCGTCACGAGCTTGCGGTCACCGTCGAAATGGCTCTTCACCTCGATCACGATCGGCACGCGGCCAGCGACCAGGTCGCAAAGATCGGTCAGCGTCATCATGCGCTCGGAGGTGCCCTTGAAGCGCACCTGCTTCAACTCGGCAGCCGTCTTCGTCAGCAGCGCGCCGCTGCCTTCGGTGAGGCGGCCGAGCTCATCGTCGTGATGCACCATCGCTTCGCCGTCGGAAGTGAGCTGGATGTCGCATTCGATGGCGAAATTGCCTCCGATCGCGCCTTCGGCGGCGGCCGGCATGTTCTCGATGATGCCGCGCGCGGCATTGTGCAGGCCGCGATGGGCGACCGGCCGCGCGGTGAGCCAATCCGGAGTGCGCATCGACGTCCTGCCTCTTACCCCTTGCCTCAGGCCACCTCGAACAGGCCTTCGACCTCGACCGAGGCGTCGGCCGGCAGCGAGGCGACGCCGACGGTGGTGCGGGCGTGGCGGCCCTTGTCGCCGAACACCGCCACCATCAGGTCGGAGGCGCCGTTCAGCACCTTCGGTCCATCGAGAAAGTCGGACGCTGAATTGATGAAGCCGCCGAGCCGCACCACGCGCACCACCTTGTCGAGGTCGCCGACCGCCGCCTTGACCTGCGCGATCAGATTGATGGCGCAGCCGCGCGCGGCCGCCTGGCCCTGCTCGATGCTGACGCCGGCACCGAGCTTGCCCTTGGCGATCAGCTTGCCCTCCGGGTCGAAGCAGACCTGGCCCGAAACGAACAAGAGGTTGCCGGTGCGGACAACGCCGACATAGTTCGCGACGGGGGTAGGGGCCTCGTGCAGCTTGATGCCCAGTGACGCCAGTTTCTGTTCGATCGCGCCCGCCATGTCCGGCCCCCGCTTTGATGATTGGTCCTGATGAATTTTTGATCAGTCCGGCTTCTTTCGCGCATCACGCTGCCACATGCAAGGGAGCCGACGCCGACCATGAACGTGCATTCAGATCAGCGAAAATTCGCACGTTTCTGTGAAGCGGCCCCAGTTGCGACGCAATGGCGCGGTCACTAATCTGCCGAATCTTCGTCATCCCCAGAGGTATGTCATGGATCGATCGCACCGGGCCTTGCTTGCCTCGCTTGCCGTCATCGCCATCGTAGGTGGACCGGCGAAAGCTTCCGCCGCCGCGCCGTTCCTGCCGCACCAGGCGCTGTACGATTTGAGCCTCGTGAAATCGCGTGGCTCCAACCCCGTCAACAGCGCGCGGGGCCGCATCCTCTACAATTTCTCGGGCAGCGCCTGCGAGGGCTATACATCCGAATTCCGCCAGGTCTCCGAGCTCGAAGTCGGCGAAGGCAAGGTGATGCTGAGCGACCTGCAGTCGAGCTCGTGGGAGGATGGCGACGGCAAGAGCTACCGCTTCAAGATCGACTCGCGCACCAATGATTCCGACTCCAGCCCCGTCGACGGCATGGCCGAACGCATCGGCGATCACATCACGGTCAAGCTGAAGCAGCCGGAAACCAAGACCTTCACGCTGGACGGGGCGACCGTATTCCCGACCGAGCAGATCCGGCGCATCATCGGCGCCGCCAGGGACGGCAAGTCGCTGCTGGAGCTCACCGTCTATGACGGCTCCGACAACGGCGAGAAGGTCTACAACACGCTGTCGGTGATCGGCCAGCCGATCGCGGGCACGAAGGAAGCCCAGTCTCCTGATCCCTCCACCACCAACGATCAGATGAAAACGCTGACCCGCTGGCCGGTGACCGTGAGCTATTACGACCGCGATGCGAAGAAGAAAGACGGCGAGCAGACGCCGGTCTATTCGATGTCGTTCGAGCTCTATGAGAACGGCGTCTCGCGCAAGCTCGTGCTCGACTACAACGACTTCGTCATCGCCGGCGCGCTCGACAAGTTCGACGTAAAGGACAAGGACGCCAAACCTTGTAAATGATATACTTGTAATCACGCGTCCTCGCGAGTCGTTGAAGTCACGTGACGAGTGATTGTCTTGTAAATAGTCAAAAGCAGTTCTCAACTCCGTTGTGAGGTCGAGTGCATCGGCTTCGAATAAAAAACGGAGAAAATGAAATGACCCAGCTCAAACTCCTTTCGGCTGCCTTGTTCACTGCGGCTATCATCGCTTCCCCGGCCATGGCGCGGCATCACCATGCGGCCTCGCAATACTCCCCCGATGATGCCTACGTAGTTCCCCTGCAGGGCGGCTCGCCCAATTATACCTACGCCAATCACCGCAATGACGTTCGTTGCGTTTCGGCACCCCGCGTCGGCCAATTTGCCAGCGAGCAGTGGGATAATGACGTTCCGTGTATGCCCGGAACAATGACCTACTGACTATCGTAGCTCGCTCCGGGGAGCCACTTCTCATCGTCATTCCGGGGCGCGCGTTAGCGCGAACCCGGAATCTCGAGGTTCTCAGGTGCGCAATCGCGCACCATAGCTCGATGCTTGGCAGCGCGCCCCGGAACGACATTGTCTCATTCATGCGCCTCCTTCTCCGGCCCGTCATAGGCGATGCCGCGGATCACGGCGCTCGCCCCAAACTTCTTCCGCAGACCGTCTATTGCGCGTTCGGCGTGTACGGCGCGGCGGTCGAGCATGTCGGTATCGTCGGCCTGTGAGCCCGGCCGGAGTGCGCTGACACCTGTGCCCATCAGGCGGAAGGCGGTGCCGTCGATCTCCTTGGCGAGCATTTCGCGCGAAATCGAAAAGATCTTGGCCGCCAATTGCGTGGGCGAAGCGATCGATTGCGAGCGGGTGCGCTGGCGGAAATCGGCGGTCTTGAGTTTCAGCGTAATGGTGCAGCCGGAGAGATCGCCGTTCTTCAACCGCGCGGAGACTTTCTCCGACAAGCGCCACAGCAATTTCTCCAGTGTGGCAAAATCCTTGATGTCGTTCTCGAACGTCGTCTCGGCCGAGATGGTCTTGGCGCCGCGCTCGGCCACCACGCTGCGGTCGTCGATGCCGCGCGCCAGGCGCCAGAGCCTGCGGCCATCGGACGGGAATTGCCGCATCAGCTCGATCTCATCGGCGCGCTGCAGATCGGCGATGGTTCGGAAGCCGCGCTGGATCAGTCTTTCCTGCGTCGCCGGCCCGACACCGAAGATGAAGCCGACCGGCTTCTCCGCCAGCATCGTCCGCGCATCGTCCTGATCGAGCACCGCAAAGCCGCGCGGCTTGTCGAGGTCGGAGGCGATCTTCGCCAGAAACTTGTTCACCGACAGTCCCACCGACACGGTGATGCCGATCTGCGTCTCGACCTCGCGCGCAAACTTCGCCAGCACTTTTGCCGGGATCATGCCGTGCACGCGCTCGGTGCCGGAAAGATCGAGGAAGGCCTCGTCGATCGAGAGCGGCTCGACCAGCGGCGTCAGCGCCTGCATGGCCTGGCGCACCTCGCGGCCGACGCGGACATATTTGGCCATGTCGGGCCCGATCACGATGGCGTGCGGGCACAAATCAAGCGCCTTGAACATCGGTATCGCCGAGCGCACGCCGTAGGTGCGGGCGATGTAGCAGGCTGCCGACACCACCCCGCGCCTGCCGCCGCCGATGATCACGGGCTTGTCGGCGATCTCGGGGTTGTCGCGCTTCTCCACCGTCGCATAGAACGCGTCGCAGTCGATATGCGCGAGCGAAAGCGCGGGCAGGGTGTGATGGCGTACCAATCGCGGCGAGCCGCACGCGTTGCAGCGGCGCGCCTTGAAGTCGAGGTCGCCGAGGCAATCCCGGCAAAAGCAGGTCGGCGCGCGCACGCTTGGCGCGGGTGTGCTCACGGCACGTCGCGCTCCCATTTGGGATCGCCGAGCACCTGGCGGGCGGCGGCGATATTGGTCGGGTGCAGCTCGCTGACCGCAGCGAACGCCTTCACGGTCGCGTCATCGCGCAGCACAAAATCGAGCACACTGGCCAGAAAGCGGGGATCGGCGGCCGATTTTCGTAAGGTATCGGGGCCAATTCCGGTTTCGGCCAAAAACAGGCCTAACCGCTCGGGATCGCCGGCGACAAAGCTGAGGGCCTGAATCGCAACGAATTCAGCGACTTCCCGGGGGTTTTGAACAGGCTTTTTCAAGTGTCCATTTGCCTTTCCATTAACTTATGGTCTCTAATTTCCAAACGATCATGCCCGAGTCTTTGGAATGGGTTCAAGCAAGCGGCAACCACATCGTGGAAGTAAAACTCTGCCTTAACGGGTTAGAGCGAATCTGGCGCTAGTTTGAATTTACCTGTTGGGGCGCAGGCCGTGGCGTCCGAAGCACATTTCAGCCGACCTGGTGAACAAGGGATGGGAGGGGCGGGATGGCAAAAACCGTCCTGATCGTCGAGGACAACGAACTCAATATGAAGCTGTTTCGCGACCTGTTGGAAGCGCACGGCTACGAAACCTCTGGCACCTCCAACGGCCACGAGGCGCTCGACCTTGTCCGCAAGATGCGTCCCGACCTGATCCTGATGGACATCCAGCTGCCGCAGGTCTCCGGGCTCGAAGTCACGCGCTGGATCAAGGACGACCCGGAGCTGCGCGCCATTCCCGTGGTCGCCGTCACCGCCTTTGCCATGAAGGGCGACGAAGAACGCATCCGCGAAGGCGGCTGCGAGGCCTATCTGTCCAAACCGATTTCCGTCGGCAAGTTCATTGAGACCGTCCGTCGATTTATAGGGTAGGGAGTTTCTGCAGTGTCCGCGCGTATCCTTGTTGTCGACGATGTCCCTGCCAACGTGAAGCTGCTGGAAGCCCGCCTCTCGGCTGAATATTTCGACGTGCTGACGGCCGCCAACGGCGCCGAGGCGTTGCAGATCTGCCAGCGTGCCGAATGCGACATCATCCTGCTCGACGTCATGATGCCGGACATGGATGGCTTCGAGGTTTGCCGTCGGCTGAAGTCCAATCCGGCGACTCATTTCATTCCGGTCGTGATGGTGACCGCGCTCGACAGCCCCGCCGACCGCGTGCGCGGGTTGGACGCGGGTGCCGACGACTTCCTCACCAAGCCTGTCTCCGATCTGGTGCTGATCGCGCGCGTGCGCTCGCTGACGCGGCTGAAGATGATGACCGATGAGCTGCGCATGCGCGCCATCACCTCGCTCGAGATCGGCGTGCAGGCGCCGGAGCGCAGCGCCGTCAACGACACCGGCAAGGGCGGCCGCGTTCTGCTGGTCGACGACCGTCCGTCCTCCTATGAGCGGCTGGCGCCGATCCTGGCCAGCGAGCATCACGTCGATGTCGAGTCCAATCCGGCGGAAGCCTTGTTCCACGCCGCCGAAGGCAACTACGACCTCCTGATCGTTTCGCTCGATCTCGACAATTTCGACGGGCTTCGGCTCGCCAGCCAGGCCCGCTCGCTGGAGCGCACGCGCCACGTGCCGATCCTGGCCATTGCCGACGCCGAAAACAACGCGCGGCTGCTGCGCGGGCTCGAGATCGGCGTCAACGACTATCTGCCGCGCCCGGTCGACAAGAACGAACTGCTGGCGCGGGCGCGAACCCAGATCAGGAAGCGCCGCTATGCCGACGATCTGCGCGACAACGTGCAGAACTCGATCGAAATGGCGATCACGGATGCGCTGACCGGGTTGCATAACCGCCGCTACATGGAAAGTCATCTCGCGACCTTGGCCGAGCAGGCCTCGACGCGCGGCAAGCCGCTGGCGCTGATGATGCTCGACATCGACTATTTCAAGTCGATCAACGACAATTACGGCCACGACGCCGGCGACGACGTGCTGCGCGAATTCGCCGTGCGCATCCGCAAGTCGATCCGCGGCATCGATCTCGCCTGCCGCTATGGCGGTGAGGAGTTCGTGATCGTGATGCCCGAGACCGATCTTCATGTAGCTGGCATGGTCGCCGAGCGCCTGCGCCGCTCGATTGCCGGCGAGCCGTTCGCGGTCCACAAGGGCACCAAGCGCATTGAGGTCACGATCTCGATCGGCATCTCGACCCTGGAAAAGAAGGGCGAGCCGGTCGCCGACGTGCTCAAGCGCGCCGACACCGCGCTCTACCGCGCCAAGCACGACGGCCGCAACCGGGTGGTTTCGCACGCGGCGTGAGGTGCTCGCGTAGGCCGCGGTTCTCGCCCAGCCTCCCGCTGTCGTCCTGGCGAAAGCCAGGACCCATACCGCGGAATCTCGCGGTGAAGCGCAGGTGGTCGACATACGGGGCAATAACCTAACCCTGTGGTAATGGGTCCTGGCTTTCGCCAGGACGACAGGGGATGTGACTCCACGTTCCCGCGACACGATGTGCCCGAGCTTTGTCCATCATTACCCCCCAAATTCAGAGGGCGCAGGGAATGCCGGGCGCTCAACCGCACCCGCGGCCTCGTGTGCAGTGAAGAAAGCACACGAGTTAGAAACCACAGGTACGCTGAACATTCCGGCATTCCCTGCACAATGGTTTTACGGCTTATCACGCGCTCTCCCCGGGGTGCCGGGCTTGATAGTCCCCGTCGCGCTTGCGAAACCGCAAGCGCTTGATCCCAGCATCGGGAGATCAGGACCACACGTCTTCGCCGTCCGCCCATGGCCTCACTCGTCCGGTGAAGCCAAGGCGTCCATCGCATCCCGTGCCCAGCACTCGTGACGATCGCGCAGCGCCCCTTGGCGGGCTCGGGACGCACGGACCATAGCGCTGATTTGCGCTTCTGAAAAAGCGAAATATTGTTGGCTTGCAGGCTGGACACGTCGGGCAAATCACTGCTAGCGGCCGAGTAAGACCCCGACCGCTGGTCTAGGCGAGCAGAGCCATGACCTGGTCGATCACCGCTTTCACCTGCTTCGGATCGGGGAGCTGATGGGCGAGCGCCATCAATCCTGTGTGCACGACCATGATCGTATGCGCGCTGATATCCGGATCAAATCCCTTTTTGAATTGGGCGCGATCGGCACGAAGGCGCGCGCGTATCAGCTCCTCGAGGCGCCTGTTGTATCGCTCGATGCTCTTGCGCACCTCGACCTGATGGAGTGAGCCGTCGCTCGCGGATTTGATCGAGAAGCAGCCCCGCTGGCCTTTCTCGCCCGAGCAATAGGGGATGAAGCCCATGAGCCATTGCTGGATCGCGTCCCGGGCCGATCCGGGCTGGGCCAACGTGCGCTCCGCCCAGCCGAGTATGCCGTCATGGTACCGGTCCAGAACCCTCAGAAAAAGCGCGTCCTTGTCACCGAAGGCCGCGTAAAGGCTGGGTTTTCCAATGCCGCTTGCCGCCGTTATCTCGTCGAGCGAGGTGGCCTGAAATCCTTTGCGCCAGAATACTTCGCGCGCGACGTCGAGAACGTCGTCGGGGTCGAAGCTGCGGGGTCTGGCCATTCCCTGTCTCTATGCAATTCAGCCTCGGATGTTAAGCCCTCAACCACTCGTGACCAAGAGATTTTCACGGCATCCTTGACGTTCTCCTGTGGTTATATACCAATAAGTACAGAATTGTGCAAGACAGGAGGCGATGCCATGAAAGCGGTACAGGTTGTCGAGTTTGGAAAGGCTGAAGAGGTGGTGAAGCTGAATGAGGTGCCCGATGTAGGGGCTCCGGCTCCAGACGAGGTCGTTGTTGCCGTTGAGGCAACTCCCATCAACAACACCGATCTGTTGATCACGGCCGGCCGATATGGATATCTGCCGCCGTTGCCGAGCACTCTCGGCATCGAGGGTGTCGGGCGGGTCGTTGCGGTCGGATCCAGCGTCAAGAGCCTGAAGGAAGGCGACCGGACGCTGCTGCCGATCATGAATCCGACCTGGACCGAGCGGGTGAAATTCGCGCCAACCTGGCAGCGCCCATTGCCGGCGAACGCGGACGTTCAGCAAATGTCGATGGTCGGAATCAATCCGGCGACAGCCTATCTCCTGCTGACCGATATCGTGAACATCCCCAAAGGCGGCTGGGTGATCCAGAACGGCGCCAACTCGGCGACCGGGCGCGCCGTCATCGCCGTCGCGAAATCGCTGGGAATCAAGCTGGTCAATGTCGTTCGACGGGAAGAGGTCGTATCCGAGCTGAAGGCTTTGGATGCGGACGTGGTGCTGGTTGACGGGACGGATTTGGCCAAACGCGTCGCGCGCGAGACCGGCGACGTGCCGATCCATTTGGCGCTTGACGTCGTCGGCGGCAACGCAACGCTGAATCTGATGAGCTGTCTGGGACAGAAGGGCCTGGTCGTGGTTTACAGCGCAATGAGCGGGCAGCCCTTTGTGGGCTCGGGCCTCAAAGCGATTTTTGGTGAGGTGTCTCTGCGCGGCTTCTGGCTTGGCCATTGGCTCAAGACCGCCAAGGACGAGACCATGGCCGCGATGTATAACCATCTCACTGCCATGGTCGCATCAGGTGCGATCTCCGCGCCAGTTGCTGCGACCTACGGTCTGGAGCAGTTTTCCAAAGCGATTCCCCAGGCCGCGGCCTTCAAGGGCAAAGTTCTCTTCACACCAAACTAGGCCCTTGGGCGCCGCTCAGCGTCCAGGATCTCAGGTTTGGTATGTGTACCTAAAAGTACATAATATCCGGAAACGCCGGGCGACCCGACTGCAAAGGCGCGCCGCCTCCGGCGCGCGACCCATCAGGTGGGCTTTGGTGCGGGCCCGGCGATGAGACGGAAGAGAAGCGATAGCGCTCCCAGCACCGGCGGCACGACAAAGCAGCGGACATTGAACAGCGCATAGAGCAGGGCGGCGGCGCCGCAGCCGAGCGCGAAGACCAGCACGTTGACAGACATCTGCTTCAGCCGCGACGGCGGCGGGCCTTCTTCGTTGCGGGCATAGATCATGTCGGCGAGATCGAGCATGACCTGGGTGGTCGTCCCCGTCATCAGTGTCGAAGGCGGCGCGCTGCCGAGATGGACGCGGTGAACGGCGTTCTGGATGGCCATTGCCGCCACCAGCACCATGCCGGTCAGCACGGCCTGCCAGCGATCGCCGTTTGGGAATGGCCCGAAATGAATTGCCAGCACGGCGCCGACGACCAGCAGCACGACCTTGAGGCCGACGAGAATTTCGAAAACGGACGCATGGCGTTTCGACAGCCACGTGCCGAACAGTCGCGCGGAAATCACCACCGCGCAGAACACGGGAAGCGCCAGCAATTTTGCCAGGATGCCGGAGCTTCCCATCACCAGCGCCGCGCCCAAGGTCACGAAATTTCCGGTGACGTGGGCGGTGAACAAGCCCTGCAATGCGAGGAAGCCGGCGGTATCGACATAGCCCGCGTTGAGGCTGAGCAGGAGCGGCACGAGGGTGCGGAGCGTTTCCCGGTTCATGACGGTCACGGTTTCGCGGCTGCATGGATCTCGGCGACGTAGCCGCCGGGGAACTGCACCATGGCCGATTGCCTATGGTCGGAGACGAAAGGCTCGACCAAGACAGTGGCGCCGGAGGCCTTTGCTTTCGCAAGCGTCTCTTGGAGGTCCGTGACCTCATAGCCGGTCAGCTCGTGGCCGAAGGGATAGGGCAGGTGGCCGTCGGTAACGAAGACGGTCATCTTGCCGAACGCGGACTCGATGCGAATGCGACGAAAGTTGTCGTTGGGCCGCCCGATCTCGACGCCGGCGGCCTCGGTATCGTCCGAAACCACCTTGCCTTGCGAGAAGCGAAGGAAGCTCTGCACAAGGGCATCCGCACGGTCCGGCGAGACGTAAACGCGATTTTCCGGAACGGTTGCGAGCGGCGGATAGCTGGGCTTGGTCGTGTGCCAGTACAGCTGCATGTTCACGCCGCCCGGCCACCGGATCACGGCGTCGCGTCCGATCGCATCGGGAAAGGGGGCGACCAGAAGATCGGCGCCTGCCGCCTGCGCGGCCTTCACCGCCGCGTCCATGTCGGTGACGAGGTAGCCGGTGCGCTCGGCGCCGAACGGATAGGGGATCGGCGTAGTGAAGCCGAACAGCGATACGATGCCGGCCGGGGTTTGCAGGATCTGCGAGGTCGTGGTGCTCGGCGTCGGCGTCACCGTCGCCACGACCTGCCTTGAGCTCTGGCCGCCGAAAGTGGCTACGAAGCTCGCCACGAATTTATCGACGTCCTCAGGTGCGACATAGACATGGGTGCTGTCGTATTGCGGGCCAACGCCGTAGAGCGTGGGCGTAGCATCCTGCGCGAGGGCGACCGAGGGCAGAAGAGAGCCGAGCACCAGCAGGCCGGCGAGCTTTCGTAATGACATGATGGGAGGCCTCCGTGCGCGGCGATGTTATCGCAAGCAGCGTCGACCTCAACCCGGGCATTTGATCAGGTATAGCGAACCTATTTCATGGCTGCGCGGTCGCCGGCCGGCTCGGGCACGATCGACGCGCTGCTTCGCAGCGATACCTTGCGCCACCACGTCTCCAGCGCGGGCTGCTCGCAGGCGAGCTTCACGCTCATGCCGCCGGCATATTTGATCCATTCGGCGAAGCGGTCCTGTGAAACCGCAATGACCACGGGAATGTCGGCGCCGAGCGCGCGGTCGATCAGATAGGCGAGCCCCTTGCCGTCGCGCTCGCGTTTGCCAAAGCGGTTGATGATCAGGAGGTCCGCGCCGGCCTCCAGCGCCTCGGCGACCCGCGTGCCGACGCCCTCGAGCCTGCCGACATCGAGCCGGCATCCGGCGGCGGTCGGATCGAAATCCTGCGCCAGGAGCAGTTTCTCGCCGCTGTGGACCAGAACCGCGGAGAGGCTGGAATCGGCGCATTGCCCGGCCTGCACCAGGCCGACAGCGCGAAAACCCTGCCTCTTCACCTCGTCGGCGAAATCGCGCAGGACCGCGTCGGGATCCTGGTCCGCGCCATAGACCAGCGCAGCAAGGTCGCATTGGGCGTGAAACATGGCGTGCCTTTCAAAAGAACTTGCTTCCTCTGAAGAAAGGGGGATCGCGGCGTGGCCGCGATCCCCGCTATCGTATCATGCACTCACGCACTCGCCGACGGTCCGTTGATGATCTGGAGTTGGGTAAACTCCGCCAGACCTTCCTCGGCGAATTCGGTTCCGATGCCGGACTGCTTGGCACCGCCGAACGGGATGTGCGGGGCCATGTCGAGATGCTTGTTGATCCAGACCGTGCCGGCCTCGATCTTTTGCGCCACTTCATGGGCGCGCTTGGTGTCCGAGGACCAGACCGACGCGCCGAGACCATAGGTCGTGGCATTGGCGCGGCGGATCACGTCATCCTTGTCGGAGTACTTGATCACGGGCAGAACGGGACCGAACTGCTCCTCGTCGACCAGGCGCGAGCCTTCCTTGATGTCGCGCACGATGGTGGGCTCGATGAAGTAGCCGGGGCGATCCATCGCCGAGCCGCCGGCAATGACCTTGCCGTTCTTGCGGGCGTCGTCGAGGAAGGCCTTCACCTTCTCGTACTGCATCTTGTTCTGCAGCGGTCCGAGCTTGGTGCCCTGCTTGGAGCCGTCATCGACCACGGTGTTCTTGGCGATCGCCACCAGCTCGTTGCAGATTTCGTCATAGACGGACTCGTGCACATAGAGCCGCTTGATGGCGAGGCAGACCTGGCCGGAGTTCTGGAAGGCGCCTTCGAAGATGCCGGGCGCGACCTTCTTCGGGTCGACGTCGTCGAGCACGATGCCGGCGTCGTTGCCGCCGAGCTCGAGCGTGATCCGCTTCAAGGTCTGCGCGGCGCTCGCCATGACCTTCTGTCCGGTGGCCGACGATCCCGTGAACGAGATCTTGCGGATGTCCGGGTGCTTGGTCATGTGGTCGCCGAGGTCGTTGGCGTCGGTGATGAAGTTGAGCACGCCCTTGGGCAGGATGTCCTTGATCAGCTCGGCAAAGCGCAGGGAGGCCAGCGGCGTGGTGGGAGCGGGCTTCACGACCAGCGTGTTGCCGGCGAGCAGCGCCGACGGCAGCTTGAAGCTGAGGATCAGGAGCGGGTAGTTCCAGGGAATGATGGCACCGACGACGCCGAGCGGACGGCGATAGGCTTCGACCTTGCGGTCGCCGGAATCCTCGATCACGCGCATCGGCAGTTCGAGCGAGGCGAGATAGCGGAAGAAGGCGGCCATGCCGAGCACTTCGCCCGTGGCGTCCGCAAGCGGCTTGCCCTGTTCGCTGGTGAGGATGCGCGCGAGCTCGCCGGAATTGGCCTCGATCACGTCGGCCATCTTGTTCACGAGCTGGCGGCGCTCCGCCATCGGTGTTGCGGCCCAGGCCGGGAAGGCCGCCTTTGCAGCGGCGACCGCCGTGTCGAGTTGCGCCTTCGAGGCGCGCGGGCATTCCGCCACGACTTCCTCGGTCGCGGGATTGAGGACCGGCATGGTGAGGTCGCCGGGGACCATCTTGCCGTCGATGAGAAGTTGATAGGCACTCATTGGCTTGGCTCTCCCTTGGGTTCCGGCCCGTTTCGGGCCTCGTTATATCCTGTCACATATCACGAAGCCGGAACTTGCGCCATCCGGCTGGAGGGGGCCGGCGGTCACGATATGGTCTCACGGATATAACGGGCGGATGGACCTCAGAGCCGCGGGGCGGGCTGTGGCCCAGCGTGACATTCGAGCCTATTTCGGTCATCGTCATTCCGGGGCGATGCGAAGCATCGAACCCGGATTCTCAGGGGCGCAATTGCGCCCCATAGTTCGCCTCTTCGAGGCGCCCCGGAATGACGGAGAGGATGTTGTGCGTGCCTGGCTGGTCCTTTTCATGATTGCGCTGACGTCTCCCGCCTCGGCTGCGGACATCAAGGTGATGGCTGCGGGAAGCCTGAAGGAGCCTTTCACCGCGATCTTTGCCGATTTCACCAGGCAATATGGCGGCAGCTTCGCGCCGGTGTACGGTCCGTCGGGGGCCTTGCGCGAGCGGTTGCAGAAGGGCGAGGCGTTCGACGTCTTTGCCTCCGCGGCGCTGCCGCATGCGCAGGCGCTGACGGATGCCGGCATCTCGGGCCCGAGCATCCTGTTCGCCCGAAACGCGCTGTGCGCCGTCACCGAGGCGAGCCGGCCGCTCGAGCCTGGCAATCTCATCGAGACGCTGCTGAAGCCCGACATCAAGTTCGGGACATCGACGCCGGTCTCCGATCCGGCCGGCGATTACACCTGGGAGATGTTCCACAAGATCGACGCGCTCAAGCCCGGCGCCTTCGGCATGCTGTCGCAGAAGGCGCAGCAATTGTTCGGCGGTCCGACCACGACGGCGCCGGTCCAGGGAAAGCCGCGGCTGCTTGTCGCGCTCGATGATCACGAGATCGACCTGTTCATTTATTATTGTTCGGGCGCTCAACAAATCGTGCGCGAGTCCGACAGGTACAAATCGGTTGCATTGCCGCCGGAGCTGACGGTCGGCCCGGAATATGGCCTTACCGTTTCGCGCAAGGCGCAAGCAGCGGCGGCCGATTTCGCGATGTACATGATGTCGCCGCAGGCCCAGGCGACGCTGAAATCATTCGGTTTCATTCCCGTGACGCTTCCGGCCGCGCAATAGACGCGGCGCCTGCATGGCAGGCATCGGTGCGCCCGCTTTGCGCGTTTGGCGCGTTCGTTGTAACTTGTCGAATATAACGGTTCCCGAAATCAGAGATCTCGAAGGGAAAACAGCATGGCTGTGACACAGGCACTCGCGATGACGCGCCATCCCTATGCGGATGGCTCCTACAAGAAGATGCTGATCGACGGCAAATGGGTCGATGCCGCCTCCGGCAAGAGGTTCGAGACGCTCAATCCCGCAACCGGTGAGCTGCTCGCGACGGTGGCCGAGGGCGACGCCGAGGACATCAACCGCGCGGTGGCTGCGGCCCGCCGTGCCTTCGAGGGACCGTGGAGCAAGGTCAAGCCGTTCGAACGCGCTGGCCTGCTGCTCAAGCTCGCCGAGCTCGTCGAGAAGAATTTCGAGGAGCTGTCGCAGCTCGATACGCTCGACATGGGCGCGCCGATCAGCCGCACCCGCGCCAACCGGCAGCGCGTGCTTGGCATGCTGCGCTATTATGCGGGGCAGGCGACCTCGATCCATGGCGAGACCATCGAGAACTCGCTGCCCGGCGACATCTTCTCCTACACCCTGAAGGAGCCGATCGGCGTCGTCGGCGCCATCATTCCCTGGAACGGTCCTCTGGGCGCCAGCATCTGGAAGATCGGCCCCGCGATCGCGACGGGCTGCACGGTGGTGCTCAAGCCCGCAGAGGAGGCGCCCTTGACCTCGCTGCGGCTGGCCGAGCTTTGCCTCGAGGCCGGCGTTCCCGCCGGGGTCGTCAACGTAGTGCCTGGTTTTGGCGAGACCGCGGGCGCGGCGCTGGCGTCGCACCCTGATGTCGACAAGGTTGCCTTCACCGGCTCGCACCTCACGGGCCAGTCGATCGTGCGGGCGTCCGCCGGCAATCTCAAGCGCGTCTCGCTCGAACTCGGCGGCAAGTCGCCGGACATCGTGTTCGCCGATGCCGATCTCGATGCGGCTGTGCCGGGGGCTGCGATGGCGGTGTTCGCCAATACCGGCCAGATTTGCAGCGCCGGCACGCGCCTCTTTGTCGAGAGCAAGGTCTATGACGAGTTCGTCGGTCGCGTCGCCGAGTTCGGCAAGAAGCTCAATGTCGGCAACGGCCTCGATCCGAACACCCAGATCGGCCCCCTGATCTCGCAGGAGCAGCTCGAGCGCGTCTCGGGTTATCTCGATGTTGGCCAGAAGGAAGGCGCCAAGGCGCTCTCCGGCGGCGCGCGGCTCACGGAAGGCGCGCTGTCGAAGGGCTACTTCGTGCCGCCGACCGTGTTCGCCAATGTCCAGGACAATATGCGGATCGCGCAGGAGGAAATCTTCGGGCCCGTGATCTCGGCAATTTCCTTCAAGGACAGCGACGATCTGATCAAGCGCGCCAATGCCACGACCTTCGGGCTCGGCTCGGGGGTGTGGACCACCAACGTCTGCAAGGCGCATCAGGTGGCCAAAGCGCTGCGCGCCGGCTCGGTCTGGGTCAATTGCTACCAGGCGATGGACCCGGCGGTGCCGTTCGGCGGCTACAAGATGAGCGGCTATGGCCGCGAGTCCGGCAAGCAGCACGTGGAGGAATATCTCAACGTCAAGGCGGTCTGGATCAAGACGGCCTGAGGTTGATAGTCACCTCTCCCCGTTCTTACGGGGAGAGGTCGGATTGCGAAGCAATCCGGGTGAGGGGCTGTCTCCGCAAATTTCGAACTTCGAGACTCGCGGAGACAGCCCCTCGCCCCAACCCTCTCCCCGTAAGAACGAGGAGAGGGGGAATACCCAATCTACCGGCTCGCCGCCTTCTTCGGCTTGCCGATGTCGCTGCGGAGTGCGGCGAGTTCCTTGCGGACGGCGGAGGCGGCGTTGCGCTCGATCTTGCGGTAGCGCGCGACCAGCGAGATGCCGAACGGCGTCAGCATGGCGCCGCCGCCATTCTTGCCGCCGGTCTGCCGCTCCACCGCCGGCTGCCGGCAGATGCGGTTGATCTCGTCGACCAGGTCCCAGGCGCGCTTGTAGGACATGTCCATGGCGCGGCCGGCCGCCGAAATCGAACCGAATTCGCGGATTTTCTCCAGCAGTACGATCTTGCCGGGGCCGATCCGGTCCTCGTGGTCGATGTCGATGCGAACGCTCAGCTGTGGCAGCGAGGTCGCGGCGGGTTTTGGCATGGAAAATGGCTCGCGTTCCGAAGCCGCAGATTGCCACTACCGCGTGGTGTGAACAAGGGACACCGGGCGCGGACTTGTGATCGATTCTACTGATGGCCGCGGAGGTCAATCGGTCAGCGGCGGCCCCGCTTTTATGAACCTCCTATGCAATCGCGCCGCGGACGCCCTCGTTTTCCTATGCATCGCAACACATCATTACCGCTGAGAAAGGGCGGCCGTCTTGTGCCGCCTGCACGTATCAGGGAATTCCGTAAATGTCGTTGCTGACGCATCGTTCCGAGCGGAGCTTCGCTTCACCTCGTTGGCAAGCGCCAACGCTTTCGATGGCGCGCTGGGCGCTGATCAAGCGCGTCTGTGCGCGTACCCTGGCGGTGCTGTTCATGTTGGGTCTGCTCGCCGGCATTATTGCGGTGAAGACCATCATGTTTCTCCCCCATATCAGGGGTTGATCGGAAGCGCCCGCTTTCGGCTTGCGTGGTCTGGTTTGTTCTATGAGGCCATGCGTACGCCGGCGCCCTGCAACAGCGCGGTTGCCGCATCCTTTGCCGCACGGGCCATCGCGGGATCGTCGCGCACGAGGTCGAGCGCAATCGAGCCGTCGACCAGCAATTGAAGCTGGGTTGCGAGCGAATCAGCGTCCTTGACGCCGAGCTCGTCGAGCAGGTCGCGGAACCATTGCCGGCGGCTTTCCTTGAAAGCGACCGCAATCTTCTTCACCGCGCGGTCCTTGGGGCCGAGCTCGGCGACCGCATTGACGAACGGGCAGCCACGAAAGTCCTTGGCGGAAAACCGCCGCTCCAGCGCATCGAAATAGCCGAGGATCTGTTCCACCGGGGACTGCTCCGACGGCCGCGCCTTGACAAAGCGGCGCTCCAGATAGGCGTTGATCAGCGCGTCCTTGGACGGGAAGTGGTTGTAGAGCGTGCGTTTACTGATGCCGATCTCGGCCGCGATGGTGTCGACGCCGATGGCGCGGATGCCTTCGAGATAGAACAGCCGGTCGGCGGTCTGCAAAATCCGCTCCTTCATGTCGATTTTTTCGGCTGACGGCATTACACAGACCTGTTTACTTTTCGCTTGACAAGCGGTGACCACTCCATTCTAGTTACACCGACCTGTGTAATCAAGGCTGTAGCCGTTCAACAGGCGACAGGAAACGATCAAAAAACGAGGGAGAACAAGAAACATGGCCCTGCTCAAAACCCTTCGTCCCTCGCTTCCGATCCTGATCGGCGCCTCCTTGATGCTGACGCTCAGCATGGGCCTGCGGCAGTCGCTCGGCATCTTCATGCAGCCGCTGACGCATGACGTCGGCATCACCATCTCCGAATTCACGCTGGCGATTGCGGTGCAAAACCTCGCCTGGGGGTTCTTGCAGCCGCTCGCCGGCGCCTGGACGGTGCGCTACGGGTTTCGCCCGGTCATGATCGTGGGCTCGCTGTTCTACATTGCGGGCCTGATCCTGATGGCGGAGGCGCATGGATTCCTGGCCATCATGATCGGGGCAGGCGTCCTGATCGGCACTTCGCTGGCCTGCACGGCGGCGGCAATTGCGATGTCGGTCGCGGCGCGTGCGGTTCCGGCGTCGGTGCGCTCGACCGTGCTCGGCATGGTCTCGGCGGCGGGCTCGCTCGGCGCGCTGCTGTCGGCGCCGATCGGGCAGGTGCTGAGCGAGGATCTCGGCTGGCGGGCGGGGCTGACCGGTTTTGTGGTGCTGTCGCTCGCGATGCTGCCGGCGGCGTGGTTTGCCGGCAAGGTTGACGCAGTCCCGCTGCCCAAGCCGTCCAGCGATCAGCTCGGCAATGTCACGGCCGGAACGGCGGTATCGATGGCGTTCGGCAACGCGTCCTTCGTGGTGATGACCTGCGCCTATTTCGTCTGCGGCATGCAGCTCGTCTTCATCACCACGCATCTGCCGTCCTATCTCGCGATCTGCGGCATGGACCCGATGCTGAGCGCGCAGACGCTCGGCGTCATCGGCGGCTTCAATGTGCTGGGCAGCCTGTTCTTCGGCTGGGCCGGTCAACGCTGGAACAAGCTCGCGCTGCTCGGGGGCATCTACATCACGCGCTCGATCGTGCTCGCGGTCTACTTCATGATGCCGCCGACGCCGGCGACGACGCTGGTGTTCGGCGCCTTCATGGGCTTCCTCTGGCTCGGCGTCGGCCCGCTCGTCGCGGGCGCGGTCGCCGAATTGTTCGGCCTGCAATGGCAGGCGATGATCCAGGGGCTCGCCTTCATGAGCCATCAGCTCGGCAGCTTCCTCGGCGCTTATGGCGGCGGCCTGATCTACGACGCGCTCGGCTCCTACAACATGGCCTGGCGCATTGGCGTTGCCGTCGGGCTTTCGGCCGGAATCATCCAGGTCGCGTTTGCGCTGATCCGCCCGACCGCCGCGCCGCCGGTGCTGCGCACGGCGTAGCCGCTTTCCGCGCCTGCCTAATTTTTGATCGGCATTGCTACCTCTGATAGCAATGGTCAGAATCATTGTCGTGTTTTCAAAACGAATTCGACAATGATTCAGTGTCTTGTCGCGCGGTCTTCAATGGCACGAATCTTGAACATCATTGGCTAGAAAATAGGAAATCGTCACTGACGCTTTCCACCTTGGATGGGACACCAGGGAAGGCAGGCCGATGAGGCATTTGACTGCCGATCTTCAGCCGACCGCACTCGACGGCTTCATCGCGACGCCGAGCATCCGGAAATTTGTGCCTTGCACAACCGCCCGCGCGGATCGCCGTCGCGCGTCGGCCGCCCATTCGCAGCACGTTCAACAGCACCGCTAGCATCTGGAGTTTGACGAAGCACAACCTGGGACTTGGAGGAAGACAATGCAGACAGGTACGTACGCGCGCCACCGGCTCGTGACATCAGCGCTTGTTCTATTGGGGATCGCGCTCCTCTGGCTCGCTCTGGGCGGCACCGCCTTTGCCGAGGATGCGGGTCCACCCGCCTGCGGCGGCAAGATCCTCGAAAAGTGTACGCCGAACTCCGGCGACACCGCGTGGATGCTGACATCCGTCGCGCTGGTCCTGATGATGACGGTGCCGGGGCTCGGCCTGTTCTATGGCGGCATGGTGCGCAAGAAGAATGTCGGCGACACCGTGATGACGAGCTTTGCCGTCACCTGCCTCGTCACCATCCTGTTTGCGGCCTTCACCTACAGCATGGCGTTCCGCTCCGGCTCGCCCTTCATCGGCGGGCTCGACCGCATGTTCCTCAAGGACATCCTGAGCGACATCGGCAAGGGCGGTATCGGCAATCCCAATCCGCTGGCCGCGACCATCCCGGAAGCCGTGTACATCTGCTTCCAGATGACGTTCGCCATCATCACGCCGGCCCTGATCGCGGGCGCCTTTGCCGAGCGCATGAAATTCTCGGCGATGCTGTGGTTCATCGGGCTGTGGGCGATCTTCGTGTATGCGCCGATCGCGCATTGGGTCTGGGGACCTGACGGTATCTTCAACTCCGGCAACGATGCGGCCTGGGCCAAGGTGCTCGATTTCGCCGGCGGCACCGTCGTGCATATCAACGCAGGCGTTGCCGGATTGATGTGCGCCATCATGCTGGGGCCGCGCAAGGATACCGGACCTGCGCACAACATGGTGCTGACCTTCATCGGCGCCTCGCTGTTGTGGGTCGGCTGGTTCGGCTTCAATGCCGGCTCCGCCGTCACCGCAGGGATGCAGGCCGGCATGGCCATGCTGGTGACGCAGATCGCAACGGCGGTGGCCGGTTTCACCTGGATGCTGGTGGAGTGGGCGCTCAAGGGCAAGCCGACGGTGGTCGGCATCTGCTCGGGCGCGGTCGCGGGCCTCGTTGCGATCACGCCGGCGTCGGGCTTTGTCGGGCCGGTCGGCGCCTTTGCCATTGGCGTCGCCGCCGGTGTGGTGTGCTACTGGGGCTGCACCGGCCTGAAGCACATGTTCTCCTATGACGACGCGCTCGATTGCTTCGGCGTGCATGCGGTCGGCGGCATCGTCGGCGCCTTGCTCACCGGCGTGTTCGCGGTGGAGCAGTATGGCGGAACGGCCGGCGTGCTCGAGGGTAACCCGGGACAGTTCCTCAACCAGTGTATCGGTGTCGGGACGGTCTTCGTCTATGACGCCGTGGTGAGCCTCATCATCCTGTTCGTGCTTAAGATGGTCGTGGGCTTGCGCGTCGCGGAAGATACCGAGCGCGAAGGTCTCGATCTCGCACTGCACGGGGAAGTGGTGCAGTAGCGTCACGCCAATAATGATTGCCTCCCGCGCGCTTGGACGTTGCGGGAGGCGATCCAATTCATAATTCCATGAGTGGGGGAAATCAGAGCGCCTGGTCCAGGCGGCCGGTGCGCCGGGCACGAGGAGATAGCGATGGCTGAAATCTTCGCACAAGGTGATCTGTTGCTGGAACGGGTGGCCGATGTCGCGCCATCCGGGACTATTGAGGAGAATATCGAAGGCGCGGCGCTGGTGCTGGCGGAAGGCGAGGAGAGTGGACACCGTCACGCCGTCTGCGAGCGCGTCACCATGTTCCGCGACGACGAGCTGGCGCGCGACATTCCTGAGGGGCTCTATATCGGCCACCTCCAGGTCGCTTCGCCCCATGCGCGCCTGACCCATGACGAGCATGCGCCGATCACGCTGCCGCGCGGCACCTATCGTGTGCGGCGGCAGCGCGAGCTTGGGCCGCGGGACGCGCGTGTTCTCCCGGACTGAGGACGTCACGCTCACGGCCGAGCAGAAGAAGGCGCTCGGCCGCTACCGCGCGCGATGGTCCGCGATCCGCCGTTCGACCGAGCCCGCCGATCGCGACGGGGCGGAGGAGGGTGCGCGGCTTGCCTATCGCGCAGCGGGGTTTGCGCCGCCGCAGCGTTTTGTCTGGTGCGGCAGCCCGCTCGAGCTGTCACGCCGCACGCAGCAGATTTCGCGCGGTGATGGGCCGAATGTCCGGTGGGCGCTGATCGATCGCGTGCGGCGGAACGTGACCGCGCAAATCAGGAAACACCTCTCGCGGCGGCTGCTCGCCGAGGTGGAGGCCGCAGTCAATCCCGTCGACGGGCTGACGGCGTCTCTCACCGAGTCCGTGGTGCAGGCTGCGGAGCGCGAGCCGTTGCCCTTGCTGACGCGCGCCCGTCGCGGCGAGCCGCTGTCGCTGACCTGCGTGCTGCTGGCGTTATCCGGCCGCGAAGGATTTCGGCATGCGACGGCCGGTCCCGATGATCTGTCGTGGCTTTCGACTTTTGAATTTCTGCGCGGTGTGCTGGCGCTCAAAGCAGAGACCGAGCCGCTGCTCGGTCTCTGGCAATTGGCTGGAAATGCCGGCTGGATGCAGCCGCATGCGCAGACGTGCTGGCTCTGCGAGCGTCCTGAGCTGTTGTGCGTCGACGTGAACGACCGCCTGCATCATCCGACCGGGCCGGCGCTGCGTTTTCGCGACGGGTTTTCGGTCTTTGCCTGGCGCGGCGTCGAGGTGCCGCGGCAGCTGATCGAACATCCGGACAGGATCACGCTCGCTGCGATCGATGGAGAGACCAATGTCCAGATCCGCCGCTGCATGATCGAGATCATGACGCCGCGGCGCTATGTGACGGAGGGCGGTGCCAAACGCGTCGCCGAGGACGAAACCGGCATCCTGTGGCGGCGCACCTGGCTCGCCCATGACGCCTGGGCCGCGGTCGAGGTGATCAACGCCACACCCGAGCCGGACGGCACGCGGAAGCATTATTTCCTGCAGGTACCGCCGAATTTCCAGACCGCGCGCGAGGCGGTAGCGTGGACCTACGGCATGGAGCCGGAGGTGTATGCGCAGCTGGTGGTGAGAACGTGATGTTGTCGTCACCTCTCCCCGCACGCGGGGAGAGGTCGGCGCGCAGCGCCGGGTGAGGGGGACTCTCCGCGAGTCCCGATGCCGAGGCAGCCCCTCACCCCAACCCTCTCCCCGTAAGAACGGGGAGAGGGAGAAGGTAGAGCTAGCTCCGGTAAAATCGCCACATCCGCAGGAACGTGCGGTGGATGACTTCGGGCGGCTGGTCGAACGGCTCCAGATTCACCCGCACCATGTTGTTGTGGTTCATGCGCCAGGGCAGCCGCATCAGGAGCCGCCAGCGCGGCTGTTTGCGCCAGTCGACGACCAGCGCGCTGCCGAGCGGAACCGAGAGCACGAGCTGCAGCTCATGCACCGTCATCGCCCGCTCGGCGATCTCGGCGATGTCGATGCGCTCGATGGCGCGCCAGCGGATCAGCCCGAAGGCTTGCAGGAAGATGCCGTACTGGTTGGCGCCGATCGTGGGCCGACCGGTCTCGAGCAGGGGGATGTTGTAATAGGTGAACGCGGCCGCGGCGGTCGCCGGCATCAGCCAATAGAGCGCGCCGGTGATCCAGGTCGCCGTGACGAAGATCGCGGCAAGTGCGGCGGTGACATAGACGGGAAAGTAGGTGTCGTCGCGGCTGTAGGCGACCGAATAGCCACCGACATTGCCTTCATCCACGGGTGCGATCATGCGAAAACCTGTCGCCTGCTAACATGCAAGCTACAGGCCGCGATCCCACGCCACAAAATAAAACGGGGCCATGAAGGCCCCGTCCAAGTCAGGATTATCCCGCGATCTTACTTGATCTTGGATTCGCGGAATTCGACGTGCTTGCGCGCGACCGGATCGTACTTCTTCTTGACCAGCTTGTCGGTCATGGTGCGCGAGTTCTTCTTGGCGACGTAATAGAAGCCGGTGTCGGCCGAGGACACGAGCTTGACCTTGATGGTGACCGCTTTGGCCATGTTCTTGAACCTTAAGAGAATGGGGGTAGGCGCCGGCCAAACCGGCTCGGAGTTGGCGGCAACCTAGCCGCAAACGCCCTAAAGTCAAGGTTTTCGGGGGCAAATCCGGCCCAAACGGGGCGATTTTAACGACGAAATCGACAATTTTCTCGAACCTGCGGGGCAGCCATGCCGACAACCGCCAGTTCCCGGCAGCCGGCCCGGGCCGAGCTGCAGGAGGGCGCCGTGGCGGTCGCTGTTACCCAGGAAAACGGACGCATCAGGGTCGAATGGCTGATCCGCTGGTACACGCGGCTGTCGTCGCTGCCGTTACTCGCGGCCAGCCTGTTCTTCGGCTTCGCGGCGGCAGAAATCGCGCAACAGGACCTGTTCGGCTACGGCAGTGTTCGCGATGACTGGCTGAGCTTCGTGTTGTGCGTCGTCTTTGCGCTGTGTCTTGGATTGCCGGGGCTGGCGTTGGCCACGCTGCGCTACTTCGTCGAGCTCGACCAGATCATGCAGCAGGTCATCGTCACCAGGCAGTTCGGACCGGTGAGGTTTTCCAGCCTGCGCCGGCTCGCGGATTTCAAATTGCTCACCATCACCGATGACGGCGACGAGCGCGCACGTTCGCGGCTGTACAACGTCAATCTCTGCGGCGGCCGGGGAACGACCCCGATTCAGTTCAGCTCGTTCGGAAAGCGCGATGAGGCCGACAGCTTCGCGCAGGAGCTATCCACCGTGCTCAAGCTGCCGGCAAAGGATATTGTCGACACCGAGCCCGACGCGGACGAGAAGTACTAGTACCTCTGCACAGAGATTATGACTCTTTGGAAGTGTCTGGGTAGGCTCGCCCCATTTTTGCGCGGGCCTTTTCCGTCGTGAACATCCATTTGATGCGGGAGCGGGCAGCATTTCTTTGCCGTTCCCAAGCGGTGATTTCGCGCCGCAGTCGCTTGGGGTCGTCGATCCGGCGAGCGAGGCACTGGCCGCGCAGGACGCCGATCTCGATC
The DNA here is from genome assembly GCA_035487555.1 of Bradyrhizobium sp. Classification (GTDB taxonomy): domain Bacteria; phylum Pseudomonadota; class Alphaproteobacteria; order Rhizobiales; family Xanthobacteraceae; genus Bradyrhizobium. The sequence continues at coordinate 1,061 of DATHMA010000031.1, read as the reverse complement.
TCAACCATGTTGAGCCAGCTTGCGTGCTTTGGGGTGTAGTGGAACTCGATCCGCCGCAAGATCCGTCTGGCTTCGGTGGGCGGGAACGTTTGATACAGGGCGCCGGCGGAGTGGGTCGATAAGTTATCCTGCACAACCCGGATGGTCTCGGCATCGGGATAATGGATGTCGACGAGATCGCGCATACATCGGGCGTAATCTTCTGCCGCTCGCCGCTCAGTGACTTTGACCTTGCGCCAGGGACGATGCACGTCGAGGAGAACGAAGAGATTGACCGTGCCATTGCGACGATACTCGTAATCGTAACGTTCGAGCTGACCCGGCCTGGCCGGGATGGGCTGACGGACCTCGCCGATGAGTTGCACCGGACTTTCGTCGAAGCACACGACGGGCCGCTTGGGATCGGGCGCTTCGGCATAGAGATCAAGCACGTCTTCCATCCTGGCGACGTATTCGCCATCGATCTGCGGAATGCACCACATGTCTTTGCGCCAGGGTTTGAGGTCATTTTCGGCCAGGCGCCGCCGAACCGTCTCGTGCGACAGGCTCTTGTGTTCGGTGAGTTTGACCATCGCGCCTGCCAGCAGCTTGAGCGTCCAGCGGGCACGGCCCTTTGGGGGGCTGGCACAGGCGGTCGCCACCAGCAAGGCTTCTTCCTTGCCGGTGAGTTTACGCTCCGCTCCGGGACGCGGCTCTTCGCTCAGCGCCCGCTCCAGATTGCCTTCCACGAAGCGTCGCTTGGTCCGATACACGGTCGAGCCGCTCACGCCAACGCTCCTGGCGATCTCTTCGTCGCCCGCCCCGGCATCGGCAGCCAGCAAAATCTGCGCTCGCTTGAGCTTGCGGGACGCATGCTTGCCGCCGCTGAGTAGCGCCCTCAGTTCGGTGCGCTCGATTTGGCTGAGTTCGACCCGATAGCATACATTCATGGCGTGCCTCCTCGTTCGAGGCACGCACGAACAACTGAATCGGATGGCCGGCGTGAGTCCTTCGACAAAACCCTTCACGCCCACGCAGGGGCAGTATCTGGCTTTTATCCACCTCTATACCCGGCTGCATCG
>DATHMA010000030.1:0-25472 GCA_035487555.1 Bradyrhizobium sp. | reverse complement strand
CGCGGCAGCCGCAGCCCAAGCGGCAATTGCCAGAATCTCACGCATAAAGCCGCGTACCAAGGCGAGCAGGCCCGATATAAGCATCGTTATGATTAAGACAAGGTCAAGGATTGTGGGCATGGGCTCTACTATGACCGCTTCTCGGTTCCAAACTGCTGCGCGGCATCCAGCATCGTCTTAGCTGAGGGGGGAGGCCCAGCAAAGCAGGATTTTCCCGTTATCCGACGTGTTGCCCGGCCGCGGTCGAGAATCATTCCCAGTGTTGCCGGATACTACCAAAAGGCCTGAAGATCACCTCGCGGAAAACAGTAGTTCCGTCGATCAGGACCGGGCTTTTGAGCGCTCGTTTTCGCCTGCGGATGCATCGGGAAAACCGCCAAAACGGACGCATTCGAACGGTCTCTTTGCCGCCGTCGGCCATCGCGCATCGAAGCGTCTGCGCTGGCGGATGGCGTGCGGTCAGACGTGCTCGATGTCCATGCCTGCCTAACCGTCCTGGCGGCGGAATCTCGCCGGTGTGGCATTTTTCTCCGGCGGAGCGGCTTCGCGGTTTTGTTTGGGGTTGCCGCGCGCGGCAATCTCCGCAACCAGGGTGGTGAGCCCGCCGATGGTATTGAGCGACAGCCCGGCATCGCCCGAAACCTCGCCGCGCGCCGATTCCGGCAGCACGGCGCGGCCGAAGCCGAGCTTCGCAGCCTCTTTCAGGCGTGCCGCGGTCTGGGCCACCGGGCGCACCGCGCCGGAGAGCGAAATCTCGCCGAAATAGACCGCGTCCGTCGGCAAGGGAGCATTCACCAGCGAGGAGACCAGCGCGGCGGCGGCGGCCATATCCGCGGCCGGCTCCTGGATACGCAGGCCACCGGCGACATTGAGATAGACGTCATGGCCGGAGAGTTTTACCCCGCAATGGGCTTCCAGTACCGCCAGCACCATCGACAGCCGGCTCGGGTCCCAGCCGACCACGGCCCGCCGCGGCGTGCCGAGCGAGGTCGGCGCTACCAGCGCCTGCAATTCAACCAGAACAGGGCGGGTGCCCTCGATGCCGGCGAACACCGCCGTGCCCGGCGTGCCCAGATCGCGCTCGGACAGAAACAGTTCGGAGGGGTTGGAGACTTCGCGCAGGCCGAGGCCCGTCATCTCGAACACGCCGATCTCGTCGGTCGGCCCGAACCGGTTCTTGACCGCGCGCAGGATGCGGAATTGCTGCGAACCCTCGCCCTCGAAGGACAGCACCGCATCGACCATGTGCTCCACCACGCGGGGGCCGGCGATCTGGCCGTCCTTGGTGACATGGCCGACCAGGATGATGGCTGCGCCCGACTTCTTGGCGAAACGAATAAGGGCCTGCGCGGAGGCGCGGACCTGCGTGACGGTGCCCGGCGCGGATTCGACCGTGTCGGTCCACATGGTCTGGATCGAGTCGATCACGATCAGCCGCGGCACGGTGCCTTCGGAAAGGGTTGAGACGATATCCTCAACCGATGTCTCAGCGGCGAGCTGTACCGGCGCGTCGGCCAGCCCCAAGCGCTCGGCGCGGAGCCGCACCTGCGCGATCGCCTCTTCGCCGGAGATATAGACCGCGCGATGGCCGGCGCGGGCGAGCATGCTGGTCGCCTGGGTCAACAGCGTCGACTTGCCGATGCCGGGATCGCCGCCGACGAGCAGCACCGAGCCGCGGACAAAGCCGCCGCCGGTGACGCGGTCGAGCTCGGTCATGCCGGAAGAGAGGCGCGGGGCGTCCTGGCTTTTGCCGGCAAGGCTCTCCAGCGCAAAAGTGCGCCCCTTGCGTCTGGCGCGGACCGACACCGGGACGCTGCCGGTGGTGTCTTCTTCCGCCAGCGTATTCCACTCGCCGCAGGACTCGCACTTGCCCTGCCAGCGGTTATACGCCGCGCCGCAGTTCTGGCAGACAAAGGAGAGGGTGGATTTGGCCATCTCTAAAGGGTGAGTCGTCCGCTTGATCGAATGTGCCGCGCTCTTTAGCACGGAAAGCTCCGCCCGAGCGACACGCCAAAAACCGGTCAACCCTGCCTTCGAAAAATTGCGGAGCGACGTGTTCTACCCTGGAGCACGAATGCGCCAGGTGCGCGCCTCCGGCATCTCTCAGCTTGAGATGACGGCCCTCGCGGATGTGGCAGGCCGCGCAGAGGCCAATAGCCGTCATCCCGGCTGCGACGGCGCCACCCGCGCTATTTTCGATAACAAAACATCGATCCGGTCTTATGCGCATTTTTGCTGGCGGCAAACAGAAAGAAGCTTTGCCTATTTCCGTCAGATGCGTTCGGGATCTGGAGAAGGTGGCGCGCTGAAGTTCGCTGGAAAATCTGGAGGCAACGGTTTTCGCGTCGCCGCCTCAATCTCAGCCACTACATCGTCCCATTCGACGGCCCGAATAGCGCGCGAGACGCCCGGCCGCGCCCCTCGATCGCTTTGGCTTCGCTTGAGCCAGCGCGAACTGTCATTGATGCAGACATTTTCGGGTATTTTCCAAATATTGCCAGCCTCGGTTGTGTCGGGGTATGATGGTGGCCGGGGAAATGGGGGGATCCTGTTAGCGTCAGGGATGGGACGCCCTTGATTTCGCTCCGCTGTGCGACGCCAATGGACGCCGAGCGACTGTTCGCTTGGCGCAACGATGCGCTGACCCGCCAGAACTCGCGGAACACGGACGAGGTGCCTTGGGATACGCATGTCTCATGGCTCCTCGACTCGCTGGCGCGTGAGGACCGGCTGCTCTTGATCGGCGAATACGAAGGCGTGGCCATGGGAACCGTCCGGTTCGACCGCCGGGGCAGCCATCAGGAGGCGTCCTGGACCGCCGCCCCGGAAATGCGCTGCAAGGGACTTGCCAAGCAGATGGTGGTGACCGCCCGCCGCCTGATTCCCGCCAACATCGTCGCCGAGATCCGCGTCGACAACGCGCCTTCCATCAAGATCTCGGAAGCCTGCGGCTTTGCCTGCGTCGGCAGCCACGACGATTTCTGCACGTGGCACCGCGCAAGCGTCTACTGAGACGCTGGCTAGTCTAGCGCCATCCCTGCGGGCCGCACTGCACTCATGAAGTCATCGCCGTCCATAACAGCGACCGGCGGCGGCATCCTTACGAAGCGATCCTCAACCCGCCACCGATGGGCAAAATGAACTTCAGGTTGTGATGTAGCTCACATTGACGCCGTCCGATTCCTGCAAGGCTGATGCGGTCCAACGCGATTTTGGCTGGTTATGGCGATCAGCGATGTTACCAGCATCAGTGCTGGTCGCCCTGTGAACGGAGGCCGCAATCATGGAGCAGGCACGCACTTTTCTAACTACGTATTTGAGCTGGGTAAAGCCGAGCACATTTGCTTTGCTTGTTGGCGTGGTGACCACGATCAGCACAGTGATCGGCGCCACAAGCAATGCCGTTCCGGTGGTCCTGAAAACGCTCAATCTTCCTGATTGCTTCACCTATGCGAATGTCTATCGCGGCACGCAGAGCGACTTCGTAAAAGAAGGCGCCGTTTGGCGTGAATATGCACCCGACGCCATCGCATACGATTACGAATTCAGGGAAGTCCGGCGCACGCGAGACGAAATCCTGTTGCGCAATCTGACGCGCAGGGAGGGGGCAACGGATTGGGCGACTTTGGTTGTTCACCTCCCGGTCTGCGGAGGGACCGCTAGGTTGAGCGAAGGGCTGCCCGAGCGCTGGACGGATCTGGAAGAAGTCTGGCGAGCGTCGCGCCGGGGCTGACACCGAGCCGCACACGCCGCCGCCGGTGACGCTCACCCGGCAATTGCGCTTCACGAGGTCATTGCCGTCCACAGCATGGCGAGGCCTGCCGCGAGCATGATCGCGTCCATGATGATCCGGAACGCCTCGGGCTTTAGATGCAGCACGAAGCGCTTGGCGGCGAAGGCGCCGAACATCAGCGAGGAGCCGGCGATCAGGCCTTTCACAACGAGGTCGGTAGTCAGTGCGCCGAAGCGTTCGAAGGTCACGGATTTCGAGAGATAGAGTCCGAGGGAGCTCGCTGCTTCCGTTGCCAGGAACGCGCCCTTGGCGAGGCCGTAGAACAGGAACAGTGGCACGCTGAGCGGCCCGGTCGAGACCACGATGCCGGTGAGATAGCCGATGATCGCGCCGCCGATGGCGAGATGCCCGAGCTTGGCCTTCAGCTCGTGCCGCGCCAGCCAATGCCGCACCGGCACCATCGCAATCAGGAAGACGCCGATCGAGATATCGACGGCATGCGAGGGCAGCGCCAGCAGCGTGCGTGCGCCAAGCGCTGCGGCGGGAATGCCTGTGACCGAGTAGGCGGCGCACGCACGCCAATCGACTTCGCGCCACCAGGCGAGGATGCGCGAGAGATTGGCCAGCACCGCGGCGACCGCCATGATCGGCACAGCTTGCTTCGGCCCGTATTCATAGACGAGCACCGGCATCAGCATGATCGACGAGCCGGTGCCGACAATGCCGGAGATGGTGCCGGCGATCAGGCCGACGATGAGGACGAACAGGAAGCCCAAGACTGTCTCCCGCCCGTCATTGCGAGGAGCGGAGCGACGAAGCAATCCAGACTGTTCCCGAGGAGGCAGTCTGGATTGCTTCCGCCTTCGCTCGTTGAGCTACGGCGGACACGTCACTTCGCTCGCAATGACGAAGCTTGAGGCCCTTGGTTAACCGTCTCTTTCCACAAAAGCAAAGATGCGACCGGCTTCTCGGCCCGATCCTTAGAATTTGAGGCGTATTCGTTTCAATCCACGCATCAAAGAATTTGAGCAAAAGCGATGAGAAACGAGCACTCCTTTTCCGCCCTCGACCGCCATGCGGTCCTGACCGGTTCCGACGACGGCTATCCCTGGTATGCGAGCCAGATGCTGGCATTGGAAGCCGGCGAGGTCATGCGGCTGCGGGTGGAAAAGTTCGCCCATGGCGACGCTGACTGCGAGCAGGAAGCCTGCCTGATGGTGACCGAGAAGGTTTTTGCCGCCTTCGAGGCCGGCGCGAGTTTCCTTGCGGGCAAGCCTGTTGCAGCGATCATCGAGCGCTATCGCGAGCACGTCGCGGCCAACGCGAAGCGTCTCACCCCGGCCCAATAAACACCGCGCTGTGGCCTGCTGCTGACATCATGTTGGCAGCAGGCGGCTGCTATGAGCTCATCTCGCGACATCAAGCGGAGGAGGGCTCATCGTGACGATCAAGGGAAGCTGCCATTGCGGCAGGACGCAATTCGAGGTGAGCGAGGCGCCCAGTGACGTGACGCGCTGCACCTGCTCCTTCTGCTCCAAGCGCGGCGCGCTGTGGGCCTATTACAAGCCGGCGGATTTTCGTCTGCTCTCGCCGCCTGAAAATGTCTCGACCTATCGCTGGGGCAGCAAGACGGTCAAACACCATTTTTGCGCGGAATGCGGCTGCGGCACCTATTCGGAATCGCCTGACTGGTCGACCGGCAAGCCCGATTTCGAGAACATGAAGATCGGCGTCAACGCCTGGCTGTTTGACGATTTCGATCCCGACAAGCATCCGGTGACCGTGATCGATGGCAAGAACCTCTGGTGATCATCTTTGCGTGTGATCTCGTCGGAAAACCGCTACACACTTTTCCGGATCATGCGTCCTTCAACACGACCCACGCCGGCGCGTGGTCGCTCGCACCTTCCTCGCCGCGCACGTCGCGATCGACACCGGCTTTGGAGAGGCGCGGCGCCAGCACGGGGCTGATCAGGAGATGGTCGAGCCGCAGGCCCGCGTCACGCTGCCAGCGGTTGCGCTTGTAGTCCCAGAAGGTGAACATCGGCTTGGACGGATGTTTGGTCCGGATCGCGTCGGTCCAGCCTTGCGCGACGAGCGAGGCAAAGGCGGTTCGGCTTTTCGGCTGGATCAGCGCATCCTTGTCCCACGATTTGGTGGGATAGATATCTGATGGCGTCGGCGCGACGTTGTAGTCGCCGGCGAGGACGACCGGCAGATCCTGTTTCAGGAATTTCGCGGCATGCCTGCGCAGCCGCGCGAACCAGTCCAGCTTATAGTCGAATTTCGGCCCGGGCTGCGGATTGCCGTTCGGCAGATAAAGGCAGGCGATGATGACGCCTGAGATCGCGGCCTCGATATAGCGCGCGTCGTGGTCGCTGCGGTCGCCGGGGAGCGCATTGCGGATCAGGACCGGCTCGGCCTTGCGCGACAGGATGGCGACGCCGTTCCAGGTCTTCTGTCCGCGCCAGACGGCGTGATAGCCGGCCTTCTCGATCGCAACACGCGGAAATTCATTGTCCGCAGCCTTCAATTCCTGCAGGCAAACGACGTCAGGCTTTGCCGCGCGCAACCAGCGCAGCAGGTTGGGCAGCCGCCGGTTGATATTGTTGATGTTGAAGGTCGCGATCTTCATCCGGTGAAGAGATTATCGAAGTCGCGAGGTGAGGGAACGATCAATCCGAAGCGGAGGCAATGCTCTCGGCGGTCTTTTCCGGGGTAGTGGCTGCTATCGGCGGCGGCGCGCTGCCGCCTTTGTAAATTCGCGCATAACGCCGGCCGAGGCTGGTCAGCACCTCATAGCCGATGGTGCCGAAATGATGCGCGAGCTCGTCGACGGTGATGCCTTCGCCGATCAGCGTCACCATGTGGCCGCGCCGCGCCGCATTCGCCGGCAGGTCGGTGATGTCGACGGCGATCAGGTCCATCGAGATGCGCCCCGCCACCGGGCAGCGCTTGCCGGCCACCATCACCTCCGCGCCGCGCGTTCCGTCATTGGCACTGGCCGCACGGAAATAACCGTCAGCATAGCCGGCGGAGACGATCGCCAGTTTCGTCGGCCGCCGCGCGGTCCAGGTCCCGCCATAGCCCACGGTTTCGCCGCGCTCTACATTGCGGATCTGGATGATGCGCGCCTTCAATTCGACGACGCCCTGCATCGGGTTGTCGGCCTCCGGCGTCGGATTGACGCCATAGAGCGCCGCCCCCGGCCGCACCATGTCGAACTGGAATTGTGCGCCGAGATAGATGCCCGATGAGTTCGACAGCGACGCCTGCACATTGGTGAAGTGGCTCGCGATGTCGCGGAAGGCCGTGAGCTGTTTGGCGTTGGTCTGGTTGTTGACGAGCTCGGCCGAGACAAGGTGGCTCATGACCAGCGTGATGCCGTGATCACCGGCATTGATGCGCGGAATGATGCCCTGCGCTTCCGTGACCGTCAGCCCGAGCCGGTTCATGCCGGTGTCGATATGGATGGCCGCACCGCCGTTCCAGCCCGAACGGCGACAGAACACGTCCCATTCGGCGAGTTCGTTGAGATCGCCGATCACCGGCTTGCAGTCGATCTGGGCGTAAATATCGCCGGTGTTCTGGAAAAAGCCGTCGAGCGCATAGATCGTCGCCTGGGGCAGGGCGGTGCGGACGATACGTGCTTCATCCAGCGTAGCGACAAAGAAGGTCTTGCAGCCGGCGCCTGCGAGCGCCTTCGACACTTCGACGGCGCCGCAGCCATAGGCGTCGGCCTTGACGACGCCGGCGCATTCGGCCGGCACCGCCGTCTTCTCGAGCTTGCGCCAGTTCGCGACGATGGCGTCGAGATCGATGGTGAGCACGCCGGTCGCGGTGGCGAGCGCCGCGGCCTGGTTCGCTTCGGGCGACAGCAAGGTTCCAGCCAACGCCGGATTGGGATCGGAAATGATGTTCATGACCCCGCCAGCTTAAGGGGCGCGCTCGGTTCCTTCAACCGCGCGGAACCCTCCGGGGGGACTATCAATAAGGCCGATCCGGCAATTGGCCGTCCGCCGCAAGGTCCCCGAACCGCGTGACCGACGCCTCGAAGGAGAGTTCGACGGTGCCGGTCGGGCCGTGGCGCTGCTTGCCGATGATCACTTCGGCCTTGCCATGGGCAAAACCCATCTCGGTCTGCCATTTCTCGTGCTCGGGTGTGCCCGGACGCGGCTCCTTGTTGGCGAGGTAATATTCCTCGCGATAGACGAACAGCACGACGTCGGCGTCCTGCTCGATCGAGCCGGATTCACGCAAGTCCGAGAGCTGCGGACGCTTGTCGTCGCGGCTTTCGACCTGGCGCGACAACTGCGACAGCGCGATGACGGGCACGTTGAGCTCCTTGGCCAGCGCCTTCAGGCTGGTCGTGATCTCGGTGATTTCCTGCACGCGGTTGTCGCTGCGCTTGCCGGATCCCGTCAGCAGCTGGATGTAGTCGATCACGATGAGATCGAGACCCTTTTGCCGCTTCAGGCGCCTGGCGCGCGCCATCAATTGCGCGATCGACAGGCCGCCGGTTTCGTCGACATAGAACGGCAGCGACTGCAGCTCGATCGAGCATTCGCGAATCTTCTCGAAATCGAGCTCGCTGATGCCGCCACGGCGGATATGGCTGGATGGAATGCCGCTGCGCTCGGCGAGAATACGGGTGGCGAGCTGCTCGCCGCTCATTTCGCAGGAGAAGAAGCCTACGCAACCGCCGTTGAGGGCCTTGGTCGTGCCATCCGCCTGCAATTCGGGCACGTAGGCGCGGGCGATGTTGTAGGCGATGTTGGTGGCGAGCGAGGTCTTGCCCATGCCGGGGCGGCCGGCAACGATGATCAAGTCGGACGGCTGCAGGCCGCCCATCTTGGTATCGAGGTCGCGCAGACCCGTGGCGATGCCTGACAATTTTCCGTCGCGCTGGAAGGCCTTGGCGGCCATATCGACAGCGATGGTGAGCGCCTGCGAGAATTTCTGGAAGCCGCCGTCATAACGGCCGGACTCGGCCAGCTCATAGAGCCGGCGCTCGGCGTCTTCGATCTGCGCCCGCGGCAGGAAATCTACCGGCGCGTCATAGGCGACGTTGACCATCTCCTCGCCGATCCCGATCAGGTCGCGTCGCAGCGACAGGTCGTAGATGGTGCGGCCATAGTCCTGCGCGTTGATGATGGTGGTCGCTTCCGCGGCCAGGCGGGCGAGGTACTGACTTACGGTCATGCCGCCGAGATCAGCTTCGGTGACGAAGGTCTTCAGCGTGACCGGATTGGCGATCTTGCCCATGCGAATGAGACTGCTGGTCGTCTCATAGATCTCCTGATGCACCCCTAAGAAGAAGTGCTTGGCCTGCAGAAAGTCTGACACCCGGTAGAACGCGTCATTGTTCACCAGGATCGCGCCCAGAAGACCCTGTTCCGCCTCGATATTGTGCGGCGCACTCCGATAGGCAGGGGCATTAGCGTCGGGGGCGAGCTTGCGGACGTTCGAATCGGGTTGGGCCATTTTTGTATTGAGCTTCTGGTTATTGGGGGCGTGGGGGCGGCGATAAAGCGCCTCTTCGAGGCACGGCGGTAGCGCCGACTCGCCTTATGCCCGATTCACACAAACTCATTGTGTGAATCCTCGTTCGGCGGCTGTCAACGCTTGACGGCTTCAGGCTGAAATCTGGCCGCACCCCGGCGGCTTCACGGGAAGTTCAGGCGAATTTTCGGAAGCGAGCCTGAACCTGATTCCGTTGTGCGCATACCCAACAAGATAGCGCAGCGCGTTCCGCTCGCGGACCTCTCTTGGCTCAGTCTTGGCTCAGGTCAGGAGCAGGTAGGCAAAAGCGAGCAGGGCGGCGCCTACGCCGGTGGCGATCAGGACGTAGTCGGTTCTCAGACCGCTTTGGACGTCGAATGAGGATGGGTCGTCTAGCTTGGCCATGAAGTGGCTTTAAGCCAGGGGAACCAAGGGCTTTGTGAAGTAGTTCACAAGGTGAGGGATTTCTTTTCGGCAGCCTGGATGGTCAGGCTGGAACTGGGACAGACGATGGGTCAGCGGCTTGAACAATGGCATGGCGGAGACGGCGAACGGCTATGGCTGTCGCTGCTCGTTGCCGCCATGGAAGAGGCGTCGCGCCCGGAAATCCGCTCAAAGCCGTGCGAGAGCGCCATCCTGCACGCATGTCATGAGCAACTGGCCCAGCCCGCCACGGGCTGCGGCTGCGCGCCTCTGATGATCCGCCACTAGTTTTTGCCGGAAATCACCGTGAGTATGTCGTCCGTGAGGCTTGCCGCGGCGGATAAATCGACTCCGAAAACCACGCAACAAGCTATCCATCGAACTCCCCGCGCGCGCGATCGAGGACGATGCTAGCCGCCACACTGCATCGACACGGCACCAAGCGGTCGGGTTCCTCATTCGAATGGTTTTGATCGGTCCAAAGTCGGCTGGATTTGATCGGAATTTGTCGGTGAAGTTCCGCTATTGCCTTGTAGACAAAGCGGATATTTCAAAATATCGCGTTCACGTAGTTGCGTTGGCTGCGCACGCTTCCATTCGCATCATAATCGGCTAAAAGTGTGCGCCGCTGGCGCGAGGGGCCCGAATCCGGTTCGCGCCGGACACGCATTTTTGGGGAAGTTTTGAGAATGACGAGCCGAGCGCTCATTCTGGCGGCGGTACTGCTTCTAGTCGGCTCCTTCACTGCGGGGCCGGCGCTCGCGCAGGAAAACCTCGATGCCGGCAAATCTGCTTCCCAGGTTTTCGCCGGCACCTGCACCGCCTGCCACAAGAGCCCGCGTGGTCTGTTGAAGACGGTGTCGCCGTCCTCGCTACCCGGCTTCCTGCGTCAGCACTATACGACGAGCCCCAACATGGCGGGCGCGCTGGCTTCCTATCTTGTCTCCAACGGCGCGACCGATACTCGCGCGGGCGGGGACGCTCCGAAGGGTGCCAAGGAAGCAAAGGAAGGCGCCAAGCAAAAAGAAGGCGCCAAAGAGGGTGCCAAGGAAGGCGCACGGCAGGAGGCCAAGCAAGAGGCGCGGCCGGTCGAGCAACTCGACCGCTGGGGCCATCGCATCCATTCCGGCGGTGCTTCACCGGAAGCTGCCGCTCCTGCCGAGGAGCCAAAGCCTGAAGCGCCAAAGCCTGAAGCCGAGTCAGCGGCTCCGGCCCAGGCTGCAATCGACCACGGCAAGATGTCGCCCAAGCAGAAGCTGAGCAAGCGCGGCAAGCCGGGCGAGGCGCTGCCGAAGGAAGAGCCCGCCGCTGGTGGCGAACCCAAGAGCGAACCCAAGGGCGGCGAGACCGCGACCCGGGAAGAAGCGAAACCCGAGAGCAAGCCAGAGGCCGCCAAGCCCGCGGAGGAAGGTCGCTCGCAGTCGGCCAAGATCGAGCAGCCAGCTGAGGCTCCCGCGGTGCGGCCCGATCCGGTTCCGCCGGTAACGCCGGCCGCACCGGCTGCCACCAGCACTCCGGCCGCTGCCGCACCGCCGACTGCCGCACCAGCCAAGCCTGCGCCAGCCCAGGCTACTGCTTCGCCAGCGCCGGTGACGGAAATGGCCGTACCGTTGCCGGCCGCTGCGGTGCCAGCGCCGCCAGCGCCCGCGGTGGCGGCTTCCGCGCCGCCGCAGCCTCCCGTGGCGCCCGCAGGGCCACCGGTGCCGCCGATCTCCCAATAGTTCAATAAAAAAGCCCGGCTCGCGAGCCGGGCTTTTTCTTTGGCGCGTGAGCGCGTCTTACTTTTCGGCGGCAGCTTCGGCCGCGGCCGGCTGCTCGTCATCGTCGTGCTGGGCTTCCGGATCGAAGAACTCGCCGGCGGCGGCGAGCGCCTCGGCGGCGGCGTCCTGATCTTCCTGACGGGTCGAGATGTCCTCGCCGCGCTTGAGGCGCTCGGCCTCGTCGGCGCTGCGGGCAACGGTCACGGTGATGGTGGCCTCGACCTCCGGATGGACGGCGATGGTCACCTTCTGCTGGCCGATGGTCTTGATCGGCGCGTCGAGCCAGACCTGCGGACGAGTGACGTGGACCTTCTCGGCTTCCAGCCCGGCGACGATGTCGCGCACCGTGACGGAACCGAAGAGCTGGCCGGTTTCCGAGGCCTGTCGGATGATCATGATGTCGATCCCGTTGATCTTCTCGGCGGCCTTGCTGGCTTCTGACTTGGCCTGGAGGTTGTTGGCCTCGAGGTCGGCTTTCATGCCGTCATACTTGGAGCGGTTCTCGGCAGTGGCGCGCAGCGCCTTCTTGCGCTTCAGGAGGAAGTTGCGCGCGTAACCGTCCCTGACCTTCACGATTTCGCCCATCTGACCGAGCTTGGCGACGCGCTCTAGCAAAATGACTTCCATTTCCGTTCTCCTTTAAATGTTGAGTTGAGGGTTTGATTTCAGGGAGCAGGCAGCGGCGGCGGCCGGCTCCGCAAATAGCGGGCGCGAAATCCGAACACGGCATCGGCCAGGCCCAGCGCGACCATGGCCAGCACCGGCCACATGAACAGAACGACGATGGCGTAAGCCGAGCCCAGCCAGAATACGCGGCTCTTGAGCGCCATCGTCAGCGTGTGCAGCACCGCAAAGCCGGCGAAGGCATAGGCCATCATCAGCGCCGAGGTGACGAGCTTGGCGAGGAGTGCGATCAGTCCGCCGGTGAAGCAAAGCGCGATCGCCACGCAGAGCGCCGGCAGCGTAAATGGCGGCAACGCCGTGGCCGTCAGGTCCGGCCAGGGCCGGCGCAGCCGGCCTGAGGTGGCCGCGATCTTGGCGGCGAGCCAAAGATTGAACGTCAGCACGACGAAGACGCCGATGACGGCGCAGATCGGCATGATCGCGATCAAGGCATCGACCACCTGGTCTTCGGCCGTGACGCCGCTTGCCGCGAGAAGCTGGTCCAGGCCGCGCTTCAAGGTTTCGGTCATGGCCGCGGGATCGCTGCCGAGCGTGAGCATGACGCCAAAAGTGGTGAGCGTCGCGAACACCGCGATCCAGACCAGGATGCGGCCGACGGGATACCATTCGAGATCGGGGATGTCGGGAGCGGCGTCAGGTGACGAAGGGCCGGCGGTGGGCCGGCCGAGCAGCGCCAGATGACCAAGCCACCACGCCGGAAGCGCGAAGACGACCGCAAAGGCGATGCAATAGTTCAGCCCGAAGATGATGCCGAGGCTGCCGGCTGCAGCACAGCCGCCGATCGCTGCCGCAAGCGGTCCCCATCCGATCGCCGCCACCATCAGCGGCAACGGCGCCAGATAGAACAGCAATAGCGAGATCAGCGCGCCCGAGATGATCGAGGCGAACATCAGCGCCGACGCACAGCCGGCGGCAATCCCGATGAGAATGAGCGCGATCATCAGCTGTCCCGCTCCTTTCGAGCGGTTAGAGGCTCGTCGAGGAGCCCCAACCATCGGCGACCGGACGACCCGGAAGCCTTATGAAAATTCGTGGGCCGGCGGCAGCAGCGCGCCGCCGGCCGGAACTGTTAGCGAATCACGTAGGGAAGCAGACCGAGGAAACGCGCGCGCTTGATGGCGCGGGCGAGCTCACGCTGCTTCTTGGCGGAAACGGCCGTGATGCGGCTCGGCACGATCTTGCCGCGCTCGGAGACGTAACGCATCAACAGCTTGGAATCCTTGTAGTCGATCTTCGGCGCGTTCGCTCCCGTGAACGGGCAGGACTTGCGGCGACGGAAGAACGGACGGCGTGCACCAGCTTCAGCCATGATGATTACTCCTCGACAGCCGGTTCAGCATCTTCACGCGGACGGCGCGGGCCGCGGTCACCACGGAAGCCGCCGCCATCACGATCGCCGCGGAAGCCGCCGCCTTCGCGATCACCGCGGAAACCGCCTTCGCGGAAGCCGCCGCCACGATCGTCGCGCTCGCGATCACGGTCGGCCTTGCGCATCATTGCCGACGGGCCTTCCTCGTGCTCCTCGACGCGGACCGACAGATAACGGATCACGTCTTCAGAGATACGCTCCTGGCGCTCGATCTCGGCGATCGCCGCGGACGGCGCGTCGATGTTGAGCAGCACGAAATGCGCCTTGCGGTTCTTGTTCATGCGGTAGGTGAGGGAACGCACGCCCCAGTTCTCGGTCTTGGTGATCTTGCCGCCGGCCTGTTCGACAATGCCGGTCATCTGGGCAGTCAGTTCTTCCACCTGTTGGGTGCTCGCGTCCTGACGCGCGAGGAATACATGCTCATACAGAGGCATGAGGGGTCCTTTCTAACGTGTTGGCGTGGCTCTCGGCGTCAAGCCCTTCGAGACCTTCGGAAAGGACTCGCAAGCTCAAAGGCGGAAACACGGGACGACGGGCCGACTGGCCCTGCCACATCAACTCGAGAATGAATTGCTGAGACCGTCCGTTCAGCTCCCGGCCGGGGATCCACGGATGGCGCGCTTTATACGGATTTTGGGCCCGATGGCAAGAAAAAGCGGCCAGGAAAAGCGCCCCGAAAAAGCACGTAGTTTGGGCCAAAACGGCCCCTTCACTTGACAGGGCAGCCATCGGCGGTGTCTTACGGCCCAAACTTGAGGCTAATTTCGTCACTTTCGGGGAGCGCCGATGACGGCAGCATTTACTTTTCCGGGGCAGGGTTCCCAGGCGGTTGGGATGGGCAAGGCGCTCGCCGACGCCTTTCCGGCCGCCAGGGCCGTGTTTGACGAGGTCGACGCCGCGCTTTCGGAAAAGCTGACCGCGATCATCTGGGAAGGGCCGGCCGAAACGCTGCAGCTCACCCAAAACGCCCAGCCGGCGTTGATGGCGGTCTCGATCGCCACCTTGCGCGTGCTGGAAACCGAGGCCGGATTCTCGGTCGGCCGCGATGCGGCGTTTGTGGCCGGCCATTCGCTCGGCGAATATTCGGCCCTGGCCGCCTCCGGCAGCCTCAGCATCCCCGATGCCGCTCGGCTGCTCCGCACCCGTGGGCTTGCCATGCAGAAGGCGGTGCCGGTCGGCGTCGGCGCCATGGCGGCGCTGTTGGGCCTGGATTATGAGACGGCGGTTGCCGTCGCCAACGAGGCGGCCCAGGGGCAGGTCTGCCAGGCCGCCAACGACAATGGCGGTGGCCAGGTCGTGGTTTCCGGCGATAAGGCGGCCGTGGACCGCGCGGTCGAAATCGCCAAGACCAACGGCGCCAAGCGTGCGATGCTGCTGCCGGTATCGGCGCCGTTCCATTGCAAGCTGATGCAGCCAGCCGCCGACGCGATGGCGAAGGCGCTGTCGGAAGTCACCATCCACAAGCCGGCCGCGCCGCTGGTATCGAATGTACTTGCGTCGGCGATCACGGATCCCGACGAAATCCGTCGACGTCTGATCGAACAGGTGACGGGAACGGTGCGCTGGCGCGAGTCGGTTGCCTATATGGCGTCAAAGGGTGTGACGCGATTCTTCGAAATCGGTGCGGGCAAGGTCCTGAGCGGCCTCGTCAAGCGCATTGCCGACGGGGCGGTCGGCGTATCGATCGCGGGACCTAACGATATCGCTGCGGCGAAGGACGCGCTGGCGGCGTCGGCGTGAGTAGCCGAAAGGGGAGACATTGATGTTCGATTTGACTGGCAGGACGGCGCTTGTCACGGGAGCAACCGGTGGCATTGGCAACGCGATCGCGCAGGCGCTGCACGCGCAAGGCGCCACCGTGGCGATCTCCGGGACACGGCGGGAGGTACTGGACGCGCTCGCCGCAAAACTGGGCGAGCGGGTGCATGTGCTGCCCTGCAATCTGTCCGACAGCGCCGCGGTCGAGGCGCTGGTGCCCTCCGCCGAAACGGCGATGGGCCAAGTCGATATCCTTGTCGCCAATGCCGGCATCACTAAGGACAATCTCTTCGTGCAGCTGCGCGACGAGGACTGGGACGAGGTCATCAATGTCAATCTGACCGCGACCTTCCGCCTGACGCGCGCCGCCACCAAGCTGATGATGCGCAAGCGCTTCGGCCGAATCATCGCCATCACCTCGGTGGTCGGCGTGACCGGCAATCCCGGGCAGGGCAATTACACGGCGTCCAAGGCCGGCCTGATCGGCATGATCAAGACACTCGGGGCCGAATACGCCAAGCGCAACGTCACCGCCAATTGCATCGCGCCGGGCTTCATCAAGACGCCGATGACCGATGCGTTGAACGACAAGCAGCGCGAAACCATCCTGTCCAAGGTTCCGGCGGCGCGACTCGGAACGCCCGAGGACATCGCGGCGGCTGCGGTGTTCCTCGCCTCCAACGAAGCGGGCTACGTCACCGGCCAGACCATCCACGTCAACGGCGGCATGGCCATGATCTGACAGGCCGGTGCAAGCCCTCCGATATGCGTCCAAACGCCGTTTCTGAGGGTTATCCGGGACTTATGGCCAAGGCTTTTGAACTGTGATAACCGGACCCGGATTTGGATGGGCTAAAGAACGCCATTGCAGGATTTGGAAACCCTGTATATTGGCGGAGCGGAGCCTGCCGTCACGCGGCGGGCCCTAGTCGGCCGGCCTCGCCGATTGAAGTTCCTGCGCCTGCTGCCACGACGGCTCGCGAGCTTCGACAGGGGATGCTGGTAACGGGGCCAAATCAGGTTTATGCGCGACTTTCGAAGGAAGTTTAACGACCACGATGGCTCGTATCATCCTGGGGTCGGGTCAAGGAAACAAGCACGAGGTTGAACGATGAGTGAGATTGGCGAGCGGGTTAAGAAGATCGTGGTCGAGCACCTTGGTGTTGAGCCCGACAAAGTGGTCGAGAACGCGAGCTTCATTGACGACCTGGGCGCTGACAGCCTCGATACGGTCGAGCTCGTAATGGCATTTGAAGAAGAATTCGGTTGCGAGATTCCGGATGACGCCGCGGAGACGATTCTGACCGTCGGCGATGCCACCAAGTTTCTTGAAAAGAACGCGAAAAGCTGACGCCCTTGCGCGGTAACGACAAGGCCGGCCAGGCCGTGCGAACGCGGCTGGCCGGCCTCTTGTTGCAGGCCGCCCCTTCAGGGCTGGAGTTGCACGCATGAGGCGGGTTGTCGTCACAGGCCTCGGTATGGTGTCGCCGCTCGGTTGTGGCGTCGAACCGACCTGGAAGCGGATCCTCCAGGGGGCGAGCGGCGCGCGGAGGATCGAGACGTTCGACGTCTCCGATCTGCCGAGCAAGATCGCTTGCGTGGTGCCGCGCGGCGACGGTTCCGATGCGAGCTTCAATCCCGACCAGTGGATGGAGCCAAAGGACCAGCGCAAGGTCGACGACTTCATCATCTTTGCGATGGCGGCAGCCACGCAAGCACTCGATGACGCCGGCTGGCATCCATCGACCGAAGAAGAGAAATGCGCCACCGGCACCATGATCGGCTCCGGTATCGGCGGCCTTTCCGGCATCGCCGACACGGCGATCCTTTTGAAGGAGCGCGGCCCGCGCAAGGTGTCGCCATTCTTCATTCCGGGCCGGCTGATCAATCTCGCCTCCGGTTATGTATCGATCGAGCATGGGCTGAAGGGGCCGAACCACGCGGTGGTGACGGCCTGCTCAACCGGCGCACACGCAATCGGCGACGCCTCCAGGCTGATCGCGCTCGGCGATGCCGACGTGATGGTTGCGGGCGGAACGGAATCGCCGATCTGCCGGATCGGCATGGCCGGCTTCTGCGCGGCGCGCGCACTCTCCACCGGTTTCAACGAGACACCGGAAAGGGCCTCGCGTCCCTATGACAAGGACCGTGACGGTTTTGTTATGGGCGAGGGCGCCGGCGTCGTGATCCTGGAAGAATACGAGCACGCCAAGGCGCGCGGCGCCAAGATCTATGCCGAGGTGACCGGCTACGGTCTGTCAGGCGACGCCTATCACATCACCTCGCCCGCGCCGGACGGCGACGGCGGCTTCCGCAGCATGGCTGCTGCGATGAAGCGCGCCGGCATCACTGCAGCCGACATCGACTACATCAATGCCCACGGCACCTCGACCCAGGTCGGTGACGAGATCGAGCTTGGTGCGGTGGAGCGGCTGCTCGGCAATGCGGCTTCCAAAGTGTCGATGTCGTCGACCAAGTCTTCGACCGGCCATCTCCTGGGAGCAGCCGGCGCCATCGAAGCGATCTTTTCGATTCTCGCGATTCGCGACAATGTCGCACCGCCCACCATCAATCTTGATAATCCGTCGGTACAGACGGCAATCGATCTCGTTCCGCACACCGCGCGCAAGCGCGAGATCAATGTGGCGCTCTCGAATTCCTTCGGTTTCGGCGGCACCAACGCCTCGGTTATTCTTCGGCGCGTGATCAATTGATGCATGTCGGCAGGAATCGGTTACTGAGAAATCACCGTTTCGCCGCATTCAGTGATAAATCGTAGGACCGGGCGCAAGATGACCGGCCGCTCGCGAATAGGCGAGGCCACTAGAGCGACAGGACTCAGGTTGCATCGATGAGTGAAAGGCCGCCCATTTCGCCTCGCAGCCCGCGCGCCGCGCTGGAGCCCGAGCAGGTGCCACCCCCGCCGAAACGCTCGGAGCGGGCGCGTAATCCCTTTGTCGTGGTCGGCAACGCCATCATCACCATCGTCGTGTTGCTGCTGATCGGCACCGGCACGACGTATTATTACGGCAAGCAAACGCTGGAAACGCCGGGGCCGCTGCAGGAGGACAAAGTCGTCAACATTCCTGCGCGCGCCGGCAAGAGGGACATCGCCGACGTCCTGCAGCGCGAGGGTGTGATCGACGTCAATCCATGGGTGTTCATCGGCGGCGTGCTGGCGATGAAGGCGAGTTCCGACCTGAAACCCGGTGAATATTCGTTCCAGAAGAATGCGAGCCTGCGCGATGTCATCGCCACCATCGTCGAAGGCAAGGTGGTGCAGCACGCCGTCACCATTCCGGAAGGGCTGACCTCCGAGCAGATCGTGGAGCGGCTTGGTGACAACGACATCTTCTCGGGCTCGGTGCGGGAGATTCCGCGCGAAGGCACGCTGTTGCCGGAGACCTACAAGTTCCCGCGCGGCACCACGCGCGACCAGGTGATCCAGCGCATGCAGCAGGCGCAGAAGCGCGCGGTCGCGGATATCTGGGAGCGCCGCAGCCAGGATCTGCCGATCAAGAGCCCCGAGCAGCTCGTGACGCTCGCCTCGATCGTGGAGAAGGAAACCGGCAAGCCTGACGAGCGAAGCCGCGTCGCCGCGGTGTTCGTCAACCGGATAAAGCAGAAGATCAAGCTGCAGTCCGACCCGACCATCATCTACGGCCTGGTCGGCGGCAAGGGCACGCTGGGGCGCCCGATCAAGCGCAGCGAAATCACCCAACCGTCGCCCTACAACACCTATGTGATCGACGGCCTGCCACCGGGACCGATCAGCAATCCCGGGCGCGCCTCGCTCGAGGCGGCTGCCAATCCGGCGCGCACGCGCGATCTGTTCTTTGTGGCTGACGGCACCGGCGGCCATGCCTTCACCGAAACCTACGATCAGCACCAGAAGAACGTCGCCAAGCTTCGCGCGAGCGAAAAACAGGTGCAGAACGACACGGTCGAGCCTGCGGATGACGCGCCGCCGCCGGCAGCAGCGCCAGCCGCCGCCGATGCCCCGACCGCCGCGACGCCGCCAAAGCCGGCGGCCAAGAAGCCGGCCCGTGCGCCTGTGCCGCCGAGGCAAGGGGCCGCGCAAACCGCGCCGGCGCCGACCGTCCAGCAATAGCGCTGGGCTGCCAGCCGGGCGGCCGGACTCCACTTTTTCTGAAAAGGTCTTATGGTCCCGCGCGTTGGGTGCCAGCGAATCTCTGCCAGCTCCATTTTATCTCCTGTTCTTGAGGATACTCACGCCATGGCGCTATCGAGCATGACCGGTTTTGCCCGAAGCCACGGCGCGAGCGGGCCCTATACGTTCGAGTGGGAGCTGAAGTCGGTCAATGCCAAGGGTTTTGACTTGAGGCTGCGGCTGCCGCCGGGCTGGGACGAATTGGAGGCTCATGCCAAGAAGCGCGCGGGCGAGGTCCTTTCGCGCGGCACGGTCTACGCCAATTTCAACCTCAAGCGCGCGGGCGCGCTGTCGACGATCCGCATCAACGAGGACGTGCTGTCGTCCGTGGTGAAGGTCGCGCACCAATTGGCCGGCAAGATCGATGCGGTCGCGCCGAGTATCGACGGCCTGCTCGGCATCAAGGGCGTGATCGAGGTGGTCGAGCCCGAGAGCGACGAGGAGGAAGACGAGGCCGCAAAGGCCGCGGCCGCAGCGTCCTTTGACGAAGCGCTCGCCAATCTCGTGGCGATGCGAAAGCGCGAGGGCACGGCGCTCGGCCAGATTCTCTCCCAGCGCATGGACGAGGTCGAGACCCTGGCGAAAAAAGCCGAGGCCGCGCCGGGCCGCAAGCCGGAGGCCGTGCGCGCCCGGCTCGCCGAGCAGGTCGCCGCACTGCTTGAGACGTCCGAGCGCTTCGATGCCGACCGCTTGACCCAGGAGGCGCTTTTGATCGCGGCCAAGGCCGATATCCGCGAGGAGCTCGACCGCATCGCCTCGCATATTTCGCAGGCGCGCGAATTGATCGGCAAGGGCGGCCCGATCGGGCGCCGGCTCGATTTCCTGGCGCAGGAATTTCACCGCGAGGTCAACACCTGCTGTTCGAAATCCAACGACATCGAGCTGACCAATACGGGCCTGGAGATGAAGAACGTGGTCGAGCAGTTTCGCGAGCAGGTCCAGAATCTGGAGTGAGGCGAGATGGCTGAGCGGCGCAGCTTTGACGGAGTGGAACGGCGCGGCCTGATGTTCGTGCTGTCCTCGCCCTCCGGCGCGGGCAAGACCACGCTATCGCGCCTGCTGATGGAACGCATGAAGGGCCTGCGCATGTCGGTTTCGGCGACCACGCGGTCGATGCGTCCGGGCGAGGTCGAAGGCAAGGATTATCAATTCGTCGACCACGCCCGCTTCGAGGAGATGGTGAAGCAGCACGAACTTCTGGAATGGGCCACGGTATTCGACAACCGCTATGGCACTCCGCGCGCGCCGGTCGAAGCCGCGCTTTCCGCTGGCCAGGACGTGCTGTTCGACATCGACTGGCAGGGCACCCAGCAGCTACGCGAGAAGGCGCGCGCCGATGTCGTCAGCGTGTTCATCCTGCCGCCCTCGGCTGCCGATCTGGAAAAGCGCCTGCATTCGCGCGCACAGGATTCCCATGACGTGATCCGGCGCCGCATGAGCCGCGCCAGCCACGAGATGAGCCATTGGGCCGAGTACGATTACATCGTGATCAACCACGAGATCGACGAAGCCTTCGCCGAGGTACAGTCGATCCTCAAGGCCGAGCGGCTGAAGCGTGAGCGCCGCACGGGGTTGACGACGTTCGTGCGCGAGTTGCAGCGGCAATTGGAGAAGTAGCGGCGCGTAACCTAAGCTCACGCGCTATGCGGCCGCGTGTTCTCCAGCTCCTGGTGCAATTGCTCGGTCAACCGCGCCAGGAAATCCTCGATCTTCTCGACCCGATCGGAGCCCGCTTCGCTCTCGCTCATCGCCAGCGAAAAATCGGATTCCCGCGCTCTGACGTGCCGGTCATCGAGATCGGCGACATCCTGGTTCGAGTGCAGGCGCGGCTCGTCGACCCACGGCGCCCGGTTCGGGTTCTGCGCGTCCTGCCAGGCGTTGCGTTCGCGCAGCCAGTCGTTGCGGCGACGGCGGCGGCCGAGGCGATACACGGCGCTGCCGGTCAGGCCTGCGAGCGTCAGCGCGCCGAAGGCAACCATCAAAAGTTTCTGGATCGAGCCGCTCGGGCGCTCTGGCGGTGCAGGGCTTGCTGCCGGTGGAGGCGAGGTATCAGTGGCATTGGCCATGTTGGCGTTGGCCGTGTTGTCCTGCGCGTCCGCCGCCATCAGCGTGGCGTCCGGCTGCGGTGACGGCGAGGGGGCGGCTGCGTCAGCCGACTGTGGCCAGCGCGAGGCCAACGCAGAGTCCGCCGCTGCCGGAGCGGGGGCGCTGTTACCAGCCTCGGCGTTGTTAGCCGCCGTGTTGGCTGCTTGTGGGGCCGGCCAGACCGAAGGCGCCGCTGCGGCATTGGTGCTGTCCGGTGAGGCCGCCTTTGGCGCAATCTCGGCATGTGCGTCGGCGAAGGTGCGCGCCGAGGCAGGGTCCGCTTTCGCGGGCGGAGCCTGGTCCGACACGGCCTGCTTGTCGTCGTCGGCGCTGGCCGAAATGTCATCCTGCCCGCGCACATACCAGCAATGGCGGCCGGTTCCGCGTTCGATGTGGTAATACCAATGCTTGCCCTGAGCGCTGTCTCCCTTCGGTTCCGTCAGACAGCTATCGGCGGCGTTGACGGAGCGTGAGGGGAGGGCCGTCGAGACGGCAGCCGCTGCGACACCGATCAGAAGGGTCGAGGCGACTTTCGCTGTGACGTGGAACATACGCATCTCCGGTTACGCTAGGTCACTTGGCTTGCTCCCAAATCTCGAAGGGAAGTTGGGTCGCAATGGGCCGCAAATCCGGAGAGGTTTGGGCTTAATTCGGGCTCGTGTTCCGCCCCCGAAAAGCCGGGATTTGCCTAAGGCTGCGCGCTATTGTCGCGTTGCCGATCAGCCTGCCGCGGCAGGCAGCGCCGTTTTGGCCGCAAGCTGCCTCACTCGCTCGCCAGCACGTCCGAAAACAGCACGTAGCGTTCGCCGTTGAAGCGCACCAGCCGCATCTGCTTGATCGGACGGTGATCGGTCGGGCTCGAGGTCAGCTTGATGCCGGGCAACAATAGCGGCAGTTCCATGTCGAGATGGGTGGCCTTGTCCATGACGTTCTCGCGCGTGAGATTGTCGCCGCACTGCTTGAGCAGCTCCACGACCGCTTGCCCGATATTGTAGCCATAGGGGGCGTAATAGTCGCTCTTGTCGACATGCGGATTGTACTTGTCCATCCACACATTCCAGGCCTTCATTTCCGGATCATCGTGCCACTGCGGATCGAAGGGATCCTTCTGATAGGCGGCCGAGATGATGCCCTTGGCGGCTGCGAAGCCTGCGGGGCGGATCGCGCCCGCGATCGAGGAGCCGACGCTGGAGACGAACTCCTGCGGATGCCAGTCGATGTCATACGCCTTGCGGATCGCTTGGGCGGCGAATTTCGGCACCGAGAAGATCAGCATCACGTCGGCGCCGGCGGCCTTCAGCGACACGATCTGCGAGTCGACCGTCGGATCTGACGTGTTGTAGGTCTGCTGCGAGACGATCATCTTGTCGGCTCTCTCGCCAAGCCCGCGCTTGAAGCCGATGAGATAGTCGCGGCCGAGATCGTCGTTCTGCGAGAGGATGCCGATCTTGGCATCCGGCTTGTTGGCGAGAATCCATTTGGCGTAGATCTCGCCTTCGGATGCGTAATGCGGCGTCCAGCTCAGCGTCCACGGATAATGTTCGGGATCGTTGAACACGGTGGCTCCGGTGCCGATGAAGAGATGCGGCACCTTCTTCTGGTTGATGTATTTCACGACAGCCATGTTGGTCGCGGTGCCCACCGGGTTGACCAGGAATAGCACTTCATCGCTTTCGATCAGTCGGCGAATCTGCTCCACGGTCTTCGGCGGGCTATAGGCGTCATCGAGCGCGATATAGTTGATCTTGCGTCCGTTTACGCCACCCTGGTCGTTGATCATCTGGAAATAGGCGGTCGCCGAGATCGCGCCGGCCGAATAGGCCGAGGCCGGGCCAGAGAACGGCGTCGTGGTGCCGATCTTGATTTCCTTGTCCGTGACTCCCGGTCCATATTGCTTCTGCGCGAGCGCCGGTGCCGCGACCACAAGCGCGAGCACCGCCCATGCAGCGCTCGCGACAAGTTTCCTCCAGGCCATTTTCTTCCTCCCGTTCCTTAACGGCGAGGCCGGCGGGACTTTTGCGATTCTAGTTTCTTAAGACGATACGTCCCACGACTTTCCCGGCTCGCAACGCGTCGATCCATTTTTGTACGTCGCCCATCGGCTCTTCCTTCATGGGCGTCGGCTTGATCTTTCCGGCGCGCGCCAGCGCCATCAGTTCGTGCCCTTCGGCCAGGGTGCCGACCATGAAACCTTCGATGGTCATGCGCTTGTAGATCCATTGCACCATCGGCAGGCTGAAATTGCCGCCCATCAGGCCGGACACCACGATCTTGCCGCCGCGCGCGATCACCGAAACCGCAAACGCCATCGACTTCTCGTTGCCGGCGAAGTCGACGATCTCATCAAACCCGCCTTCGGTCTCCTTGACAATTCGTTTAACGATGTCGGGCTCGCTAGGATCGTAGGCGACATCAGCGCCGTTCTGCAGCGCGGTTTCCCGCGCGGCGGGATTTAGGTCCGCGACCGAAATCTTCTGCTTAAACATCGCCTGCGCAAACGACAGGCCCATCATGCCGACGCCGCCAAGCCCGATCAGCAGCAGGTTGCGTTGCCGCGGCCGATCGACCAGACGCTTGAGCGCGCCATAGGCGGTGACGCCCGAGCACATCAGGGTCGCGGCCTGATTGACCGGCAACGGATCATAGTCGAGCAGATATTTGGCGTCGGGCACCAGCACGTGGGTGGCAAAACCGCCGTCGATGGAAACGCCGACGAAACGCTGCTTGATGCAGAGATTTTCATCGCCGGCGAGGCAGTCGCGGCACTGGCCGCAGCCGATCCAGGGGAAGACCGCCTTCTTCTTGCCGATCAGGTCCTTCGAAACGTCAGGCCCGACTTCATCGACGACGCCGGCGATCTCATGGCCGAGCGTGAAGGGCAGCGTCATACCCCGCGTGGTGTCGAGCCGCTTGCCGCCGCCGAGATCGGCATAACCATCCTGGATGTGCAGGTCGGAATGGCAGAGCCCGCAGCGCTCGATGCGGACCAGCACCTCTTTGCCTTGCGGCTTTGGCGTATCGACGATGGTCTCGCAGAGCGGCGCATCGAATTTGACCAGCGATTGTCGACGCATCTGTGCCATGAAATCCAAATTCTCCCATTTTATTTTGCTTCAGTCCAAATCAGTTGAATACTAGTTCAATTCTCAGTTCAAGCCCTTGTTCTTCACGCGAAATTCGAGGGCGGCTGCGGGGCCGTTGACGTGTCGGACCTGCAGTTAAATGCGACTACGGCGAGCTGAGCCGACGAAACGTCGTATTTTGATTTTTGGCCAATTTGGTCCTGCCGTGAGCTGTGTAGTTCTAGATACCGAAATCATCTTTGATGCCGCGGTTCGCGCACGCAATCGCCTCGTTTCATCAGAACATGATCACAGTTCTGTCCGAAACGACGCACGTTTAGGTCAAGTTGCGGGGCACATGATAGCAGCTCACTACGCTGGCGCACGTCGGCGAAGAGCTTCAGTTTTTAAACCTCCTCGTAATCCTGTGGGACGCGTCAAGGCAGGACACGAGCGATTGAGTTTGGGGAGACGCTTCAATGGCCACTACCTTGTTCAACAAGACTGCTCTGGCGAACGGAACTTCGAATTTGACCGTGCGTGCAGACGCGCTCAACCAATCGACAGACCTGGTGCAGGCCGGCGTGGTCTTCAACGATGCGGTGCGTGCGTCGACGGGCCTGTTCAGTCTGTCGGGCAGCGGCAACCAGAACCCCTTCCTGGGCTCTTACACGACCGATATCCATGCGGTGCAGAATGACATCGCCGCGATGCTCGCGACGCCGGCTGGCGTGACGCTGGGCGGCCAGGCGTTTGCCCTCAACACAACCGACACCGCGGTCTTGACCAACATCCAGAGTCAGCTCGGCACGCTCTTGACCGCGGCGCCGCAGACCACCAATGCGGCGACGTTGACGGCTGCGGACCAGACGCTCCATGCCGTGCAGAGCGAGATCCTGCAGGAAATCAACAACGATCCGCATAT
>DATHMA010000029.1:0-3971 GCA_035487555.1 Bradyrhizobium sp. | reverse complement strand
CCGGCAAACGCGCCAACTTGAACTCTGGGTCGGCAAGCCGGCTGCTCAATTCGACGGCCGCCCAGGTCGCGCATCGAGCTGGACCGTCGCCGTCATACCGGCGACCAGACGAACTCCATCAGGTACCCGATCGATCTCGATGTGCACCGGCACACGTTGAGCAAGGCGTACCCAAGTGAAGATCGGGTTCACCGTGGCAAGCCCTTGCTGGTTTGGTTGCGCGTTTGAGACGTTAATGCCACGCGCGACGCTGCCGACCTTTCCGCGAACGATCTGGCGGTAGCTCATCAATTTGATCTCGGCAGGATCGCCCTCCTGCATCGAGGCAAGTTGCGTTTCCTCAAAATATGCAACGACCCAGAAGGAATCGGCGTCGACGATCGAGATCTCGTTCTGTCCGACGGTGGCATAGTCACCCAGTTGCGCCAGGAGATTGGTCACCCAGCCGTTCACTGGAGAACGGATCTGGGTGCGCTCCAGGTTAACTTTGGCCTGATCGCGGTTTGCGACTGCCTGCCGATATTGCGCCTGGGTCGCGACCGCGTTCGCGTTGAAGTCCTGTTTCTGTTCTACCGAGACTGACAGGTCGTCGAGTTTGCGCCGGCGTTCTGCCTCGCGCTGTGCATTCTGGGCCGTGGCCTGAGCTTGATCGACCGCTGCATCGGCCAACTGTAGGGCGATCTTGAAGTTGGTAGGGTCGATCACAAGCAGCAAATCGCCCTTGTGGACGAATTGATTGTCTGCCACCCGTAACTCGACGATACGTCCTGCGACCTCCGGCGCCATGGTGACGACATAGGTTCGCACCGTGCTGTCACGTGTCCACGGACCCCCCATATATGCGTTCCACATCGCCCACCCGAGTACCATGGCACACCCGGTCGTCGCGAGCGTTATCAGGAGTGGAATAATTCGGATCGGCGTCCTGTGCATGTTGCGCGCCGTTGGCCGGACGGCACAGAAGGCGTGAAGATCACCATTCTTACTCTCCGGTTGGGCTTCAGCATCGAACATTTTGGTTTCAGGATCGGACATGGCGACCTCAGCGTGAAACGGCGAGGACAATCGTCGACAGCACGATGATGTACACCGTGAAAACGAACAGCGCCGGATGCCAGACGTAGGCCAGCAAGCCGAAGCGGCCCCCGGCCCTGCGCAAGACCATGGTAACGCACCATGCCGCCAGCATCATCACGGAGAGCGGCGCAACGTAGACGCCGAGCAGATTGACCTCGACGAACTTCAAATTGTTGCTCCTGCGTCAAAATAAGAGCGATGTCGGACCAAAGCGTCGCAGATCGCCAGAACTCGGCCACGCGCTCGCTGCACAAACGATGTCTGCGGGTTGCCCTGCCCGAGTGAGGCAAGCCGTTGATCGAGTGTGGTCAGCCCCGCGGTTGCAGTAACGCTGTTCCCCTGCGCAAGGGCCTCGAGCGCAGAGTCGAGCTCCGAGACCAGGCCCAATTGAGGTGCGAGGTGGCGAAGGCGGATGATGTCGGTCCCGACCGACAGTGCCGCCAAGAGCTGCGCCAGCTGCAGCGGATCGGCTTGGTCCGGCAAAGCCGCGAGGCGGCTGTACATACGGTTTTCCCAATCGTCTGGTGGCCGCTGCACGGCAGCCGTCGCGAGGCGACGCAGGTCGCGCAAGGTCAGCGCCAGCAGCCTCTCGCTCTGCTTTGCCGGAGACAGCGGCGGCAACAGGCGAAACGACAGGGCCGCAACGCCGCAGCCCAGAACGATCGCCAGCGCGGCGTTATAGAATTGCACGGTGTCGTAGCTCGTCTGGTTGGCCGGCGCGAGCAGCGGCACGAAATTGCCGGCCAGGGCCGCAAACATCGTTGCCTGCCATGATTGGGCCATCAGGGCACCCGCCGGAACCAGAAAGAGTCCCATCACGATGCTGAAGCCGGCGAAGGTCTCTACATTCGGTAAGCCCACAAATGCAACGATTGCGGCGCAAACCGCGGCAAGGCCTACCCCCACAGTGAAGCTCATCGCTACAGCGTAGGCCACATCGGCTTTCGGCGCGAAGATGATGACCGAAATCGCCGTAAAGGTGATGGCCAACGCGCCGTTTGGCCAAGCGGTCACAATCCAGAAAACCTCGACCGCCCCTATGGCCACGAATGCGCGCCCAGCATTTACGAGCGCCGGCAGCCAATCGGGCACGTGGAGTCTCGCGCGGCGGCGGCGACCTTGGTGACGGGCAGAGTCGGCGACCAGTAACCCCAGTCCGTCAAAGACATTGGACAAGCCAGCAAGCAATCGGGCGGTTTGGTCGGCAATCAACCGTAGCGACGGCGTACCGGCCGGCATGGCGATCAGCCGCCGCACCGCCGCGTCACACAGCTGGCGCATCCTGCTTGGGTCGGTCACCCAAGGCGTCGCATGGCCCTGCGACGGCACGGACCGCAGCTCCAGTGGCACGCTGTTCAGCACAGCATCGGCTTCCTGCTGAGCTGCGTCATCCGGCAAGCGCGCGAGCCGCCACACCACGGCCGACCAACCGGCCAGCGCTTCAAACAGGCTGTCCTTTGCCGCCTGTAGCACCTGCGAATGATAGCGAAGCCTCGAGGATTCTCCGATCGCATGGTCGATCGCAAGGTCGAGCGCGATGACCTGCCGTACGAGCTCGCGTTGAACCGGCTGCATGTCAGACAACGCCGATCCGGCCAGTGTCAATGCGGAGCCGAACCTGCTTGCGATTTGTGCTGACAGGGCCCCGAGCAGCGCCGCGAGCCGCCGTGGAGCACCGCCGAAATCCGTCCCGGCAAGGACGATTCCGGCGCACGCGATACCAATCCAGATCTCGCTCACACGGGTGATTGCGAGTGTGAAGGCTTCGCCGTTGGCGCCGCCGATGGCGCCGAGTTCATCGCCGGCAATGATCGCAGCCGTGTAGCCGGCCAGCGCCGCTGCGTAGCTCGCGAAATTACCCAACAGCGTGGCGACAAGCGCGCAGACCGCGCCCCACAACGCCAAACCTATGAGAAAACCGGCGCGGTTTTGCGGAAAACACGCCGTCAGCACCACGATCGCGATCCCACCCACCAAGGTGCCGATCATGCGAAACCATCCCTTGCGCAGCGACGCGCCGAGAAGCGGCTGGCACACCAGCGCCGCGGACGTGCCGGCCCAAGAAGCGTTGTCGAGTTCCAGCCAAAACGCGACGTAGAGAGCAAGACAGACCGAGGCCCACAGGCGTAGTCCGAACAGCAGCGGCGGCCCGGCGGCCCGCGCAGCATTCGCCAAAGCGGCCTCCCATCGGCTAATCGCTTTCTCCGGCGCCAGAGCGCCCTGGTCGACGGTGTCCACCATCTTCAGTCCTGTCGATTACGCGGAGGCATAAATGCAGCAATCCGCCGCAGCGGGGCATTCAAGCTGGCTCCGAAGCAAATGCGAGCACCTGATCGGTCATCACACCCGCCAGCCCGAGGTAGTTCGCTGGGTCGGTCAACGCTTGAATCTCGTCTCGAGAGAGGTGTGCCGTGACCATCCGCTGCTCGGCGGGCAAGTCCGCCAGCGGGCGATCCTGCTCCGGCGACTTACGGCAAAGGTCGTAGACAAGATCATGTGCCTCGTCGCGGCCGAGCGCCGGGGCGAGGCCCATCATCACGGCCTCCGACACGATGAGGCCGTGCGTGGCCTCGAGGTTTGCCCGCATGCGGTCAGGATGCACCTCAAGACCCCTGAGGACAAACACGGCCTGATTGAGCGCACCGGCCGCCAGCGTGAAGATGCTGGGCAGCGTGATCCATTCGATTTCCCAGGGCCCGGTGGCACGCTCATGATCTTCGTCCATGGCAGTGAGCAGTGCTGCCACCGACTGCCGTACTGAGGCCGCGCAGGCCGTGATATAGACGCAGGAGATCGGATTGCGCTTTTGCGGCATGGTCGAAGAGGAGCCGCGGTTGGCGGCGAACGGCTCGCTGGCTTCGCCGATCTCCGTCTGCATCATCAACTTCAGGTCG
>DATHMA010000028.1:0-3785 GCA_035487555.1 Bradyrhizobium sp. | reverse complement strand
TTGGCCTCGTTGTGCTTGTCGTTGTAGCTCGCCCAGTCGTTCAGCGTGAAGCCGTCATGGGCGGTGATGAAGTTGACGCTGGACCAGCTGCGCCGCCCTTCGCGGTTGAAGACGTCGCCGGAGCCGAGCAGCCGCGGCGCGAGCGCGGAAGGCGCGGCCTCGGCCCGCCAATAGTCGCGGACGGTGTCGCGAAACTTGTCGTTCCATTCGGCCCAGCCCGGCGGAAAGCCGCCGACCTGATAGCCGCCGGGACCGGTGTCCCAGGGCTCGGCGATCAGCTTGAGGGTGGAGAGCACGGGGTCCTGGTCCATCGCTTTCAAGAAGCCGCTCTGCTCGTCGAAGCCATAGACCTCGCGCGCCAGGATGGTGCCGAGATCGAAGCGGAAGCCGTCGATATGCATGTGCTCGGCCCAGTAGCGCAGGCTGTCCATCACCATCTGGATCACGCGCGGATGCGACAGGTTCACCGTGTTGCCGGTGCCGGTGTCGTTGATGTAGTAGCGCTTCTTGTCGGGCAGCAGGCGATAATAGCTCGCATTGTCGATGCCCTTGAACGACAGCGTCGGCCCCTTCTCGTTGCCCTCGGCGGTGTGGTTGTAGACGACGTCGAGGATCACCTCGAGGCCGGCGCCGTGCAGCTTCGACACCATCTTCTTGAACTCGCGCAGGCTGTTCGGCACGTCGGAGGCATAGCGCGGGTCGGGCGCGAAGAAGCCGATGCTGTTGTAGCCCCAGTAATTCGTCAGCTTCTTCTCGATCAGGTTGCTGTCATTGACGAAGGTGTGCACCGGCAGCAGCTCGATCGAGGTGACGCCGAGCGAAGTGAGATGCTCGATGAGCTTCGGCCAGGCGAAGCCGGCATAGGTGCCGCGAAGCAGTTCCGGCACGTCCGGATGTTTTTTGGTAAATCCCTTGACGTGGGTCTCGTAGACGATGGTCTCGTCCCAATGCACGTTCTGCTGCGGCGTGTCCGCCTGCCAGTCGAAATCGGGATCGACGACGACGCATTTCGGCATGAACGGCGCGCTGTCGCGATCGTCGAAGGTGAGATCGTCACCGGTCTCCATCTTGTAGCCGAACACGGCGGGATTCCATGTCAGGCCGCCGGCATGCGCGCGCGCATAGGGATCGAGCAGCAGCTTGTTCGGGTTGAAGCGGTGGCCGGCATCCGGCACGTACGGACCGTACACCCGATAGCCATAAAACGTGCCGGGCCCGACGCCGGAGATATAGCCGTGAAAGACCTGGTCGGTATATTCCGGCAGCTCGAAGCGATGCGTCTCGCGATCCCCCTCGAACAGGCAGACTTCCACCTTGGTGGCGTTGGCGGAGAACACCGCGAAGTTGGTGCCCTTGCCACTCCAGGTCGCCCCCAGCGGATAGGGCAGCCCTTCCTCGATCGCGAAATCGGACATTGAAAAACCCCCCGAGCCAAATAATGCAGCCGTCGATCAACGCTATTGCACCCCAAATGTTGCACCAGCGCGAATGAATTGTGGGTGACGGTTGCCGGAAGGCTCACCTCACGCGCCTTGCGCATGGCGTGTTGCAGGCGCCCAGGTGGACACCCCCGCGCGCCATTGCTAACGCGCCTTCATGCAGCAGACGATAGACCCACGCGACGCGATCCTCGACGCCGGCCCATGGCGGCGAAACCTCGTCATCGTCGTGTTCGGTTCCTTCACCACCATCGTGGCGATGACGCTGTTGCTGCCGTTCCTGCCGATCTATGTCGAGCAGCTCGGCGTCACCGATCAGGCCGCGATCGCCGAATGGTCGGGCGCGGCGTACGGCGCGACCTTCTTCAGCGCGGCGCTGACCGCCCCGCTCTGGGGGTATCTTGCCGACCGCTATGGCCGCAAGCTGATGCTGATCCGCGCCAGCCTCGGCATGGCGATCGCGATGTCGCTGATCGGCATGGCCCACAATGTCTATGAGCTGGTGGGCTTGCGGCTGCTCGCCGGCCTGCTCGGCGGCTATGCTTCGGGCTCGTCCATCCTGGTCGCGGCGCAGACGCCGAAATCGCGCTCGGGCTGGGCGCTCGGCATTCTCGCCTCCGGCATCATGGCGGGCAATCTGGTCGGCCCCCTGGTCGGCGGCCTGCTGCCGCCCTTGATCGGCATCCGCGCGACGTTCCTGTTTGCGGGCGCGGTCATCTTCATCACCTTTCTCGGCACCACCTTCCTGATCCGCGAAGAGCGGGCGCCTGCGAAGAAGGGTGCGCAGAAAGCGGGTGTCGGCTGGTCGCAAATCCCGGACAAGCGCCCGATCCTGGCAATGCTGGCGACGGGCCTGTTGTTGATGCTCGCCAACATGTCGATCGAGCCGATCATCACGGTCTATGTCGCCCAGTTCGCGGAACCGGCACGCGTGACCTTCATCGCCGGCCTCGTGATGTCGGCGGCAGCGCTCGGTGCCATCCTGTCCTCGTCCTATCTCGGCAAGCTCGCCGACCGCGTCGGGCACTGGAACGTCATCATCGCCTGTCTCGCCGCCTCGGCGGTGCTGCTGATCCCGCAGGCCTTCGTCGTCAGCGACTGGCAGTTGATCCTGCTGCGCTTCCTGATGGGGCTCGCGCTCGGCGGCTTGCTCCCCTGCATCGCTAGCGTGATCCGCCACAACGTGCCGGAGAACATGGTCGGCGGCACGCTCGGTTATTCGGTGTCGGCGCAATATATCGGGCAGGTGGTGGGACCGCTCGCCGGCGGTTTCGTCGGCGGCCACATCGGCATGCGCGCGGTGTTCCTCGGCACCAGCGTGCTGATGGCGGGAGGCGCGATCTTCAATCTCGTCGTCAAGCGGCGAGGGACGGTGCACGCAGCTGGCGACTGGGGTGCTAAGCGCACATCTCGGCCGAAGCCGTAAGGCGGCCCAGCCATCGTGACGTAAGAGCGCTGCTTGAGCCTTATTTTGAAGCCTTGGCGATCTTGTGCGCCAAATGGCCGGTGTCATGATCGCGGCGGAGCTGGCTCAGCGACGTCTCGTTCAGCTGAAGCAGGACATCGCTCAGCTTCTCGGTCGCGGGATAACCGGCAGCAAAACTTTGTCCGTAAATCTTGCGCAACGTGCCGATCAGGGTGTTGCCGTGCTTGTGGCTGATTTCGCCGTCGTGATTGCGGTGGCGATTGTCGAGACCGGTTTTGCTCATGCTTCTCTCCCTGGTGCCCCCGAGTGACAGCATCCTCCCGCCGGGACCGGATGGCAATCTTGCGCTGCAACCGCGACCTTCCCAGCCGGAGGCAAGAGATGCGAAGGCGCGGTTCGTCACGCTTCCGGGCAGTGTTGCCGCGTCGAGCGCATGGCCGGTCGATGGGCGCGCGCAGCAGCCGCCAATGCCGGTGAGATTGCGATGGTCGCGCTCATCAATGCCGCGACGAACGACGCACATGGCGCTTGACCACCGACAGACCGAAATTGCGGGTGGTGTAAGCAAACGCGTTCGCGGCCGGGTAGTTGTGGGACCCCACACCGAGGCTTCGGTAGAACGCCGCCTCTCCCGGTTCTTGCTCCGTCGCCAGCACGGGCGACGCGATTGCCACGGACAGAAGTGCGGCCATGCTGAGAACCTTGAGCCTGGTCATTGTCGATCTTCCTTTCAAGCTGATCAAGAAAATAACTGCGAACTTCGCGTCGCGAAGTTGCTGTGCCATTTCGTTAGGTAGAAGCCGGACGCACTTTCTCAATGAGATGGCGAGCGTGATACGAAAACATGATCGTGTGATCGCGCAAGAATTGACGCGACATGAATCAGCACCGCGGCTCATGCGCCGCCGGTCGGCACGAGA
>DATHMA010000027.1:0-7380 GCA_035487555.1 Bradyrhizobium sp. | reverse complement strand
GCTCGAGGTTCGCGCCATCGCCGACGGCGACGCCGCCCAGGGCATCAAAGGCATGGACCCGATTTCGACCGGGCAGTTGACCCGCGAGGAGATCGAAAAAGGCGAGAAGGACCCGGACCACCGCCTCAAGCTGGAGGAGAGCAAAGTGGTGCTGCCGCCGGCCGCCAAGAAGAAGGGCCCGCGCTACACCCCGGTGTCGCGCCGCCACGAGCGGCCGAGCGCGATCCTGTGGCTGGTGCGCAATCACCCGGAATTGAAGGACGCGCAGATCATGCGCCTGGTCGGCACCACCAAGACCACCATTGCCAGCGTCCGCGACCGCACCCACTGGAACGCCTCGACCCTGACCCCGATGGACCCGGTGACGCTCGGCCTGTGCTCGCAGATCGAGCTCGATTTCGAGGTGCAGCGCGCCGCCAAGGAAAAGCCGGTCGACACCCAGTACGGCGGAGCCACGCTGCTCCCGGCCTCCGAGACCACCCGCAAGGAGCCGGAGCTCGAGACCACGGACAGCAAGAGCAGCGACGACCTCAATGTCGACGCCGTCTTCGCCAAGCTGAAGACCATCGGCGGCAAGAAGCAGGAAGACGAGTAGTAAGAGGCTTCTCGATTACTTTTGGTGATATGAAAAACGCGGCGGAATCATCCCGCCGCGTTTTTTTGTTGCATCTTACTCTCCACTCGTCATGCCCGGCCTTGTGCCGGGCATCCACGTCTTGATTGCGTTCGGCAAGGAAGACGTGGATGGCCGGGACAAGCCCGGCCATGACGACAATGAGCTATTTCGGATTGTTCATCATGTATTCGGCGAGGTCGCGCTGCTTGCGGTCGGCGCGGGCGACGGCGGCGTTGCGCGCGGCGTCGCGTTCCTTGCGGCAATAGACATAGTCGGGTGTGCCGATCTTGACCCTGCCGCCCTGCTGGCAATAGGCGTCGTCGTCCTCGCTGGACAGGTGCTCATAGGCCGGCACCTCGTTGCGCGAGGCGCAGGCGGCAAGGGACAGCGCGGCGAAGGCCAGCAAGAGCAGCGGATGCACGGATTTAAGCCCCATATCGATTCCGTCCGTTGAGACCAATTCTCGTCATTGCCGGGCTTGACCCGGCAATCCATCAAAATCATGGCATTGTTTGTTCATTGATGGATGCCCGGGTCAAGCCCGGGCATGACGAGCGGGAACTGGCGGACCGTCCGGAATGACGACGAAGGAGCAAGCGTCACACCCTGCCCTTCAACGCGTCCGTGATCTCCTCCAGCACCTTTGGATCCTCGATGGTGGCGGGCATGGTCCAGGACTCGTGGTCGGCGATCTTCTTGATGGTGCCGCGCAGGATTTTTCCGGAGCGCGTCTTCGGCAACCGCGCCACGGTGATGGCGAGCTTGAAGGCGGCGACGGGGCCGAGCTTTTCGCGCACCAGCGCCACGGTCTCGCTTTCGATCTCCGACGGCGCGCGCGTCACGCCGGCCTTGAGCACCAGGAAGCCGCAGGGCACCTCGCCCTTGATCGCATCGTTGATGCCGAGCACCGCGCATTCGGCGACATCCGGATGCGAGGCCAAAATCTCCTCCATGCCGCCGGTCGACAGGCGATGGCCCGCGACATTGATGATGTCGTCGGTGCGGCCCATGACGAAGACATAGCCGTCCTCGTCCTTGTAGCCGGCGTCGGAAGTTTTGTAGTAGCCGGGAAATTCGGACAAATACGCTTGCTTGAAGCGATCCTCCTGCTCCCACAACGTCGGCAGGCAGGCCGGCGGCATCGGCAGTTTGATGACGATCGAGCCCATCTTGCCCGCGGGCACCGGCTTCGCCGCCTCATCGACCACATCGACCTGGTAGCCCGGCATCGGCACCGTCGGCGAGCCGTGCTTGACCGGCAACATTCCGAGACCAATCGGATTGCCGGCAATGCACCAGCCGGTTTCGGTCTGCCACCAGTGATCGATGACCGGCACCTTCAACTGCGCCTCGGCCCATTCCACCGTCGGCGGATCGGCGCGCTCGCCGGCGAGGAACAGCGTGCGGAATTTCGACAGGTCGTATTTCCTGATCAGCTTGCCGTCCGGGTCGTCCTTCTTGATGGCGCGGAAGGCGGTCGGCGCGGTGAAGAAGGCGACGGCGCCGTGCTCGCTGATCACACGCCAGAATGCGCCGGCGTCGGGCGTGCCGATCGGCTTGCCCTCATACATGATCGAGGTCGCGCCATGAAACAGCGGACCGTAGATGATGTAGCTGTGGCCGACCACCCAGCCGATATCGGAGCCGCACCACCAGATCTCGCCGGGCTTGACGCCGTAGAGATTGAACATCGACCATTTGACCGCGACCAGATGCCCGCCATTGTCGCGCACCACGCCCTTCGGCACGCCGGTCGTGCCTGAGGTGTAGAGGATGTAGAGAGGGTCGGTCGCGAGCACCGGCACGCAAGGCGCCTGTCTGCCGGCATCGAGCGCGGCGCGGCGCAGCGTCTGCCAATCATGATCGCGGCCGGCGACGAGGTCGCAGCCATGTTGGGGCCGTTGCAGGATGATGCAGGCCTGCGGCTTGAAGCTCGCGAGCCTGATCGCTTCATCGAGCAGCGGCTTGTATTGCACGATGCGGCCCGGCTCGAGCCCGCAACTGGCGGACAGGATCAGTTTCGGCTTGGCATCATCAATGCGCGTAGCCAATTCCTTCGCCGCAAAGCCGCCGAACACCACGCTGTGCACCGCGCCGATCCGCGCGCAGGCAAGCATCGCGACGACCGCCTCAGACACCATCGGCATGTAGAGAATGACGCGGTCGCCCTTGGCGACGCCGAAATCGGCCATGACGGCCGCGAGCGCCTGCACCTCTTTCAACAGCTCGGCATAGGTGAATTTGGTGATCGTATTGGTCAGCGGCGAATCATGGATCAGCGCGACCTGATTGGCGCGGCCGCCGGCGACATGGCGGTCGAGAGCGTTGTAGCAGGTGTTGACCACACCGCCGGTGAACCAGCGGCCGTAAGCGCCCATGGCGGGATCGAAGATCTTCTTCGCCGGCTCGATCCAGTCGATCTCGCGCGCCGCCTCCGCCCAGAACCCCTGGGGGTCGCGGAGCGAGCGGGCATGTATCTCGTGATACCGGCTCTTCTCGTGAATGTTCATGGCGTCTCTCCCGCGGGCCGTGGCCCGCTTATTGGACGCCATTGTCACGCTACGGCGTGACGATTCAAGCCGGAAATGCTTGCACTCTTCGACTAACGCGCCGGCGACTGCAGCGCATCGAGGCGCTGTTGCAGGGCCATTTGGAGGTCGTAGCCCGGCCTGCCGAAGCTGATATTGCGGGTTGCGACGAAATCGCGCTGGGCCCGGCGCAGCATATCGGCGGAACGGCCGCTCGCATTGCTGATCAGGCGCGAATAAATGTCGGCGATCTGGTGATCGAGCGCGCCGAGCTGCGGATCGGCGCAAATCGCCTGCTCCACCGGCAGGCTGGCCGCGGCGCAATCGAAAGAGGGATGCGCTTCCGCCGCGTGCAACGGCTGCGGCGCCGCCGCGCCGAAGCGTGCGATGTCGGCCTTCATGGCGCGCCGGCCTTCGATCGCGTTCTCGTTGCCCGGATCGAGGCGCACGGCGACTTCATAATCGGCCAGCGCCTTGGCGCGCTCGCCCATCTTGTTGTAGAGCACCGCGCGGTTGTTGTAGGCGAGCGCGAAATTCGGATCGAGCTTGAGCGCGGCGTTGTAGTTGTCCAGCGCCGTGCCGAGCTCGCCCTTGAACTGGTAGGAATCGCCGCGGTTGGTAAGGTAGTTCGCGCGCTGTTGCAGCTTGATCGCCTGATCGTAATCGGCGATCGCTTTGTCATATTCCTTCATCTTCGCGTAGGTGAGGCCGCGATTGTCGAAATATTCGGGATCCTTGGGATCGCGCTGGATCGCCTCATTGCTGTCGGCGAGCGCCTTGTCCAGCCGGCCGAGCTTCTTGTAGGCGGACGCGCGGTTCGACCAGGTGCGCGGCCGGTCCGGATCGATGCGCAGCGCTTCGTCGCAATCGCTCACGGCTTTCTCGTAGTTGCCGGTGAGATAGTAGGTGGCGCCGCGGTCGGAATAGGCCTGGGCGTAATCAGTCTTGAGACGGATCGCCTCGTCGTAACCGGCAATGGCGCGGTCGAACCGGTGCGTGTTGGTGTAGACGATGCCGCGCTGCTCGAAGGCTTCGGCATCCTGCGGATCGAGCGCGATCGCCTTGGTCAGATCAGCTTCGGCGCGCGCGGGATTGCCGCCGGCCTGGCGCGTCAGATTGCCACGAAGCCGATAGGCGCGAGCGTTCTTGTCGTCAAGCGCAATCGCCCGGTCGAGATCGGCCAGGGCCGCGCTCAAATTATCGGAATCTCTGGAACGGGCTTCGGCGCGAGCCACCAGCGCCGCCGCGCGATCGGTGCGCGAGGCCGCATTATTGTCGACGATGGCGCCGCAGGCCGCGATCAGCTCGGCCGGCGCAGCCTTGCTGCCGTAGACGCAGTCGACGCTATCGCCGGCCTTCGCCGGATCCACCGCCAGCGCCAGACCCATCGCAAGGCCGAGCAACGAGGCGCGCAGCGCAGACGAGGACAAGGAGGCTGATTTGAAGGGGGCGGACATGGGAAGGACTCCGGGCAACGGCTCTTCCCGTTGTCGCGGATGCTCCCGCTCCGGTTCAAATCATGCGGGATTTGAAGGTTAATTCGCCGGCCCGTTGAGCCGGCTCAGGCGATCCTGCATAACCTTTTTCAGGTCGTAACCGGCCTTGCCGAAGGCGGCATTACGGCCAGCGATGAACTCATCCTGATCGCGCTGCAACGCCTGGGCGTCATGCGGGCTCTTCGCTTCGCGGACCAGCCTGGCATTCACCGCAACAATCTCGCGGTCGAGATCGGCAAGCTCGGCATTGGCGCAGATCGCCTTCTCCACCGGACGGCGCGCGGCAGCGCAATTGAAGCTCGGCTTGCCAGCGAGCGCCATCTGCGCGCCGATCCGCTCCAGTTCCAGCGCCAGCGATTTGTAATTGGCTTTCGCCGCCGGATGATCCGGCTTGAGCCTCAGCGCCGCGCCGAAATCCAGCAGCGCCTTGCGGCGATCGCCCTTCTTGCGCCAGAGCTCGCCGCGGCTGTTGAAGAGATCGGCCTGCGACGGATCGAGCTGCAGCGCGGCGTCGTCATCGCCAATCGCACGATCGCCCTGGTCCTTGCGGGTGAAGACGCCGGCGCGCGCGATCAGCGCCTTGAGGCGATCGGCCTTGCTCGTCTTTTCATTATCGATCAGCGCACCGCATGCGCTGATGATTCCGTCGTCATCATTGGCCGAGATCGCAGCGAAGCAAGGCGCGGGATCGGCCGGCGGCACCGCGGCGGCATCGGTGCCGGTCGCGCGCACCGGATCAGGCTCGGCAGACAACAGGAGCGTGGCCACGCTCCACAGAAACAAGACTCTCAAGCTGCCCCTCGCCCCATATCCATAAAACATCCGTCCGCCGCGACACTCGCGCGCAGCCATGCCGCGGTCAATATGCCGTCGATTTTGATGTAAGATTGACGCCTCATTGCGACGGCGTCGCGCACTTGACGGATTTCGGCTTGCTCACTTTCGAATGGATCATCGGCTTGTTGCTCGCCGCGGTGGTGCTGTCGGCACTGGCGCGGCGGCTCGCCATCCCCTATCCGACCTTTCTGGCCGTCGGCGGCGCGCTGCTCGCCTTTGTGCCTGCATCGCCGTCCTGGACGCTCGATCCCAAGCTCGCGCTGGCGCTGTTCGTGGCGCCGGTGCTGCTCGATGCCGCCTACGACACCTCGTTGCGGGACCTGCGCAACAACTGGCTGCCGGTATCGACGCTGGTCATCGCCGCCGTCGGCGTCACCACGGCTGCGGTTGCGGTGCTGGTGCACAGCCTGCTGCCCGATATCTCCTGGCCGGCCACGATCGCGCTCGGCGCCATCGTGGCGCCGCCCGATGCGGCAGCAGCGGTCACGATCCTGCGCCAGGTCAACCTGCCCTATCGGCTGATGAAAATCCTCGAGGGCGAAAGCCTGCTCAACGACGCCAGCGCGCTCCTGATCTATCGCATCGCGCTCGGCGCGGAAGCCGCCCAGCATCTGAGCTGGAGCGCATTCACCTCGTCGATTGCGCTGGTGCTGGTCGGCAGCCTTGTCGCGGGTTATTTGTTCAGCAGGCTGTGGTTGCTGGTCGTCCCGCTGTTCGACGATGCGCCGAGCGCGATCATCCTGCAATTTGTCGGGGCCTTCGCGGTCTGGATCGCGGCCGAGCATATCGGCCTGTCCGGCATCCTGACCATCGTGGTCTTTGCCATGGTGCTGGCGCGTCACGCGCCGGCACGGACATCGGCACGGCTGCGGGTGCCCTCCTACGCCGTCTGGGAGACGGCAGTTTTCATCCTCAACGTGCTCGCCTTCATCATGATCGGCATGCAGCTCCGTCCGATCTGGAGCGGGCTCGACGACGATGTCCGGGTGCAATATTGCGAGATCGCAGCTTTCGTTCTGCTCGCGGTCATCCTGGCGCGCGCTGCCTGGGTCATCATTTTCCGCATCGGCCTTTGGCTGGTCCTGGCGCTCGGCCGATTGCGCGGGGCCGAAGTTCCGGAGCCGCCATCGTTCAGGAGCGGCATCGTCGTGTCCTGGTGCGGCATGCGCGGCATCGTCACGCTGGCAACGGCATTTGCGCTGCCCGAGGACTTTCCTTACCGCGACCTGATCCTGTTCACGGCCTTTGCCGTGGTGCTGGGCTCGCTGGTCATCCAGGGCCTCACGCTGCGGCCACTGATCACAGCGCTGCGGCTGAAGGAAGACGATTTCGTCGCCAATGAGGTCGCGCGCGCCCGCGGCGTCGCCTATCGTGCCGCGCTGGAAGAGATCGACGGCGATCCATCCGAGGCAGCCGAGCTGTTGCGGCTGGAATATCGCGCGGTGCTGCTCCAGGCCAAGGACGATCCCGATGGCGGCATAGCCTCGAACGAACTCCCCGCCGATCCGCTCCGTCGCCGCGCCATCCTCGCCGCCCGCCGCGCCATCCTCGACCTGCGGCAGAGCGAAGCAATCGGCGATGACGCGTTCCATCAGATCGAGGAGGAACTCGACCGCGCCGAGTTGGGGGCGAATGGGTGATGCTTCCCGGAGTCGTCCTGGCGAAATTACGCGGTGCGGACAAAATACTCGGTGTCGTCCTGGCGAAAGCCAGGAGGTGGATTCACACTCGAAGTGCAACACTTGGGCAAAGGACTCGGCTGGGGTCCTGAAGTCAAGGCATTTGCGCGGGGTGTTGTTGTAGGCGGCGATGAGCCTGCGGAAGTTCTGATTTGGGAGGGTTGCCAGATCGGTCTTGCGGGGCAGGAAGCGTCGCATCCGGCCGATGGCGTTCTCGATGCCGC
>DATHMA010000026.1:0-14552 GCA_035487555.1 Bradyrhizobium sp. | reverse complement strand
CGGCCAGGCCGTCCATCAGCAATGTGCTCTTCCGGAAAGTGTTTCCGGATGCGCTCCCACTGCTCGTCCGTCAGCCGAATCATCTGCCCTTTATAGCCGATCGACTCGGCACCGCAATTTTGAGATAGGTTCTAGTGTGGCTTTGGTTCAGAAGTCCGCATGACGAACTCGCAGCAGCAATGATGCGGACTTCTGGACCGCCACACTAGCCCGTGATGAGGTTCGGGCGAAAGCATCTTGATCGTAGGACGCGGGCCTGCGTCAAGTGGCGGCAGACAAAACGTGGATCTTTTCAGGCCGCCGTGGCCGGTTGCTCGGCCTTGACGAAGGCAAGTGAAAACTGCGCGCCGCCGAGCGGCCTGTTCCGGACCTCGATGGCCGCCCCGTGCAGTTCGGCGATGCGCTGCACGATGGAAAGCCCGAGCCCGGTACTTCCCTGCTGGTTGCGATCGCGCCGCCAGAAGCGTTGAAAAATCAGCTCGCGTTCCTCGTCCGAAATTCCCGGACCGCGATCCTGCACCGTCACCGTGCCATTCTCCTCGACGACGAATTCGACTACCGTGTCCTTGGGAGCGTGCCGGATGGCGTTTTCGGCGAGGTTGCGGATCGCGCGCTTGATCATCTCGGCATTGCCCCTGATCCACACCGGCACGCTGGTACCCAGCAACGCGATCTCCCTTCCCTGCTCGAGCGCGAGCGGCGCGATGAACTCGGCGACCTCCGCGCAGGCGGCCTGCAGGTCCGCCACTTCGCAAGGATCGATCGTAAATGCCTCGAGTTCGGCAATGTCGAGCAGTTGACCGACCACCCGGCTCATCGCCTCGATGTCCGAATGCAGGGCTCTTGCGACGCGCGGGTCGTCGAGCGTTTCGACGCGGGTGCGCAGGATGCTCAGCGGCGTGCGCAGCTCGTGGGCCGCATCCGCGGTGAATTCGCGCTGCAGCCGAAAACCCTGGTCCAGCCGGTCGAGCGCCTTGTTGATCGCCGAAACCAACGGCCGCACCTCGCTCGGAATCGCGTCGACCGGCAGGCGGATATCGGTCCGGGCGGGACCGATATCCTGGGCGGTTTCCGAGGCTTGCCGGAGCGGCAGAAGCGCGCGACGGAAGATCGCGATATCGGTGACCAGAAGCACGAGAAGGATCGGCAGCGTGATCCAGCCCACGTGTTTGAAGAAATCCTCGACGATGTCGTCGATCAACACGTCGCGGTTGGCGAGGTCTTCGGCCGCCTGCACCCACACCGTCCTGCCGCCGATGATCCGGCGTATGCTCGCGCCGGAAATGGCCGCGCCGCCTTTGCGGGTTTGCAGGTATTGAACGTCGGCGGCGTGGGGATCGGCGGCAAAAACCGGCGTTTGGTCGTCCAGCGAGGAAAACAGGGTTTTGCCGTGATCGTCCACCACGGCATAGGAATATCGGCCGTAAGGCTGCGAGTAGAGGCCCTGAAGGCTTGGCGGAAGCTCGAGCGCGAGGCTGCGGTCGGGCCGCAGGACAAGATGCTGGGCGACGGATGCCGCCTGCTCCTCCATCGCCTCATTGTGGATGTTGTTGGTTGCGATGTTGAGAAGCCAGGAGAGTGCCAGCGACATCAGGATCGACGCGATCGCCACGGCGATCACGTGCAGGATCACGATCCTTGAAATGATCGACTTAAACCGGATCACGCTTTTCCTCGGCGATGAGGTATCCGACCCCGCGAATGGTATGGATCTGAACCTTGGCGCCCCTGTCGGCAAGCTGCTTGCGCAGGCGATGGACATAGACTTCGACGGCGTTGGAGGCGACCTCTCCGGAGATCCCGAAGATATGGTCCTCGACCTGCTTCTTCGAGACCACGCGCCCCTTGCTGCGCATCAGAAGTTCGAGCACGGCCGTTTCGCGCGACGACAGAACCTGAGGCTGATCGTCGATCGATGCCTGGCGGCTGCGCAAGTCGAACTCGAGATTGGCGATATGAAGCGAGCTTCCGAG
The DNA here is from genome assembly GCA_035487555.1 of Bradyrhizobium sp. Classification (GTDB taxonomy): domain Bacteria; phylum Pseudomonadota; class Alphaproteobacteria; order Rhizobiales; family Xanthobacteraceae; genus Bradyrhizobium. The sequence continues at coordinate 12,579 of DATHMA010000026.1, read as the reverse complement.
CTGCTGGCCCGGCCTGCGCAGCAACGCTTCCAGCCTCGCGACCAGCTCTTCGAGCGCGAACGGCTTGACCATGTAGTCATCGGCGCCGCTGCGCAGTCCGCTGACGCGGTCCGAAACTCCGCCGCGTGCGGTGAGCACGAGCACCGGCGTCGAGTCCTTGCGATGCCTGAGCTCCCTCAAGATCGACAACCCCTCGCCATCAGGCAAGCCGAGATCGAGGATCACGGCCGCGTACGACGTCGTCATCACGGCGGCGCGGGCTTCTGCCGCCGTGCCCAGGAGGTCGGTTTCATAGCCGGCCGTCCTCAAGCCCTTGGCGAGCAGCTCGGAAAGCACGGCGTTGTCTTCAATAACCAGCAATCGCATCGCCAGCCAACCAGCCATGATGGTTCGGATGTCCTAACCACCATTGAGGCCTTTTGATGCGATCGACAAGCTCCCGCAAGGATCGGAAGTTAACGAGAAGGTTCCTGTAAGCCTGCTGTAAGGCGGCAAGTTACCGAGCTGGTTAAGCCGCGGCTCCGCGAACCGGGCTCGCTGCAGCTGCACTTGCTCCCGCGGCACGATCAGAGGTTTTGGAGGGCGCGAGAGCATAGGCGCCGTCGCCGAGGAGGAACTGGACGATGCTGGCGACGATCAGGAAGGCGGGGTATTCCCAGCCGCCGTTTGGCGCGGTGAAAACCCACCCGTTCCAGGCGTGCACCCAGATGATGGCGCCGAACAGTGCCGGCGACAGCGCCACCACGACCCAGCGAGTCTTCACGCCCAGCACCAGCAGCACCCCGCCGACAGCCTCGGCAGCAAAGGTGACATAGGCAAGCCAGCCCGGCAGGCCGACGCTGACAAAGAAACCGGCGGTGCCGGCAAGCCCGAAGGTTGCAAGCTTCAGGACCACGCTATGGGAGAGGTACATGATGCCAAGCGTGACGCGAAGCAGGAAGGTGGCGAATTCGGTCCGTTGAGGCTGGGTCATGGTCGTTTCCAATTTAGATGCAAGTGCATTTACTTTAATGCAATTGCATCTAACTTGTCAAGCTCGTTGCATGAGTTCGCCATTGCCTGCCGTAACGTTCGGTGTCCGGCGGCATCAAGCCGGTCAATCTATTTCGCCAGATGCTTGCGCAAGACTTCCGTCAGTTTCCCGGGGTCGGTCTGCGGCGGCAGAAAGCCGAGATACTCGCCATCGCGTCCCATCAGATAGATGATGCCGGTGTGGTCGATCGAATACTCCCCTTGTTGCCCGCCCGGCACTTTCCGGTAATAGGCCTTGTAGGAATTGGCGACCTTCCGAATCGCCTCAGGCGAACCGGCCAGGCCGACAAGGCTCGGATGAAAGGCTGCGACGTAGTCCTTGAGTAGCGGCGTGTCGCGCTCGGGATCAACCGTGATGAAAACCGGTTGAACGCCTTCGGCCGCAGCGCCCAGCGCGTTGAGTGCTTCGGTGATTGCTATCAAATCGGTCGGACACACGTCGGGGCAAAAGGTGTATCCGAAATAGACGATCATCAGCTTGCCGCGAAATTCGCTGTCGCTGCGTTTCTGTCCGTTCTGGTCGGTCAGCGTGAACGGCCCGCCGACCGTTCCGCGGCCGTACATCAGATCTTCCATCATTTCCGCGGCGGACTGCTGCTCGTCGGCCGCGGAAGCCATATCGCAGCAGAGCAACGACACGACCAGGAAAAGCGCGCGAGCGATCGCGGCGTGGATTTGCCATTCACTACCCGCCGCCATCGCCTCGTGCTGCCGATCAGATGCCAAAGGTGATGCGGGTGCCGGTGGTCGTGGTCAGCACCTTGCCCGGCATCTGGCGCTGCGCTTCCTGGGTGAAATTGAGCCCGCTGCAATGCATCGGGATAATCACATCCGGATTGAGCTTGCTGATCTCGGCGACGACCTGCGTCAGGTAATCGGCCGGCGCGGGTCCGAGATGGAAACCGCCCACGATGGCGTGCACCTTCTCGACGCCCGAGACTTCCATCGCCTGCCGCACCGAGTTGACGATACCGACATGGCCGCAGGAGCTGATGACGATGAGGCCCTTGTCCTTCAGGTTGAAGCAGGTCGCATGCTCGTGGATGTGCTCGTCGGGCACGATCTTGCCTTCCATCTCGGCCGGCAGGTAGTGGCTCCAGTTGCAGCCGGCGCCATCCTTGAGTTTGAACTCGACAAGCGTGTTCGGCAGCACCTTCTCGATGCTGTTGCGCTTGATCTTGCCGGTGGTGAATGCCGCCTCGCCGATCACGACCGGCGTTTCGCACAGCATCACCTTGACATCGCGCTTGGCGAGATCGCGGCGGTCGAGCATGCCATAGTCCGCCAAATCGCCACCCTGCCCCCGCACGTAACGCTGGCAGAAATTGTCTTCGCCGCCGGCATACAGGGTCAATTCGGCCGGCAATACCTTGCGGTGCCTGTCGAGGAATCCGATCAGGCCGCCCAAATGGTCCCAATGGCCGTGGCTCATGATCAGCGCCTCGACCTTCGAGGGATCGACTTTCAACAGCTCCATGTTGCCGTTGATGGCCGCAGGCGTCCAACCGTAATCGAGCAGGAAGCTGCGCTTGGCATCACCGCGCTGCGGCTCCAGCAATAACGAAAGGCCCCATTCGCTGTGCAGCGGGAGCAGCGAGTTGGCGGAGCGGCCGGGCTCGGTCTTCACGCCGCTTACTTCAGCCGGCTTGAAGAAAATATCGCTGGCGCTGTCGACGAGGACGCGCACGCTGAGCTTGTCGATGACAGGCACCTGAATTGGACCTGCCTTGGCGAGCTCGATGCAGGAAAATTCACCGGCCGCCGCGGCGGCAAAACCCGCCGACATCTTCAGGGCATCGCGACGATTGAAATCGGGCATGGCAATATTCCTAAATCAGACCTGGATTTGCAAACGAGAGCCGCTTCCAAACTGGACCTGGCAGAGGCTTTGCGTGCTGGGGCGAAAATACAGGACCGATTTGCCGACGTGTCAACCTAAATGAGGACACGAGAGCGTGCAGCCCGTAACTGAACAGGGCCCTGAATCCGAATACATATGCTATTCGTGTTTGTGGCCGGCAGCGAATTCACGCGGCTCGCTTTCAGGTAGAGGGAAGTTTCGGAGGCTTGGGTGGGCGATACTGCTTCACAAGAGATCCCGTCGGGGCGCGATTCACTTTCCAATCCAATTCCGGAGCGAGGGACGGTCGTCGAGGTTTTTCTAGTCTTCCTCAAGCTAGGGGTGAGTTCCTTCGGCGGACCGATTGCGCATCTCGGATATTACCGCAACGAACTCGTCGTCCGGCGCAAATGGCTGGATGAGACGACCTATGCGGACCTGGTCGCGCTCTGCCAGTTTCTGCCGGGACCAGCTTCAAGCCAGGCTGGTTTTTCCCTTGGCGTTCTGCGCGGCAACGGGCTGTTGGGCGGCCTTGCCGCCTGGTTCGCCTTCACCATGCCGTCGGCCGTGATCATGTTCGCCTTTGCCATGGGTGCGGCCTCGTTCACCGGACCGGTGGCAGAAGGCTTCCTGCATGGGCTAAAACTCGTCGCGGTCGCGGTCGTCGCGCAAGCCATCTGGGGCATGGCGTGCAGCCTGACACCCGATCGGCCGCGCGCCGCCATTGCGCTGGCCGCGGTCGCGGTCGTGGTGACATTCGCCGGCTCCATTGCGCAAATTGCCGCCATCGCACTCGGTGCTTGCGCCGGGCTCTGGCTTTGTCGCGGAGAGGCCCCGCCTGTCTCGGGTCACCTGAATTTTCCGGTCACAAGGCTCAGCGGCGGGATTGCTCTTCTTTTGTTCGCGGCCCTGCTCCTGCTTACTCCGGTGCTAGCGGCTGCGAGCGGATCGCATACGATCGCGATGTTCGATGCCTTTTACCGTTCCGGTGCGCTCGTCTTTGGCGGCGGTCACGTGGTGCTGCCGCTGCTGCAGGCGCAGGTCGTGAGCCCCGGATGGGTGAGCAACGAGACGTTTCTGGCCGGATATGGTCTGGCCCAGGCCGTGCCGGGGCCGCTCTTCACCTTCGCCGCGTATCTCGGCGCCGTGATGAACTCGCCGCCGAATGGCCTTGCGGGCGCTGCGATTGCGCTCGTCGCCTTGCTGCTTCCGGGCATGCTGCTGGTCTACGGCATGCTGCCGTTCTGGGATGCGATGCGCGCGCGCCCCGCTGCGCAAGCCGCCTTGCGCGGCACCAATGCCGCCGTGGTCGGCATTCTCGGTGCGGCGCTCTACAGCCCGGTCTGGACCAGTGCGGTGATGAGCGGCCGCGATTTTGCGCTGGCGCTTGCAGGCTTCCTGCTGCTCACCGTCTGGAAGTTGCCGTCATGGGTCGTTGTGGTGCTGCTGGCGGCCGCCGGCACGCTGTCGCCATTCGTTTGAGTCTGAAGCGGTTTGCTTGAATGCGCGCGATCGCTCGCGCGCTTCAGCACGGCTTCATCGGCACCAAAGTAAATCCGGTGCTTGACGGCTTCGTTTTTCCGGGACAATGGACTTTTCATGAGAATTTATGGCGCCAAACTGCGCGCTCGGCCAGCGTTGTGGCTGATGGTGATGGCGGCTTGCGCGCCTGCCGTTGCCTCGCCCGCTGCGCGTGCGCAGGCGAATTATCCGAACCGGCCAGTTCGAATCGTCGTTCCATTCGCAGCCGGCGGCGTCGCCGATACGACCGCGCGCATCATTGCGGAGAAACTTTCCGAGTCCCTTTCTCAGCGCTTTTTTGTCGAGAACCAGCCCGGCGCCGGCGGCATTGCGGCGGCGCGCAGCGTGATGTCGGCGGCGCCCGACGGCCATACGCTGATCATGGTGACCAACGGAACCGCGATCAGCGTCTCAGTGTTTAAGCGCCTGCCATTCGACCCCTTGAAGGATTTCGCACCGGTTTCGAGCCTCGGATTTTTCGATTTCATCTTCTGCACATCCGCTTCATCCGGTTTCACCACGCTCGGCGACTTCATCGCCGCGGCCAAGGCCAAGCCCGGCGCGTTGAATGTCGGCACCATCAATGTCGGCAGCACGCAGAACCTGTCGGCCGAACTGTTCAAGACTGCAGCCAATATCGATTTCACCATTGTCCCCTATCGCGGCACGCCGGAGGTCGAGGTATCGCTCCTGCAGGGCAATATCGCGCTGATGATCGACAGCTATTCGGCGATCAAGGGCAACATCGCCGAAGGCAAGTTCCGCGCGCTTGCCTCAAGTGGTCCGGTGCGCTCGGAAAGTATGCCTGATCTCGCAACCGTGCAGGAAAGCGGGGTCAATAATTATGACGTCGTCTCCTGGAACGCGCTGTTCGCGCCGGCGCGCACCGAGCCGGAAATCGTGAAAACGCTCAACGCCGCATTGCAGGATATACTCGCCGACGCCGAACTAAAGAAGCGGCTGCTCACGCTCGGCATCGAGGCCAAGGCGAGCACGCCCGAGGAGATCGCAAGCCGGCTCAAATCCGACATCGACAAATGGCAGAGCGTGATCGAGAAGGCGAAAATTCCGAAACAGTGAGCTTGCGAGACCTGCGGCGTATATCGGGGACTGTCCGCTTTCGAGCGCGCATGAAGACATCCGCTTGGAGATCAGGGATGTCGCTTTTTGACGCCGTCAACGCGCGGGACCCGCGCCCCTAAAAAAATGCCATCGTGCGGATTTCGATGCTTTCGCGCGGCCGCGCATGCGGCGGGGTGGTGGGATCCTCGAACGCGGTGTGCGCGGTCCAGCGCGCGCGGCCGTCCTTCATCGAATCGAACACCTTGAATACATAGGCCTCCTCGCGCCGCATGCGCGGGAACCAGTACCACTTGTGTTTCGGATCGTACTTGATCGCATAAGTCTGGCCGATGCGTCCGGGCGCGCGCCGCTCTGACACAATCATATCCGGTGGCGACAGCGTTTGCGCATCCGCCATGGCGAGCGGATAAGTCTCCACAGGATGGTGGATCGGCCGCCAAACCTGGATGATGGCGAAGCGCCGCTGCAACAACTCTTCGGCTTGGTCAGGGAGAATATCGCGCACACGCTGGGGGGCCGACCATTCCGTGTAGTCGTTGTGAACACGGCGGACGACCTCTCGGGTCCTCTTCGACTCGCGCATTTCGTCGTCGGCGGTACGTAGCGTGTGGTCGAATACGACGACGCGCCTGGCGCCGCTCTCGCTTTTGATCAGCGCTTCCATCTCCGGATAGTAGACCCGCCGGATTTGATCCTCGTCATAGAAGTCCTCAACTTTCGTGTCGTGGCACACGAAGCGAAAGCCGTGGCGCTCCAACACAAAATTTTCCGGATGGCGACGGCCGTTGTGAATGGTTATGCGGCGCGGATCGGCTGTGCCGCCTGAGCGTGTGTCGGTACCGCCGGGACCGGCGACGACGGTGAAAACCTTGCTGCCATCGTCGACAATGTAGTTCAGCGTCGCTTCAATATGGTCCGGCGCGAGAGCGGATTCTTCAGTCGGTGTTGCGGCTTGCGGCATGGCGAACTCCCTGTCGTTCGCCTTCAATTTAGGTGTCGTGGCGGCGCAAGGGAAGTGCAGCTTTACGGCCGTGGCGGATATCCTTTGTGCCGGGCCGATGTCCGATTTTCGGACGCAAAGCAGACACTACCTTCCTGCATCGGTAGGACCTGTTTATAAAGACAAATCCGCCGCTATCCGACAGGAAAGATCCTCTGCCATGACCGCGCCTGCAACCAATCCGCCGAAATGGAACGTCGGCCTTGTCGGGTACGGCGAAGTCGGACGTATCCTCGCCGAAGATTTATGCAGGCAGGACGTCAAGGTGATGGCCTTTGACGTCAAGCTTCGAGGCGACGAGGCGGGCGGTCCCTTGCGCGATCACGCCAACCACCATGACGTGCGGTTGACGGCTTCGCATGCCGAACTTGCTGCGCAATCCGATCTTGTCGTTTCCGCCGTCACCGCAAGCCAGGCCGTGTCGGTGGCCGAGGCGTGCGCGGGCACGGTGAAGCGCGGCACCTGGTTCCTCGACTTCAATTCGGCTTCGCCCGGCGCCAAGCAACGCGCGGCAGCGCTGATCGACGGTGGCGGCGGCCGCTATGTCGAGGGCGCCGTGATGACATCGATTCCGCCCTACCGCATCAGGGTGCCTTTGCTGCTCGGCGGCAAGGATGCGGGCGAACTCGCGCCGCTGATTGGTGCGCTGGGATTCAACGCCAGGGTCGCCAGCGAAAAACTCGGCGTCGCCTCCGCGGTAAAGATGTGCCGCAGCGTGATGATCAAGGGGCTTGAGGCCATGCTGATCGAGAGCTTCACCACCGCGCGCGCCTATGGCGTCGAGGATGCGGTGCTGGCGTCGCTGAAGGAAACCTTCCCCGGCATCGACTGGGAAAAGCAGGGCGCCTACTTCTTCCAGCGCGTGATCGAGCATGGCCGCCGCCGCAGCGAGGAAGTGCGCGAGGTGGCAGAAACCGTACGCGAGATCGGGCTTGAGCCATGGTCGTCGCAAGGCACGGCCGAACGCCAGGCGTGGATGGCCGATCTCGCCGACCTCGGCCTGTTCGGCGAGCGGGGACTTGAAGGTTTCGCGCGCAGTCCGGATTGGCGCTGTGAAGCCGACCGCATTCTCGTAAGCATCGCGAGCAAGAATAAAAAGACGGGCAAGTGAATGGTCGAAACTGCGCGCTCCGAAAAGACACCAGGTTGGCTCGACTGGTACGAAAACCCCTCAAAACCCCGCTTCAAGGTGCCGCCGGGCGCGGTGGATGCGCATTGCCACGTCTTCGGCCCGAAAGACAAATTCCCTTATGCGCCGGAGCGCAAATATACGCCGTGTGACGCCTCGAAGGAGCAGCTCTTTGCCCTGCGCGATCATCTCGGCTTTTCGCGCAACGTCATCGTGCAGGCGACCTGTCACGGCGCCGACAACCGCGCGATGGTCGATGCGCTCAACCATGCGCACGGGCGCGCACGGGGGGTTGCGACGGTGCGGCGCGACAGCTCGGATGCTGATTTGCGCGTGCTGCACGAGGCAGGCATCCGCGGCGTGCGCTTCAACTTCGTCAGGCGGCTCGTCGATTTCACGCCGCGAGAGGAACTGATGGAGATTGCCGCCCGCATCGAAAAACTCGGCTGGCACGTCGTGATCTATTTCGAGGCGGTCGACCTGGCTGAGCTATGGGACTTCTTCACCGCCCTGCCGACGACGGTCGTCGTCGATCACATGGGCCGGCCCGATGTGAGCAAAGCGGTGGACGGGCCTGAATTCGAACGCTTCATCAAGTTCATGACCGAGAATCCGAACGTGTGGTCCAAGGTCAGTTGTCCGGAGCGGCTGTCGGTTTCGGGACCGGTAGCGCTCAACGGCGAACAAAACGCCTACCGCGACGTGGTTCCTTTCGCGCGCCGCATGGTCGAGACGTTTCCTGATCGCGTGCTCTGGGGCACCGACTGGCCGCATCCCAATCTGAAAAACCACATGCCCGACGACGGCCTGTTGGTGGACTTCATCCCGCAGATTGCGACCACGCCCGAGCTGCAACGCAAGCTTCTGGTCGAAAATCCGATGCGGCTCTACTGGCCGGAACTTTGCTGAAAACGGCCCCGCCCGGCGGCGCCTCTCACACCGGGATCGATCTACGTGCGCCCGATGCGCCACAATGATTGCGGCGGATCCAACAGGCCGCAAAGCCTCGGAGCCAAATGGCTCCCGCTTCGCTCCAGCCTCGCCCGCTGGCAACGCTTGTCGCTTCTACCTGTCCGAGTGATTTGCGCCCTTGCCGATCGGCGATCGAAAATGGCGCAGTGGAACTCAGTGCAGGGTTTCGAACGCTACTTCGCCGCTCTCGTCGATCGACATGAAGGCGTAGAGCCGGGAAAGCTCAGCCTCCAGATGCTCGTTGACCAGCATCAATGCTTCAAGCGCTCCTCGCATGTTGCCATCACAGGATGCAATAATTCTTTCGATAGCAACCTCAGTTCGCTTGTACGCCATGTGCATTCCCCTACTTAAACACCCGCCGCAATATCTTGCGGGGATTGGGGCAAAATTCGGCGCCCTCGGCGGACATTTCATGGCGTGCGGAGTTTTCAACAGGCTTGGCGGCCGGTCCCGGCGTTTTCTCCGCTCTTTTCTCGGGCTTGTTCAGGCCGCTATCGCCAGGCTGCGCGGGCTGACGACGTACTCCTTCAATACCGTATCCTTGGCATCGACTTCAACCAGAGATACGTCATACGTCCACAAATCAGCGAGATGTTGTAGAACACGCCTGGCGTCGGTTTCATTGAGCTGGGCGCCCTTCACCACGACGTGGCGCAGCATCAGGCGGCGGTCGCCCGCAAGGTCGACATCAACCACTTCGATGTTCGGATCGATATAGCCGACGTCATACTGCTTGGCGAGTTCCCGGCGGATTCGCCGGTAGCCGCGCGCATCGTGAATCGCATCGACCTTGATGCCGGCGGCTTCTTCGGGATCGTCGTGCAGATGGAACATCCGCCAGCTTCGGATCAGACGCGGGCTGAGGAACTGGCTGATGAAACTTTCGTCCCGGTAGTTGGCCCAGACGTTGCGCAGCACACCCATGACGTCGCCAGAGCCTGCGATCTCGCCGAACCACTCGCGATCCTCGTCGTCCGGGCGGGTCACGATGCGCTCGATGTCCTGCATGATCGCAAAGCCGAGCGCGTAAGGGTTGAAATCCGAAAAGCGCTGGTCGTCGAAATCGGGTTGGAACACCACGTTGGTGTGCGACTGCAGGAATTCGAGGAAGTTGCCGTCAGAAAGCCGGCCCTGCTGGTGCAGCCGGTTCATGATGCGGTAATGCACGTAGGTCGCGGTGCCCTCGTTCATCACCTTGGTCTGGCTCTGCGGATAGAAATATTGCGCGATGTGGCGCACGATCCGAAGGATCTCGCGCTGCCAGGGCTGCAGGCGGGGCGCGGTCTTTTCCAGGAAGTAGAGGATATTTTCCTGCGGCAACCCGAGCAGCTTGCGCCGCCGCTCGCTGCTCAACAGCTCCGCGCTCTTCACCGGTCCTGTCGGCACCGTCCGCCACAAATCGTTGAACATGCTCTGTTCATGCGCGCGGCGTTCCTTGGCGCGTTTTTCCTCTGCGCGAAGGTCGAGATTCTTCTTGCCGGGATAGCGATCGATGCCATGCGACATCAGGGCATGGGCCGCATCCAGCGTGACTTCGACCGCGAGCCGCCCGTGACGCTCCTCGCATTGCGCCACATAGGTCTTGGCAAAGTCGAGATAATCTAGGATGCCGTCGGCATCGGTCCATTGCCGGAACAGGTAGTTGTTCTTGAAGAAATGATTGTGGCCGAAGGCTGCGTGCGCGATCACCAGCGTCTGCATGGTCGCGGTGTTCTCTTCCATCAAATAGGAGATGCAGGGCGAAGAGTTGATCACGATCTCATAGGCGAGACCCTTCAGCCCCTTGCGGTAGAACGCCTCGTGATGGGCAAAATGCTTGCCGAACGACCAGTGTTTGTAGAACAGCGGCATGCCGGCCGAAGAATAGGCGTCCAGCATCTGTTCGGCGGTGATGATCTCGATCTGGTTCGGATAGGTATCGAGCCCGAGTTCGCCTTTCGCGATCTCCTCGCAGGCATCGTGTATCCGCTGCAGCTTCGGGAAATCCCAATCCGCTCCCTCGAACAGGCGTTCGGCTGTCGCTGTCATGGCGCGGCTTTCTCCTGGTTTCGTCGACGCTGGAACAGTTCGTGGAACACCGGGAAGATCTGGCTGCGCTCGTTGACCTTGCGCATGGACAGAGGTGCGCCGTCGGCGCGCAGGCGCTGATACAGCGTCCACAGCGAGGAGTCCGGCATTTCGAAGGAGCTGCCGGTGGCCTCGCCGACCTCGAGATAGGCAAAGAACTGGCTCACGGGAAGGATCTGATCAGTCAAAAGCCGCCCGGTGAGCGCACTGTCGGCGATCGAGTTGTCGCCGTCGGAGGCTTGAGCTGCGTAAATGTTCCAGTCGGCGGGGCGGAAGCGCGATCTGACGATGTCGCTCATCGCCTGCAGCGCGCTCGACACCAGCGTGCCGCCCGACGCGGGCCCGCGGAAGAAGGTCTCCTCGTCCACCTCCTCGGCGCGGTCGGTGTGGCGGATGAAGACGATCTCGACATGCCGGTAGCGGCGGGTGAGGAACACGTAAAGCAGCATGTAGAAGCGCTTGGCGAGATCCTTCATGTGTTCGGACATCGAACCCGACACGTCCATCAGGCAGAACATCACCGCCTGCGCCACCGGCTTGGGCACCGTCTCGAACCGGCGGAAGCGGATATCGATCGGATCGATGAAGGGAATGCGCTTGGCCTTTGCTTTCAGCGCCTCGATCTCGGCGATCAACTCGGCGCGGCGCCCTTCGTCCTGGCAACTCTCGAGCTCCGCCTCGAGCCGGGCGATCGTCTCCGGCCTCGGCCTTCTGAGCGCGACGCGGCGCGCCAGCGCCAGTCGCACCGTGCGGCTGACCGAAATATTCGCCGGTGATCCCGAGGTCGAATAGCCCGCACGCTGGAGGCCTTCGCTCTCGGCGTCGGCCAGCCTGCGCTTGGCCAGATCCGGCAATTCGAGATCGTCGAGAAAGAGGTCGACGAACTCGTCGCGGGACAGGACGAAGCGGAAATCATCCTCGCTGTCGCCTTCGCCCGGCTGCGATCCCCGCCCTCCCCGGCCTCCATCGGGGCGTGGAAGGATGTCACCTTCGACGAACTTCTTGTTGCCGGGAAGCACCCGGTCGCGCGTACCGCCTTCGGTGCGAAACCGCGGCTCATGCATCCCGTCGAGCGGGATCGAGACCTCCCCGCCCTCCAGCACGTCCTTGATGTCGCGTCCCTCGGAGGTCTTCTTCACCGCACCCCGCACCAGCGCCTTGGCGCGACGCAGGAAACGCTGACGGTTTTCCAGGCTCTTGCTGCCTGGATTCAGACGCCGATCGACTATGAACATCGCCACTGTTCTAGTGCTCACTTTCCGAAGTTCGTGTTCCTTGCAGCACCCACCTTTCACGAACTTCGGAAAGTCATGGGCACTAGCAAACTATTATTTCAGTACCGCTTAGCGATCTGAAGTCCCTGAAACGAACCGGCCGCAAATAGCGCAGGGACTTCAGATCGGGCGGTACTGGCCGCCTCAGCCGGCTTGCTTCACACGCATGTACCACTCGACGAGCCTGCGGACCTGACGCTCGGTATAGCCGCGTCCCACCATCCGCGCGACGAATTCGCCGTGCTTCTTCTCGGTTTCGCCGTCCTTCTTCGAACCGAACGAGATCACCGGAAGCAAATCCTCGACCTGCGAGAATATGCGCTTCTCGATCACTTCGCGAATCTTCTCATAAGAGGTCCAGGACGGATTCTTGCCGCCGTTCTGGGCCCGCGAGCGCAGCGAGAACTTCACGACCTCGTTGCGGAAGTCCTTCGGGTTGGCGATTCCGGCAGGCTTCTCGATCTTGGTCAGTTCCTGGTTGAGAAGGTCGCGGTTGAGCATCTGGCCGGTGTCGGGATCCTTGAAGTCCTGATCCTCGATCCACGCGTCGGCGTAGTCGACGTAACGGTCGAACAGGTTCTGGCCGTAATCGGAGTAGGATTCCAGATACGCTTTCTGAATCTCGTTGCCGATGAACTCCGCGTAGCGCGGCACGAGC
>DATHMA010000025.1:0-15100 GCA_035487555.1 Bradyrhizobium sp. | reverse complement strand
GATTGAACTGGCTCTGGTCGAAGGAGAAGCCGCCGACCATCGCGAGCACGCGGCCGGTGTTTGGGTCCATCACCACCATTGCGCCCGAGACTTCCGGTATCTGCTCGAGGCGATATTGGCCGTCGACGGCGTTGCCATCCTTGAACAGGGGATCGACATAGATCACATCGCCGGGTTGCAGCACCTGCGACACCGCCGTTGGCGTCTTGCCCTTCGCAGCCCCGGAGGTCGCCTTCGCCCATTTCACGCCTTCGAGCGAGACGAGACCGGTCCTGCGGTCCTTGCTGACCGCACCGCCGAGATCACGCCCCGGCTGGAAGCCGACGCGGGCGGATTGATCGGAGGTTTCCAGCACCACCGCCATCTGCCATGGCGAGATGTCGGAGAGCGACTTGACGTCGGCGAGCTTCACGCCCCAGTCGCCGGAAATATCCAGCTTCTGGATCGCGCCGCGATAGCCCTGCTCTTCGTCATAGCGGACGAGGCCGGCCACCATGGTCTTGCGCGCTTCCACCTGGATCTTCGGATCGAGCGTCGTGCGCACCGAGAGACCGCCTTCGTAAAGCTTCTTCTCGCCATAGCGTTCGAAGATGTCGCGGCGGACTTCTTCGGCAAAATACTCACCGGCGAAGGTGTGGGCGTTGTTGGAACGGTTGGCGACGACCAGCGGCTCCTTGCGCGCCTTTTCGGCGTCGGAGGCCTTGATCCAGCCGTTCTCCTGCAGGCGATCAATCACGTAATTGCGGCGCTCGACGGCGCGGTCATGGTTCTTGATCGGGTGCAGCGCCGCGGGCGCCTTCGGCAGCGAGGCGAGATAGGAAGCTTCGGCGATGGTGAGCTCATTCACCGACTTGTCGAAATAGACCAGCGAGGCGGCGGCGATGCCATAGGCACCGAGGCCGAGATAGATTTCGTTCAGATACAGCTCCAGGATCTTGTCCTTGGAGTAGGTGCGCTCGATGCGCATCGCCAGGAGCGCTTCCTTGATCTTGCGGGTGAAGGACACCTCGTTCGTGAGCAGGAAGTTTTTCGCGACCTGCTGGGTGATGGTCGAGGCACCCTGCGGACGGCGGTTGGAGCCATAGTTCTGCAAATAAAGCAGTGCGGCGCGCGCCATGCCGGAATAGTCGACGCCGCCATGCTCGTAGAAATTCTTGTCTTCGGCCGCGAGGAAGGCGTTGATGACGAGTTTCGGCACCGCCTGGATCGGCAGATAGAGGCGCCGCTCCTTGGCGTATTCACCGAGCAGCGATCCGTCGGCCGCATGGACGCGCGTCGTCACCGGCGGCTCGTAATCCTGAAGCTGGGAGTAGTCAGGCAGATCCTTGGAGAAATGCCAGATCGCGCCGGCGACGCCGGCGACGCCAACCAGGAACACGACGGTCCCGGCCGCGAACAGGAAGCCCAAAAACCGCACTAGCAAGCGCATTATCGATCCGCTCTGTTCCGTTGAAACCTAGATCATCATGCAATTAAGAGGAACCGCATTATGATCTCATCTCTTTGATTGAGCATGATCTTTTCTGAAAACCGGTTTCCACTTTTCCGGATCATGCTCAAGGGCGCCAAAAACCGACGCGGCGCATTATTACCAGTGCCGACCGCGCTTGATGCGGTTCCCGCACATCATACTTTTGTTGCGACGGAAATTCATCGATTCCGAACACCTTACAGGAATTTTTATAAAGCTGCCGCTGTGGCCAAACTAGGGCCCACCAGTTCCCCTTTCAGTTGCCTCCTCAGTTGCCTTGCGCGGCGGTCGCGAGGCGTTTGGCCAGAAATGTATCGATTGCCTGGGCCATCGAGCCGACCGTCTTGGTGCGCCAGCCATCCGACACCAGATGTTCAAGATCGGCCTTGTTGGAGACATAGCCGAGTTCGACCAGCACGGAGGGCACGTCAGGGGCCTTCAGGACCCGGAAGCCGGCCGACTTCAGGGGATGCTTGTGCATCCTGGTCGAGTTCTTCATCTCGCCCATCAAGAGATGGGCGAAGCGGTTTGAAAAGGTGCGGGTTTCACGCTGCGCGAGGTCGATCAGGATGTCCGCCACGTCGGTCGGCTCCTGGGTCAGGTTGACACCGCCGATAGCATCCGCGCGGTTTTCCGATTCGGCGAGCCGGGCGGCTTCGGCGTCAGTCGCCTTGTCCGAGACCGTGTAAATGGTCGCGCCCTCGGCGTCGCCCTCGCCATGCGGCAGGTAATCCGCATGAATTGACACGAACAACGCCGCCCGCTCAGTACGGCCGATCTTCACGCGGTCATCGAGCGGGATGAAGGTATCGTCGGTGCGGGTCATCACGACCCGGTATTTGCCGCTTTTCTCCAGCCGATCACGCAGCGCCAGCCCAAAGGCGAGCACCAGGTTCTTCTCCATCTCCTCGCCGGAGCGCGTGCCATTGTCGACGCCGCCATGGCCAGGATCGATCACAACGACGGGGCGCGAATCCGCGGGCGCGGGTGGCTTGGTGGATTGCACCGGCGCCACCTGCGGCGGGCCGACGGCAGCCGTCTGATCGGTGATGGCGGGCTTGAGCTGAGGCGTTTCCTGGGCCAGCACCTGTTTGAAGGTGGTCGGATCGGTCTCCTCCAGCTCCAGCACCAGTCGCGGCGGCTGGCCGTTGGCGGAATCAAGCATGGTGGAGCTGGCGATCTTCACAGGCCCGGTCAGGTCGAAGACGATTCGGGAGCCGCCGGGCATCACCAGACCGTACCTGAATGCCTTGACCAACCCTCGGCCGGCTGCCCCGGTGCCGGGCGGCAGGCGGAAATTGACCTGGGGAATATCAATGACCAGCCGGTAGGGATCGGCCATGGCAAAGGCCCGAAACGGGATGGTCTTGTCGAGATCGAGGATGAATCGGGTCTGTCTGGAATCGCCCGCAAGTCTCGCATCGGACGCGATCGGATAGGCCGAAGCCGGGGCCGGAACCTGTGCCTTCTCCTCGGCGCTGACCAAAGTGAGGCCCGAGCACAGCAATGCTGCGCCGCACAACAGTGCGCAGCCCAGCAAAATCCGATGATTTGCGCGGCTCGCCACCGATTCCTGCGCCTCCGAAGCGGCCCTTCTACCCCAATAGAACCGCAGGGTTAACGAAACCTTGATTACAATACCTTGAATAGCGGGGACTGTTGCCCCCCTGCGACGCTTGGCTTGCGCCGGGGGCCCAATCAACGTATGTACGGGATGCTGACGGCTATTACTCCCGGTTGCGTCGCACTCAGCTTCCCGGTGCAGCGGTGGAACCTCTTAATTTTTGAGATTCCAGCGTTTTCCGTCCCTCCTTCAGAGCCAGCGCGAGCCGCGCGGCCGGCAAGAGGGGGCGGCTCCCAGCCCGGGTGGCGTTCGGTCCAGCCCATTTTTGTTCCAGGGCCGGTTTGAGCAGCGACGGACCCCGATATCGGACCCCGACAGGGGTTCGCGGTGATTTCAGGCGAGCGCGCTTCTAGCGCCAAACACCTGACCCCAATCACTTGGCCGGCAGCGACGACAGTTAAAGCGGCGCTTCCCGCCGCCAACACGTTCCAGACGGGCCGACGCTTGATGCGCCAGACTGTGTTACCGACCAGAACCAGCGGAACATCCGCCTCGCGGAGCCAATGCTCCGTCCGGTGGACTGACCGCCAGGGAACTGGCTCGGCGCGGCGCACCGGAATGCGCTTCGGCCTTCCCCTCACCCCCGAATCAGGTGGACCGTCGCGTCAGCCGACAGCGCCTATCGCGCTCCCGGCTCCACGCGCCCGCCGCCGTCAAGAGTTCCAAAATGCCCAACAAGATGTTGATCGATGCGACCCATCCGGAAGAAACCCGGGTCGTCGTGGTCCGCGGCAATCGAGTCGAAGAATTTGATTTCGAGACCGCCAACCGCAAGCAACTGCGCGGCAATATCTACCTCGCCAAGGTCACGCGGGTAGAGCCTTCGCTGCAGGCCGCCTTTGTCGAATATGGCGGCAACCGCCACGGCTTCCTCGCCTTCAGCGAAATCCATCCCGACTATTATCAGATCCCGGTCGCCGACCGTCAGGCCCTGATCGAAGCCGACGAGCGCGCCCATCGCGAAGCCGAGGAAGAGAACGAGAACCGTTCCAACCGGCGCCGTTCGCGCCACCGCTCTTCGCGCCGCCGTGGTCATAACGACCGCGTCCAGAGCGGGATCGTCGAGCATGCCGAGGCGCCGGAGGCTGCCGCCCTCGCCGGCCACGACCATCCGCAGGATGGCGAGCACCATGAGCATGCCGAACATGAGCACGGCGTGCACGAGGCCGCGGTCCATCATGACGACGTGGGTCATGAGGCTCACGCCTATGGCCGTGATGACGACCATGGACATGACGATCATGGTCATGACGAGCACGACCACGATCACCAAGAAGATGATCACGACGAGGCCCCGCACGAGCCCGTCGCCGCGTCGCGGCCTGGGGAAACCCATGCCGAGACGCCGGTAGCTTCCGCCGTCGAAGCCCTGGTGGCGGCGAAATCAGAAGAACCGGTTGCCGACCATCATGACGAACTCGGCGAAGACGAGCGCGCCCATGAGGAGCAGGCAGAAAATGTCGCGCATGCCGACGACGCCGCGATCGAGCGCGCCTATGAGGCGCACGCGACCTCGCCGCTCGAGGAGCGTCCGGTCGAGCATTCGCTGGCGCCGCAGGGCGACGAACATCAAGGCGACGAGCACCATGAGGACGACGAAGGCGAGGAAGACGCCGAGGAAGAAGTCGTCGAATCCGTCGGCGGCGACGACGTGCTGGAGGAAGTGCCGGAGCGTCAGTTCCGTCCGCGCCGCCAGTACAAGATCCAGGAAGTCATCAAGCGCCGCCAGGTGATGCTGGTGCAGGTCGTGAAGGAAGAGCGCGGCAACAAGGGTGCGGCGCTGACGACCTATCTCTCGCTCGCCGGCCGCTATGCGGTCTTGATGCCCAACACCGCCCGCGGCGGCGGCATCAGCCGCAAGATCACCAGCGCGCAGGACCGCTCGCGCCTGAAGGAAGTCGTCCAGGACCTCGACGTGCCGGAAGGCATGGGCATCATCCTGCGCACCGCCGGCGCCTCCCGCACCAAGCCCGAGATCAAGCGCGATTTCGAATATCTGATCCGGATGTGGGAGACGGTGCGCGACACGACTTTGAATTCGCAGGCCCCTACCCTCGTCTATGAGGAAGGCTCGCTGATCAAGCGCTCGCTGCGCGACCTCTACAACAAGGAGATCGACGACATCATGGTGGCCGGCGATGCCGGCTATCACGAAGCGCGCGACTTCATGAAGATGCTGATGCCGGCCAATGTGCGCGCGGTGAAGCAGTATCGCGACGGCCAGCCGCTGTTCTCGCGCATGGGCGTAGAGAGCCAGCTCGATGCGATGTTCTCGCCGACGGTGCAATTGCGCTCGGGCGGCTACATCGTCATCAACCAGACCGAGGCGCTGGTCTCGATCGACGTCAACTCCGGCCGCGCCACCCGCGAGCACCATATCGAGGACACCGCGCTCAAGACCAACCTGGAGGCGGCGGAAGAAGTCGCCCGCCAGCTGCGCTTGCGCGACCTCGCCGGCCTGATCGTCATCGACTTCATCGACATGGACGAGAAGCGCAACAACCGCGCGGTCGAGCGCAAGCTGTCGGATTGCCTCAGGCAGGATCGCGCCCGCATCCAGGTCGGCCGTATCTCGCATTTCGGCCTGCTGGAGATGTCGCGCCAGCGCATCCGCGCGAGCGTGCTGGAAAGCTCGACCGAGCCCTGCCCGCAATGCGGCGGCACCGGTCACGTGCGCTCGGTCTCGTCGGTGGCGCTGCAGCTGCTGCGCGGCATCGAGGAAATCCTGATGAAGGGCGCGACCCACAATCTCGTGGTGCGCACCCGCAACGACGTCGCGCTCTATGTGCTGAACCACAAGCGTGGTCATCTGCGCGACCTCGAAAACGCCTTCAAGGTCACGCTCTCGATCGTGTCCGATCCCAATGTCAGCGGGCTGCAGTCCTACATCATCGACCGCGGCGAGCAGGTGCATACGCTGGAAGCGGCAAAGGCGCTGCTGGCGGCGCAGGCTTCCATCGTGCCCGCGCAAAGCGAAGAGGCTTACGACGACGAGGAGCTCGATGCCGAGTTCGAGTCCGAAGTCGAAACCGAGGAGAGCGAAGGGCTTTCCGAGGAGGCTGCGGCCGGCGAAGCGGGCGAAGCCGAAGGTGAGCAGGACGGCCAGGGTCAGCGCCGCAAGCGGCGCCGGCGCCGCCGTGGCCGCGGTGGTGGCGGCGAGGGCCGCGAGGCCGCTGGCGCACCGCGCGAGGAAGGCGAAGCCGCGTTTGGCGAGCCGAGCCCCGCGCTCGAGGCTGCCGGAGACGAAGGCGAATCCGACGAGGACGACGCCGAGGAACAGCCGGGCTTTGCCCGTGACGGCCAAGGCAATGACGGCCAGGCCAATGGCGAGCGCCGTCCGCGCCGGCGTGGACGCCGTGGCGGCCGCCGCCGTCGTGGTGGCGATCGCATGGACGAGGGCCAGCTCGAAGGTCAGGTTGGATCGATCGCGGACGAACTGGCGCCGCCGCCGGCTCCTGAAGCTGCCGATGCCGTCGCCGATTTCGACGGCGGCCATCCGCACGATGCCGCGCTGCCCGAAGTGCAGCCCGAGCCGATTGCACCGGCCGCCGAGCCGCAATTCACCTCGCATGAGCCGGCGAGCCCGCCCGCATCAGAGCCGGTTGCGCATGACAATGAAAAACAGGCCCCTCGCCGCTCCACCGTGCGCGAGAAGGTCAGCTTTTCGAGCAGCGCACCCGCCTCAGACGTAGCGGCTCCCGTCGGGCACTCTACGCCGGAGCCGACTTCGGTAACTGAGCCGGCCCCCGAAGAGGCCGCGCCATCCGGCGAGAACGCGCCGCGCAAGGCCGGCTGGTGGTCGCGCCGCTTTGGCGGCGGCGAGTAAGCTCAACATCCGTAGCGAATGAAAAACCGCCCGGGATCATTCCCGGGCGGTTTTGTT
This sequence comes from Bradyrhizobium sp., assembly GCA_035487555.1. Taxonomy (GTDB): domain Bacteria; phylum Pseudomonadota; class Alphaproteobacteria; order Rhizobiales; family Xanthobacteraceae; genus Bradyrhizobium. The sequence continues at coordinate 8,122 of DATHMA010000025.1, read as the reverse complement.
TTGGCCAACAATCTGCTCCGGCTATTTCAGCCAGCGCGCAATCCGCGTCACCGCCTCAGCCATATCCTCGGCCGAGCGCGCGTAGGAGAAACGGACAAAGCTCCTCCCATGGATGGGATCGAAGTCGACGCCGGGGGTCGCCGCGACATGCGCTTCTTCCAGCATGCGCTTGGCAAAGTCGAAACTGTCGGCGGTGAATTTGGAGACGTCGGCGTAGAGGTAGAAGGCGCCGTCGGCGGGCAGGAAATCGGAAAGGCCGGCTTTAGGCAGCCCATCGATCAGGATGCGGCGGTTTTCCACATAGCCGCGCTTGATCGCTTCCATCTCCTCGGCGCCGTCGAAGGCGGCTTCGGCCGCGATCTGCGACAGCGTCGGCACCGAGATCGCGAGATTCTGTTGTAGCCGCTCGATAGGACGTACCAAAGGTTCCGGTATCACCATCCAGCCGACGCGCCAGCCGGTCATGCAGAAATATTTCGAGAAGGAATTGATCACGAGTGCATGCGGCGAAAGCTCCGCCGCGGTCACCGCCGGAAAGGCATAGTCGAGCCCATGATAGATCTCATCCGAGATGAAACGGATGCCTGCCCCTTCGGCGGCGGCAATCAGTGCCGTCAGCGCCTCCCGCGACATCATGGTTCCCGTGGGATTGGCGGGGCTGCCGACCAGCACACCCTTCAGCGGCGCCTTGCGGTGGGCCGCGAGCAGCGCCTCCCCGGTCAGTGCGTGACGGGTGTCGCTGGTGGTTTCGATCAACACCGGCTCGCAGCCGAGCGCGGTCAGGATGTGCCGGTACGGCGGATAGCCCGGCACGGTCACCGCGACGCGGTCGCCGGGCTCGAACATGGCCAGGAACGCCAGGATGAACGCACCAGAAGAACCCGTGGTCACGACAACGCGCGACGGATCGACCTGGCAGCGATAGGCATCGCGGTAGTGGCTCGCGATACGCTCGCGCAAGGAGGGAATGCCGAGCGCGGAGGTATAGTCGATCCGGCCTGTTTCCAGCGCCCGCTGGGCCGCGAGGCGTGCCGTTTTAGGAGCCGGCGCAGAGGGTTGCCCAACCTCCATGTGAATGACATGGCCGCCGGCCGCTTCAATCCGCTCGGCCGCGCTCATCACGTCCATCACCATGAAGGGCGGAACATTACTCCTGCCTGACGCCGAAAGGAGGTCCGCCACGCGCTCTCTCAAGGTCGCTTCACGCATCGATATCTGCTATTTCACCCGCGAATTCGAGGCCATCGCAGTGCCCCAGACTAGCCGTATTCGACGGCTTGTTAGGGCATAACCCGTATCCGCCTCAAAGGCCAATCGGTTCAGATCCGCCCATGCTTGTCGACCTCGCGCTCCGCAAGAGAACATCCGGCCTGACCGCCGCCCTGGTCGCGGCGGCCCTCGCGCTCGGCCCGGTGGTCCCGGTGACGCCGGTCCACGCCCAGCAGCAGGGTCCGAATATCCTGCGCGACACCGAGACCGAGCGGCTGCTGACCGAATATACGCGGCCGGTCCTGCGCGTCGCCGGGCTCGAGAAGCAGAACATCCAGGTGGTGATCATCAACGACGCGACGTTCAACGCGTTCGTCGCTGACGGCCACCGCATCTTCGTGAACTACGGCGCGATCCTGCAGGCGGAAACGCCGAACCAGTTGATCGGCGTGCTCGCGCACGAAACTGGCCATTTGGCTGGCGGCCATCTCGCCAAGCTGCACCAGCAGCTGGCTCAATTGCAGACGCAGATGATCCTCGCCATGCTGATCGGCGCCGGCGCCATTGTCGCAGGCGCCGCCAAGGGCTCGACCGGCGTCGCCGACGCCGGTGCGGCCGCGGTCGCCGGTCCCCAGGCGATGATCCAGCGAACGCTGTTGTCGTATCAGCGCCAGCAGGAAGAAAGCGCCGACAAAGCCGGCGTGAAGTTCCTCAACGCAACCGGCCAGTCGCCGAAGGGCATGTACGAAACCTTCAAGCGTCTCGCCGACCAGACCCTGTTCGCGGCCCATGGCGCCGACCCCTATCTGCAATCGCATCCGATGCCCGCCGAGCGCGTCGAGGCGCTGGAGGGACTGGCGCGCTCGAGCCCCTATTGGGACAAGAAGGACGATCCGACGCTGCAAGCGCGCCACGACCTCGCGCGGGCGAAGATATCGGCCTTCATGGAACGGCAGGACACCGTCTATCGCCGCTATCCGCTGTCGAACACCAGCCTGCCGGCGCGCTATGCGCGGGCGATCGCGACCTACCTGCACGGCGACCTCAACAGCGCGCTGACGCAGATCGACGCGCTGATCCAGGCGCAGCCGAACAATCCCTATTTCTATGAGTTGCGCGGCCAGGCCCTGCTCGAAGGCGGCAGGCCGGCCGAGGCGATCGCGCCGCTGCACAAGGCGATCGCGCTCTCCAATAACGCCCCGCTCATCGAGATGTTACTTGGGCAGGCCCTCGTCGCTACTGATAATAAAGCCTACACCGACGAGGCCATCACCATCCTTCGCGCCGCGGTCGCGCGCGAATCGGAAGCCCCGCTCGGCTTCAGCCAGCTTGCGATGGCCTACGGCAAGAAGGGAGATTACGCCGAAGCCGATCTCGCCTCCGCCCAGGCCGCTTATCTGCGCGGCGACAACAAGACCGCCCGCGAGCTCGCCTCGCGCGCCAAGACCCGTTTCGCGATCGGCACGCCCGGATGGGTCAAGGCCGATGACATCGTGACCGCCAAGCCGATGCCCGGCTCGAGAAATAATTAAACCCGCACTGTGTTAGTGGGACAGAGAAACAAGCTTGCCAAGGTTTCGAGGAAAAATATTCCGGGAAACCTGGCTTCACATAAGGACAAGATGATGCGCCCCTTCCGCCTGCTCGCCCCCGCCCTGATCGCGCTTGCCGCCCTCGCAGCGCCCAGGGCTGCCTCCGCGCAAAGCTTCAACGACACCCAGAAGAGCGACATCGAGGCCATCGTCAAGAACTACCTGGTCTCCCATCCGGAGGTGCTGGAAGAGGCGATGAACGAACTCACCAAGCGCCAGGCCGCAGCCGAAGAGCAGAAGCATCAGGAAAGCATCGCCAAGAACGCCGACACGATCTTCAACTCGCCGCGCGGCGTGGTGCTCGGCAACAAGGATGGCGACGTCACCTTCGTCGAGTTCTTCGATTACAATTGCGGCTACTGCAAGCGCGCCATGGCCGACATGCTCGACCTCATGAAGAGCGATCACAAGCTCAAGGTCGTGCTGAAGGAATTTCCGGTCCTGAGCGAAGGCTCGGTCGACGCGGCCAAGGTCGCGGTTGCCGTGCGCATGCAGGATCCCACCGGCCAGAAATATCTCGACTTCCACCAAAAGCTGCTCGGCGGCCGCGGTCCGGCCGACAAGGCGCGCGCGATGGCCGCCGCCAAGGACGCCGGGCTCGACACGGCGAAGCTCGAGAAGGACATGCAGAGCCCCGAGGTCAAGGCGACGATCGCAGAGAATTTCAAGCTCGCCGAAGACATGGGCATGAACGGCACGCCGAGCTACGTCATCGGCAAGCAGGTCGTGGTCGGTGCGGTCGGCCTCGACGGGCTGAAGGAAAAGATCAGCGTCGCGCGCTGCGGCAAAGAGACCTGCTGACATCGGTCATTCTGTCGCACCTGGTGAAAGAAGAGGCCGGCGCGAGCGCCGGCCTTTTTGTTTGGGCAGTTTCGTTCATCGCCCGTTTAGAAAACAAAGCTGAGGGAACCCGAACCCGCGAGGAACATCTCATATCTCCTGCAGTTGGTGCCGCGGGCAATGCGTAGACACACCCCCTGAGGAGATAGAAGTATGACCAATCGTTTCATGGTTTCGGTAGCGGCACTGGCATTGATTGCCGGCACCGGTTTCGCCAATGCGCAAGGCATGAGCAAGGAGCCTGGTGGCGCCGGTGGCGGAGCCGCGATGCAGCACTCTGCGCCATCAGACACGTCGGCAGCGCCGTCGCAATCGCCCTCGTCGACGGGCACGTCAAAGTCGGAAGCCAATGAGCCCTCTAAGGCCAATGAGCCGTCGAAGGGCGGCATGAAGTCAACCCAGACCGACCAGAAGCCCGGCGCGATGAAGAACGAGCGCGCTGAAGACAACAACGTCAAGGGCGGCAGCACCAAGGAGCGTGCCGAGGATCGCGGCAAGGGCGCAAACGAAAATCAGCGTGCCGAGGACAAGTCCGGCAACATGAAGGAAGGCCGCGACAACAACATGAAGGCGGAAGGCCGCCAGGATAAGAGCGGCGCCAGCACCGCCGAGACCAAGAGCACGACGGAGCGCTCGCAGACCACGGGCCAGGCCGGCGCCGGCGCCAAGCTGACGACCGACCAGCGCACCAAGATCACGACGGTGATCCGCAACGAGCATGCGGCCCCGGTCAACAACGTCAACTTCTCGATCGCGGTCGGCACCCGCGTGCCGCGCGAGGGCGTGAGCTTCCGTCCGCTGCCGACAGAAGTCGTGACGATCTATCCGGAATGGCGCGGCTATGAGTACATCCTGGTCCGCAACCAGATCCTGGTGGTCGATCCGGGCACGTACGAGATCGTCGCCATCCTCGACGTCTAACGGCCGAGCGCCGTTTCAATCAGGGGGTGGGCCACTGGCCCACCCCTTTTCTCCTGGGAGAGCGAAGCGGACTGAGGCGTTAGCTGATCCTCAGGGGTGGTTAACGTGCCTTTTCCGTATGTTCCACGCGGTTTTTAGCGAGGTGGATGAGGCCCCTGAGCAGTTGGCAACGGGGCTTAAAGGCTTCCCCTTGGGCCCGATGTTACCTATAACCCCGGCCACATCAGCCACATTGCCGGGATTGGGATGGCCAGCAGCCCCGACCAGACGATCTATGTTCTCAACGGCCCGAACCTCAATCTGTTGGGGACGCGGGAGCCGGAAACCTATGGCCACGCCACGCTCGCCGACGTCGAGAAACTGTGCGCGGATACCGCCGCCCATTTCGGACTGAAGGCCGATTGCCGCCAGTCCAACCGCGAAGGCGAGCTCGTCGATTTCATCCACGAAGCGCATGCGAAAAAGGCCGTCGGCATCGTCATCAATGCCGGTGCTTATTCGCACACCTCGATCGCGCTGCATGATGCGCTCAAGGCCGTGCAGATCCCGACCGTCGAAGTGCACATCTCCAACATCTACACGCGGGAGAGTTTTCGGCACCATTCGTTCACCGCCATGGCCGCCTTCGCCTCGCTGTGCGGCTTCGGCATCGAAGGTTATCGTCTCGCGATCACCGGCCTCGCCGCCAAAATCGGCGTCAAGGCAAAAGCCTGACGCTTTCTTAAAGCAACCCCAAGCAGAGTTTTCGGATCAAGAACATGGCGCGCCAGGCTGAGGGAAACTCCACCGATAAAATCTCAAGCGACGACAGCGCGCTCATTCGTGAGCTCGCGCTGCTGCTCGATGAGACGAGCCTCACCGAGATCGAGATCGAGCGCGCCGGACTTCGCGTGCGTGTCGCACGCAATGTCTCGATCGCCGCCGCCGTGCCCGCGGCCGTCTCGATGGTAGCGCCTGCGATCGCTGCCGCGCCGGCCGCCGCAGCCGTCGCCGATCTTTCCAAGCATCCGGGCGTCGTGCCCTCGCCGATGGTCGGCACCGCCTATTGGTCGCCGGAGCCCGGCGCAAAGCCCTTCATCGAAGTTGGCAGCAAGGTCTCGGCCGGCCAAACCTTGCTGATCATCGAGGCGATGAAGACCATGAACCAAATCCCGTCACCGCGCGCCGGTACGGTGACGCAGATTCTCGTCGAGGACGGCCAACCGGTCGAGTTCGGCGAACCGCTGGTGATTATCGAATAGATGTTCGACAAGATCCTGATAGCCAATCGCGGCGAGATCGCGCTTCGCATCCTGCGGGCCTGCAAGGAGCTGGGCATCTCCACCGTCGCGGTGCACTCCACCGCCGACGCCGACGCCATGCATGTGCGCCTTGCCGATGAGAGCGTCTGCATCGGCCCACCGCCGTCAAAGGACAGCTACCTCAACGTGCCCGCGCTGCTGGCGGCCTGCGAGATCACCGGCGCGGATGCGGTGCATCCCGGCTACGGCTTCTTGTCGGAAAACGCCCGCTTTGCCGAGATCCTGGCCGAGCACAATCTGCAATTCATCGGCCCCAAGGCCGAGCATATCCGCCTGATGGGCGACAAGATCGAGGCCAAGAGGACAGCAAAGCGGCTCGGCATCCCCGTGGTGCCCGGCTCCGATGGCGGAGTCACCCCTGACCAGGACGCGATGGCGATCGCGAAGTCGATCGGCTTTCCGGTGCTGGTGAAGGCAGCCGCCGGCGGCGGCGGCCGCGGCATGAAGGTCGCGCAAACCGAGGCCGACCTCGCGCTCGCGTTGACCACAGCCGCGAACGAGGCCAAATCCGCCTTCGGCGATGCCTCGGTCTATCTCGAAAAATATCTGACCAAACCGCGCCACATCGAAATCCAGGTGCTGGGCGACGGCCGCGGCGGCGCGCTGCATCTCGGCGAGCGCGACTGCTCGCTGCAACGGCGCCACCAGAAGGTCTGGGAAGAAGGCCCCTCGCCTGCGCTTGACGCCGCCGCGCGCAACAAGATCGGCATGACGGTCGCCAAGGCGATGCAGGAGATGAAATATCTCGGCGTCGGCACCGTCGAGTTCCTCTACGAGGACGGCGAGTTCTACTTCATCGAGATGAACACCCGCATCCAGGTCGAGCATCCCGTCACCGAGATGATCACCGACATCGACCTCGTGCTGGAGCAGATCCGCATCGCCGCCGGCGGTGACCTGCCGATGACCCAGGACGAAGTCCAGATCATCGGTCATTCCATCGAATGCCGGGTGAATGCCGAAAACCCGCTGACCTTCCGGCCCTCGCCCGGCAAGATCCTGCAATACCACCCGCCCGGCGGATTGGGCGTGCGGATCGATTCCGCCGTGTACCAGGGCTACGTCATTCCGCCCTATTACGACTCGCTGGTCGGCAAGCTGATCGTGCACGGCAAGACCCGCAGCGAATGCCTGATGCGGCTGCGCCGGGCGCTCGACGAGATGGTGGTGGACGGCATCGAGACCACGCTGCCGCTGTTCCGCGATCTGGTGCGCCAGGACGCGATCATCGAAGGCGACTATCACATCCACTGGCTCGAGCAGTATCTTTCGGGCCGGCAAGGCGGCTGAGCGGCCGCTCCTGGAAAGGGTTCCATTGTAATTGGAACCTATTGCCCCGGCAGGCGTTTTGCCCTCACTTGGAAAGTTCCAAGGGGGACTAAAATACCTTCGCAATCAACGTTTCTGGCGGCGCCTGACGCCCGTTCCCGGCGAGCGGTGGGCCAAGTCCTGCTGCTGTCGGCGGGATTTCTCGTGCTGGTCGCGATCAGCGCGGCCTCCGTCCTGCTCGTCAACAAGGCGCGCGACGACTCCGGCTGGGTGGTGCACACCGTCGAGGTCGAAAACCAGACCAATGCGCTCTTGCTCGAAATCCGCAGAGCAGAGAGCGGCGCGCGCGGCTATCTCCTGACCCAGGGACAGGATTTCCTCGACGATCACCGGGCGGCGGTGGCCGAGATCATGCCGGAGCTCGACAAGCTCGGTCAGATCACCCGAGATAACCCCGCTCAGATCGAAAACATCAAGAAGCTGCGCGCCGCCGTGGAAATCAGGCTCGGGCAATTCGCCGATGAGATGGCTTTCGTCAAGCAAGGCGATATCGCCAAGGCGACTGCACTGGTGCGCGAGGCAGCCGCCGGCGATACCACCGCGACCATTCGCGACATCGGCGATGCCATGCGCGCCGAGGAGCAGCGATTGCTGGCACTGCGCACCACCAATGCCGATCGCAGCCAGACGCTGGCGTCCACGGTGACGATCGCGGGCTCCGGCCTCCTCATCGCGCTGGCCGGTATCTCGATCTTCCTGGTGCGGCGCGAGAGCCAAGCCCGCGATGATGCCGAGGCGCGCTTGCGCGAAAACTATCTCAATCTCGAATCCACGGTCGACGAGCGCACCGCCGATCTGCGCGAGGCCAATGACGAGATCCAGCGCTTCGCCTACATCGTCAGCCATGACCTGCGCTCACCGCTGGTCAACATCATGGGCTTTACCTCAGAACTCGAGGAATTGCGCAACGACATCTTCCGGCGGATCGCA
>DATHMA010000024.1:0-11902 GCA_035487555.1 Bradyrhizobium sp. | reverse complement strand
TTCGTGAAATTGTTGTAATTCCCGTTGGTTAAGATGCTGCCGCCGCGACATGGGGGGCGCTTGCCGTGCGCGCGGGCCGTCGATATAAGCCCGACCAACTCCAACAGGCCGTTAATTTGAGGACTGAAATCATGGCGATTGAACGCACCTTCTCGATCATCAAGCCGGACGCGACCGAGCGCAATCTGACCGGCGCGGTCAATGCGCTGATCGAGAAGGCGGGTCTTCGCATCGTCGCGCAAAAGCGTATCCGCATGACCCGCGGCCAGGCCGAAACCTTCTATGCCGTGCACAAGGCGCGCCCGTTCTTCGGTGAGCTCGTCGAGTTCATGACCTCGGGTCCGGTCGTGGTGCAGGTGTTGGAAGGCGAGGGTGCGATCGCCAAATACCGCGATGTGATGGGCGCGACCGATCCGTCGAAGGCGGCCGAGGGAACCATCCGCAAGTCGCACGCAAAGTCGATCGGCGAGAACTCGGTCCACGGTTCGGACGCGCCGGAGACCGCGGCGATCGAGATCGCACAGTTCTTCGCCGGCAACGAGATCGTCGGCTGAGCTGGGCTAGCAGCGCGGCCGATTGATCGGGGGTAGATAGGCTGTGAACTCGCTGCTGCAGATCTTCGAGCCCGGCAATATCGGCGCGTTCTTTACGCAGTTCCGCGCTGACATGCAGGAGCCGTCGTTCTGGCTCGCGGTCGGCAAGATCATCTGGATCAACGTGCTGTTGTCGGGTGACAACGCGCTTGTGATCGCGATGGCCTGCCGCGGCCTGCACGGGCGGAGCCGGCTCTGGGGCATGATCATCGGCGCCGGCATCGCCGTGCTGCTGCTGATCGTCTTCACCGGCATCGTCGCCACGCTGCTATCGCTGCCCTATTTGAAGCTGATCGGCGGCATCGCGCTGATCGTGATCGCGGCCAAGCTTCTGGTGCCGGAGGACGAGAACGACGAGATCGCGGCCGGCACCACGCTGTGGCACGCGGTGCGCATCGTCGTCATCGCCGACATCATCATGAGCCTCGATAATGTGATCGCGGTCGCGGCTGCCGCGAACGGGCAGCTGTCGCTCTTGGTGATCGGCCTTGCCGTCTCCATTCCCATGATCATCGCGGGCGCGGCCCTGATCATGCTGGTGCTCGACCGCTTCCCGGTCCTGATCTGGATCGGGGCGATGCTGCTCGGCTGGATCGCCGGCGACGTGATCGTGAGCGACCCGATCGATCAGACGTTGTTCCACAATCTCCTGAACGGCCACATTACCATTGAGGCGACGTCCATCATCCTCGGCGCGTCGCATTTCAATCTGGATGGCGATCTCGTGGATTTCGTCGCCTCCGGGCTCGGAGCGATCGTCGTCCTGATCATCGGAACGATCTGGCGGCGTCGCAAGCTTCGCGACGCGCCCGGGGAACTTCAGGAGCCGCACGCGGCGGGTTGAGGTCGCGAACTAGATTGGTCTTTCGTATTTTGCGACAAATGGCCACTCCGGCGGCCGCGGTGAATTGCGATACCGACTGATGGCAGCAACCGCGTCCGGAGGTCGGATTTGAGCTTTTTGCCGGATATTTTCGGTCCCGCCGGCGTCGGCGGCGTTGTCGAACAATTCAGTTCGGAAGTCGGCCACCCGCAATTCTGGCTGAACCTTTCGAAGATCATTTGGATCAACGTCCTGCTATCCGGCGACAACGCGCTGGTCGTCGCGATGGCGTGCCGCTCGCTCGAGCCGCGTCAGCGATTCTGGGGCATGTTGCTCGGCACGCTGGCCGCGGTGGTCTTGCGGATACTGTTCACGGTCCTCATCGCGACCGTGATGGGATTGCCGTATCTGAAGCTGGTCGGCGGTCTTGCACTGCTCGTGATCGCCGCAAAACTCCTCGTGCCTGATGCCGAGGAGCACGGGGATGTGGGCGCGGCCTCGCATCTGTTGGCCGCGGTTCAGATCGTGGTTGTCGCCGATATCGTGATGAGCCTCGACAATGTCGTCGCCGTTGCCGCGGCTGCGGACGGCAGCCTGCCGCTTTTGATCTTCGGACTTGCGAGCAGCATCCCATTGATCATCGCTGGCGCGGCGCTGATCATGGCGTTGATTTCCATGCTGCCGATCCTGATCTGGGCCGGCTCTGCGCTATTGGGCTGGATCGCGGGCGACGTGATCGCGACCGATCCGGCTGTGCATCCGAGGCTGCAATCGCTGTTCGAGGGCGCGACGGGCGTCGAACTGGATGCGCTGCTGACACTGATTGGCGTGGCGCCGCTGTTCGTCGGCGGCAATGGGAGCGAGATCGCGTGCGCCGTGCTGGGAGCCGTTGTGGTCCTGATCGCAGGATCGATCTGGCGCCGGCAGAGGCTGAATCAGTTTGCGTCGGAGACGTGATGACGCCTTCGGAAGTCAGCTGCGGACGATCGAACCCGAGCGGCCGAGCAGCTTTGCGAGCTGCTTGAAGCGGCTGCCGACGCGGTCGGCGACGAGGTCGACCATCTGGTGCTCGAACACCAGCATCAGCTTGCGGCCCTCCGTGCGGAAATGGGTCGCCGGCAACACGCCGGGCCGCGCCGCCGAGATCAGGTGCGCGACGCGGAAGGCCGCGCCCAGCACCTTGGCGCGGTCGAGCATGGCGTGGGTGACCTGCTGCTGGATGATCGGCGGCGGCTGGTTCTCCTCGGAGAGCCCCGCATAGCGGAAGAACACGCTCAGGCCCACGAAGGGGCGGCCCTGATGGCCGATCGAGCCGAAATTGCCGTCGATGATGGTCGTCAGCGTCTGCTCGCCGCGATGATCGGGATGCACCCGCCAGCCGATGTCGGAGAGAAGGCAGGCGGCATGGCGGAGCCGGCGGTCTTCCTCGGTCTCGCGCAGATGCACGACGCGCGCGAGGCGATCGGTCCACTCGATCAGCTCCTCTGCATGCCGCGCCGAGCGCGACAACAGCTCGTTCAACGACTGCGCGGCGCAGAGGAGCCCGTCCTTGTTACGCTCGGCATCGGGCAGCATCGAGAACAACAGGCCCTCGCGCACGCCGAAGGTCGAGAACGTGATGGTCTTCGGCCGCGCGGTACGGATGATGTATTCGAGTACCAGCGCGGCATAGGTGAGCAGCGGGCGTCGCGCTTCGGCCACCGCCTCGATGTCGGCGAGCATGTTGGTGGCGGCGAGCCGGCGCAGCCGCTGCACGAAGCCGAGCGCTTCGGTGGCGGGAATGGAATAGCCGTGCATCACCTTGAGCGGATAGCCGCTCTGGATGATGTGGATGCGCGCCAGTGCGCGCCATGTGCCGCCGACGGCATAGAAGGTGCGGCCACGGCCGGCCGCGAGGCGAGGCACCTCGGCGAGCTCGGTGCTCACGATGCGCTCGGCGCGCTTGAGCGACTTATGCGAGAGGTCCTGCAGCGCCAGGCTGCCGAGCGGCAGCGTGACCCCGCCACTCACCCGGTGGCCGCGGACGTCGATCAATTCCAGCGAGCCGCCGCCGAGATCGCCGACAATGCCGTCGGGCTTGTGGACGCCCGAGATGACGCCGAGCGCGGACAGCTGCGCCTCACGCGGCCCGGAGAGAATCTCGATCTTGCAGCCGCAGATGCGCTCGGCCTTGGCGATGAAGTCCGGCCCATTCGAGGCGTCGCGGCAGGCGGCGGTGGCGATCGCATAGATGCGGCCGACCCGCTGGATCTTGCACAGCGCGTGAAAGCGCCGGAGCGAGGTCAGGGCCTTGTCGACCGCGTCGGGCGCGAGCAGGCCGGTCGACTGCACCTCGCGGCCGAGCCCGCACAGCGTCTTCTCGTTGAAGACGGACAGGAGGCTACGCGCCATCTTCTCGTAGACGACGAGGCGGACCGAGTTCGAACCGATGTCGATGACAGCGACGCTTGCGGCGCGCTTGCGCGGCCGCTTCACCGGAAAAGCCCGTTAGGTGGGAAGGTGGCGTTCATTACGGCGCGTGAGGCGACGTGGCGAAGATTCCTTGAGCGACTTTCCACGGCCAGAGAGACTCGGATTCGTCATGAAGTAATTGTGCAAATTGAAGGGCTCTTCGCCTTTCGCGGCCTTCATACGCGTTGAGGACCCGTCCGGCAACAACTGCCAGCTCTGCTCGGTGTCCTTCAGATTGGCGACCATGATCTGTTCGAGAACCTGCTGATGCACCGTGGGATTTTGCAACGGACAGAGCACCTCGACGCGCCGGTCGAGGTTGCGCGGCATCATGTCGGCAGAGGAGATATACACAGCAGCTTTTGCGCTGGGCAGGCCCTGTCCCATCCCGAAACAGTAGATTCGGCCGTGTTCGAGGAACCGCCCGATGACGGATTTGACGCGGATATTCTCGGACAGGCCGGGCAGGCCCGGCCGGAGGCAACAGATACCGCGCACCACGAGCTCGATGGCGACGCCGGCCTGGGAGGCCTCGTACAGCGCGTCGATGATATCGGGGTCGACGAGCGAGTTCATCTTCATCCAGATCACGCCGGGCCTGCCGTGGCGGGCATGGTTGGTCTCGCCGTGGATGTGCTCGAGCATGCGCTTGCGCAAGGTCAGCGGCGACACCGCCATCTTCTCGATATCGCTCGGCTCGGCATAGCCGGTGATGTAATTGAACACCCGCGCTGCGTCGCGCCCGATGATCGGATCTGACGTGAAGTAGGAGAGGTCGGTGTAGATGCGCGCGGTCACCGGATGATAATTGCCGGTTCCGGTGTGGACATAGGTGGTTAGGCTGCCACCCTCGCGGCGCACGATCAGCGAGAGCTTCGCGTGCGTCTTCAATTCGAGGAAGCCGTAGACCACCTGCACGCCGGCGCGTTCGAGGTCGCGCGCCCAGCGGATATTGGCTTCCTCGTCGAAGCGCGCCTTGAGCTCGATCAGCGCGGTGACCGACTTGCCGGCCTCGGCGGCTTCCGCCAGTGCGCGCACGATCGGCGAGTTGTTGGAGGTGCGGTAAAGCGTCTGCTTGATTGCGACCACATCCGGATCGCGTGCCGCCTGCTGCAGGAACTGCACCACGACGTCGAAGGATTCGTAGGGGTGATGGACGATGAGGTCCTTCTGCCGGATCGCCGCAAAGATGTCGCCGCCATGGTCGCGCACGCGTTCGGGATGGCGCGGCACGTAAGGCGCGAATTCGAGGTCCGGCCGGTCGAGCCGCGTCAATTGCGACAGCTCGTTCATGGCAAGCACGCCGTCGACCAACAGCACTTCGTCGTCGGTGGTCGAAAGCGCATGCTGCACGAAAGCGCGCAGCTCCTCGGGCATGTTGGCCTCGATCTCGAGCCGGATCACCGATCCGCGCCGCCGCCGCTTCAGCGCGGTCTCGAACACGCGCACGAGGTCTTCGGCTTCTTCCTCGATTTCGATCTCGGAGTCTCTGATGATGCGGAAAGCGCCCTGGCCCTTGACGGTGTAGCCGGGGAAGAGGCGGCCGATGAACAGGCCGGTGGCCTGTTCCAGCGTGATCAGCCGCACCACGCCGTCCTTGGCCGCAGGGAAACGGATGAAGCGATCGATCTTGCCGGGCATGCGGATCAGCGCATTCATCGGCTTGCCGTCAGAGATGCGCGTCAATTGCAGCGCCACGGTGAAACCGAGGCTCGGGATGAACGGGAAGGGGTGCGCAGGGTCGATCGCAAGCGGCGTCAGCAGCGGGAAGATGTTGTGGAGGAAATGATCCTCGATCCAGGTGCGCTCGCTCTTGGTGACGTCGCGCCCGTCGACCAGGACGATGCCGACCTCAGCGAGGACCTTGCGGAGTTCGCGCCAGATCGCCTGTTGGTCGGTCGCGAGTTTTGAGACGGTATCGTTGATCAGGACAAGCTGTTCGGCCGGGGTCAGCCCGTCCGGGCTGCGCTCGGCGATGCCCTCGCGGACCTGCGCCTTGATACCGGCGACGCGGACCATGAAGAATTCATCGAGGTTGTTGGCCGATATCGACAGGAATCGGACCCGCTCCAGCAGGGGGTGGCCGGCGTTGACCGATTCCTCGAGCACCCGGCGATTGAAATGCAGCCAGGAAAGCTCGCGATTGATGAAGCGCTCGGGGCTATTGGCAATCGAGGAGAGGGTCTCGGGAGACGGTTCTTTCTCTTCAATTACAATGGCTTGCTCGGATTCCATGAGAACTCGGTCCAATTATCCAATTAAGAGGCGCTTTGGCTCAACTGCGCATTTAGCGCGCCGCGGCGCAAACAATATGTCAGGCGGATGACAACCCACCGGTCATGATGGCCCCCTCCCGGATGGCGTCAAGATGGGGCTCAAATCAAGCTTTACGGAATAGTTCCGCCGCCAGCGCCCGGGTGACCGGCCGGCCGAGCCGCAGCCCCTCGCGGTCGAGCCGTTCGACCGCCTTTCGCGCGGCCGCATAGGACCGCTCGATCCGGGTTGCGAGATAGCCGACGACGGACTCGTCGACGGCGAGCTGGCGGTCCGCGCAGAATTTGACGATCAGCGCGCGAAACAGCAGATCGTCGGGTTCCGCGAGCGACACCACGGGGATCGCGCGCAGACGCGAGCGCAGGTCGCGGAGCTCGACCTCGAGCGCAGATGGGGCGATCCGTGCCGTGATCAAGACATAGGCCTGATCCTCGCGGGCGAGATTGAGGAGGTGAAACAGCGCGCGCTCGTCAAAGCTGCTCGCCTTCAGATCCTCGACCACAAGCGTCCCGGTTGCGAGCGCAGCCGGCACGTCCGCCGCCGTCAGCGCATGCGCGGTCGTGGAGCGCGCGCCGGCCTCGTCCGCCCAGATCCCGGCGAGATGGCTCTTGCCGGAACCTTCGGGCCCCGTGAGCAGCATGGTGCGGCCCGGCCATTCCGGCCAGGCATCGATCAGCGCCAGGCCAGCGGCATTTGCCGGGCCTTCCAGGAAATTGTCGCGCGTCAGGCTCTCCGCATGCGGCAACGCAAATGCCAACTGACGGGGATGAACGCGGCCTGCCAAGCCATTACTCCAGGTCAAAATCGCAAATCGGAAATCGTAGGGCGCAAATCAGCGAGCTTCGATCGTACCCATGTGCCGTATCCATTCCACCAGATAAAGGAATACGGAAGAGAGCGTAAAGATCGTGACAAGAACCATCAGGATCAGGTCATAGGGCGAGGGTTTGAAGCCGAAGCCGAGCGAACCCAGCGCCAGTGCCGCGAAGGCAACCTGGGCCACCGTGTTGAGCTTGGACACCATCGACGGCTTCATCGCCACCGGCTTGTCGAACAACCAGGATACGATCACGGCGGCGACAATCATGAAATCGCGCGACACCACCAGGATCACGATCCAGTGCGGGATGGCGCCCCAGATGCCGAGCGCGATGTAGATCGAGACCAGCAGCGCCTTGTCAGCCAGGGGATCGAGAAGCGCGCCGAGCTCGCTCGTCATGTTGAAGCGCTTGGCAAGAAAACCGTCGACCGCATCGCTGACGCCGGCGATGACGAAGACCACAAAGGCGATCTCCATCTGGCCGGAGGCGATGGCCCAGATGATGATCGGGACCAGAAGAATCCGGCACAACGTGATGATGTTCGGAATGGAGTCTGGAATACTCACACGGCGCTTCCCGGCTACCGGTTTGATTTTACAGAAAATCCGGCTCTTTATGGGCCGAGCCTGTTGTTATCTACATAGTATATGGGAACCGCCCTTGCGAGCCATTGCGCGGCAGCCTAATCCGACGTAACCAGCCGCGGTTATCTTGGAAATGGGCATGGCCGAGCGCAAAAACGGGCTCACTTACGCGGATTCGGGCGTCGACATCGACGCGGGCAATCGTCTGGTCGATCTCATCAAGCCGATGGTTCGGGCCACCGCGCGCCCCGGCGCCGACGCCGAGATCGGCGGATTTGGTGGCCTGTTCGACCTGAAGGCCGCGGGCTTTGCCGACCCCGTGCTGGTCGCCGCCACGGATGGCGTCGGGACCAAGGTCAAGATCGCGATCGATGCCGCCATTCACGACAGCATCGGCATCGATCTCGTCGCGATGTCGGTCAATGATCTGGTGGTGCAGGGCGCCGAGCCGCTGTTCTTCCTCGACTACTTTGCCTGCGGCAAGCTCGATCCCGGGACCACGGCCGCGATCATCGCCGGCATTGCCGAAGGCTGCCGCGAATCCGGCTGCGCGCTGATCGGCGGCGAGACCGCGGAAATGCCGGGCCTCTACAAGGACGGCGATTACGATCTCGGGGGCTTTGCGGTCGGCGCGGCGGAGCGCGGCACGCTGTTGCCGCGGGGCGATATCGAAGCCGGCGATGCCGTGATCGGACTTGCCTCATCGGGCCTGCACTCGAACGGCTTTTCGCTCGTGCGCAAGATCGTCGAGCTGAGCGGGCTCGCGTTCGATGCGCAGGCGCCGTTCTCGCCGGTCATGACGCTCGGCGGCGCGCTGCTGACGCCGACGCGGCTTTACGTGAAATCATGCCTGCGCGCGATCAGGGAAAGCGGCGCGGTGAAGGGGCTTGCGCATATCACCGGCGGCGGCTTCACCGACAACATCCCGCGCGTGTTGCCGAAGCATCTCGGCGTGGGCATCGATCTGGCGCAGCTTCAGGTGCTGCCGGTGTTCAAATGGCTGGCGGAGCAGGGCGGCGTTGCCGAGCTCGAGATGCTGCGTACCTTCAATTGCGGCGTCGGCATGATCGCCATCGTCAAGTCTGAGGCGATCAAGCAAGTCACTGACATCTTCACCGCCAGCGGCGAGGCCGTGACGGTGCTGGGCGAAGTCATTCCGGCCACCGCTGAGCCCCGCGTGGTCTATAACGGCCATCTCAATCTCAGAGCATGAAACGCCGCGTCGCCATCCTGATTTCCGGACGCGGCTCCAACATGGCCGCGCTGATCAAGGCCGCGAGCGCCGCCGATTACCCCGCAGAAATCAGTGTCGTGATTTCCAATCGCGCCGATGCGCCGGGTCTGGAGCGGGCGAGGGCAAGCGGCATTGCGACCGTCGTCATCGAGAGCAAGCCGTTCGGCAAGGATCGCGCCGGCTTCGAGGCCAAGCTTCAGGCCGTGCTCGATCAGCATGGCATCGAGCTGATTTGTCTTGGTGGCTTCATGCGGCTGTTCACGCCGGAGTTTACGAAGGCTTGGTATGGAAAGATGCTCAACATCCATCCTTCGCTGCTGCCGTCGTTCCCCGGGCTCGATCCACACGGCCAGGCGCTGCGTGCCGGGGTGAAGATTTCGGGCGCGACCGTCCATTTCGTCATACCCGAGACCGATGCGGGGCCGATCGTGATGCAGGGCGCGGTCAGCGTCAGCGATCACGACACGGCGGAGACGCTTTCAGAGCGCATCCTCGAGGTCGAGCACCGCATCTATCCGGATGCGCTGCGGCTGCTTGCGACCGGCGGCGTTCAGCTTGACGGCGATATCTGCAAGACGCCTGATAGCACGGGCTCCGGCAATTTCCTGATCTCGCCGGTCGCGAGCGCCGACGGCAGCTCGGTCTGAAGCCGGTCCAAAAAACAAAAACCCCCGGCGGTAGGGCCGGGGGACGCAAAAGACGCGTAAGGCGAATAGCGGAAGTTTAGGACACCTTCAGGTTTTCCGCGGACGCTTTGCCGCGATTTTCCACAAGGTCATACTCCACAACCTGATTTTCGTTGAGGGTAGAGAGTCCGGCACGCTCGACCGCAGAGATATGGACGAAGACGTCCTTATCGCTGCCGTTCGGCTTGATGAACCCATAACCCTTGGTCGGGTTGAACCATTTGACGGTACCCTTGGGCATCGCCTGTCTCCTGCTCTAGACGTAAAAAAGACGCGGCCATGCTTCACGCATGCCACGCCACAAACGGGCTTCCGGTAGTCCGCTTAATTTCCGAGTCTTCGCGAAACGCACGTCGAACGGCCAAATTCCGATTGTGACAGGTATTGCAACACGAAAATCGCGCCTTAGCAAGCGTTTGGCAGGCCTTAAGAAATCGAGCTCACCGGCGAATCGCCGCAGAATGGCGTGTGGCGGCAGGGGCACAATGGGCGGCAAACGCCTCCACGGCATAGCCGACACCGATTGACCCCTTGAGCGAACTGGGGGCAAATCGGTGCGAGCAAAGACGTATTTTTCGCGTTTCTCAGGCTGACCCTTTTCGGAATTTGGCATTCATGCGCTGCTCGTTGCGGCTATCGCAGACGGGGAACGGGAGCGGCCTTGGCTTGGCGCGTGCGGCCGCCTTGGCGTTTACCCTGGCTCTTGTGCTTTCAATGGTAGCCGCTGCATCGCCGGCCTTCGCACAGTCGCCGAGCCCGACGCCAACTCCGACGCCGACAGCAACCCCAACGCCGACGCCAAGTCCGAGCCCCACGCCCACCCCAACGGCGACGCAAATCAACTCCGATATTTCGACAGGCTCTACGGTGCTGAACCTAGGCAGCAACTTCCTGGAGCGGCTGGGCAACCAGGCGACCAACGGATTCGTCCGCGAATCCCGCACCAATCCGGGCGGCGGCGGTGCCTCCGAGGCGATCGACAACAGTCCGCGTTACCGGACCTGGGGCGAGCTCTACGGCATCACCTCCAGCACAGGTCCGCAGGTTGACTATGTCGGTGACAAGCGGCGCACCATGGGCGGTGTCGCGGGCTTTGGCGCGCGGGTGATGCCGGGCGTCAATATCGGCTTTTCCGTCGACCAGAGCCGCACCACCGTCGATGTGCCGCTGGCGCTGCAATCGGCGTGGCTCGACCTGACCCAATTCGGCTTCAACGCCTCCGTCGACAAGGGCCCGTGGACCTGGGCGATCGCGCTGATACATGGCTTCGGCAACGTGTCCTCAGGCCGCGACACCGGATTCGGCTTTGCCAGCGCCTGGTATGGCGCGCAGCTCGACGGCGGGCTGACCGAGCTCGATTATTACTGGACCAAGGACCAGAGCCGCATCGTGCCGAAGGTCGCGGTCGAATACATGCACGCCTCGACCGGGGCGTTCCAGGAGACGGGCGGGTTCGATCCGCTGACGGTGAGCGGCGCCACGATGGACCGCACGCGCGTGCTGGTCGGCGCGGAGATCGGGCATTACTGGATCCTGAACACGGAGATCCTCGATCTCTCCGCATACGGCAAGTTCGTCGACAATGTCTCGCAGCAGTTCAGCTCGGTGCTGGTCAGCCTCGGGCCGCAGAGCATTTCGGTGACGGGGATCGGCGAGAGCCAATATGGCGCCGACGCCGGCGCTTCGGCGTCGCTCTACATCACCAACACGGCGCGGCTCTACTTCAACTATGACGGAAAGTTCCGCTCCAATCTGACGTCCCAGCAGGGAACGCTGGGGCTGGAGATGAAGTTCTAAGGCATGATCCGGAAAAGTGTGAAGCGGTTTTCCCTCGCGACAAACGCGAAGCGTTTGCGCGGAGATCATGCCCAAACAAGAAGCTAAAGCGCGATCGCGCTTTAGCGCCGTCCGCTAGCCGCGCTGTCGGTATCAGCCTCGACCGTGCTGCGCTCGACGCGGATCACGCGGCCACGCTCGATGGCGAGCGCCAGCCGTCCATGCTTGAGCGAGAGCGCGGCTTCCCCGAACAGCTCGCGGCGCCAGCCATGCAGGGCGGCGACGTCGGCGTCATCGTCGGCGGCGATCTGTTCCAGATCATCCACGGTCGCGATCACCTTGCTTGCCACCGCATGGCGCTCGGACGTCATCCGCAGCAGCACTTTCAGCAGTTCCACGATCGCCGCGCCATTCGAATTGTTGCGCGGCTTCTCCAGCTTCGGCAGCGTATTGGGATCGCGTGCGAGCCCGCGCTGCACGGCCGCGATGATATCGGTGCCCCATTTCGAGCGCTCGAACCCCTTCGGCAGCGAGCGCAGGTTGGCGAGCTTTTCCAGCGTATTGGGCGCGTGGGTTGCGACATCGCCGACCGCATCGTCCTTCAGCACCCGGCTACGCGGCACGTCGCGGCTCTGCGCCTCCTGCTCGCGCCAGGCCGCG
>DATHMA010000023.1:0-39160 GCA_035487555.1 Bradyrhizobium sp. | reverse complement strand
ATTTTCTAGCAAAGCTCGGGCGCATGGTGTCGCGAGATGGCGAAGGTGTGTCCGGCGTATCTTGTTATCACGCATCCTTCGAGACGGCGCTTCGCGCCTCCTCAGGATGAGGTCGGAGATAACTTCACAACCTCTCAGGATGAGGCTGAGAGATGTGGTGAAGACAGCCTCTCGTCAGAATGAGGTCCTCATGGTGAGGAGCGCGGCAATGCCGCGCGTCTCGAACCATGGCGCCAATGGGGACGTATCGAAGATTATCTTGTCCGAACTCCAGATAGCGATCATCTATCTACGTCACCCCCGCATGCACGGCGATGACGATTATGGTTATGCCGTCAGCGGAGAATCAGATCGCGCTTCCCGTCTACTCGTCGTCGTCCTGCTTCTTGCCGCCGATGGTCTTCAGCTTGTCGAACACGGCGTCGACGTTGAGGTCGTCGCGCTGCTTCTCGGACGGCTCGAATTCCGGCTCCTTCTTGGTGGTCTCGGAGGCCGGCAGCAAAGTAGCGCCGCCATAGGCGGACTCGATCGGCTTTTCCTTGGCCGCGCGCTGCACCTCGAAATCGAGCTCGATCTGCGAGCACAGGCCGAGCGTCACCGGGTCCATCGGGGTCAGGGTGGAGGCATTCCAGTGGGTGCGGTCGCGGACGCTGGCGATTGTGGTCTTGGTGGTGCCGACCAGGCGCATGATCTGCGCGTCTTTCAGCTCCGGATGGTTGCGCACCAGCCAGAGGATCGCGCTCGGCCGCTCATGGCGGCGCGACACCGGGGTGTAGCGGGGGCCCTTGCGCTTGGCGGCCGGCGGCAGCACCACCTTGCTCTCCTCGAGCCTGAGGCGATAATTCTGGTCCCTCTCGCCCTTTTCGATCTCCTCGCGGGTCAATTGGCCGCTGGAGATCGGGTCCGAACCCTTGATGCCCTGGGCGGCGTCGCCATCGGCGATCGCGCGGATCTCAAGCGGGTGCATTTTGGTGAAATCGGCGACCTGGTCGAAAGTTAACGCAGTATTATCGAGCAGCCAGACGGCGGTCGCCTTGGGCATCAACGGGGCGTTGCTCATGGCAAATCTCCTTTGTGCTTCGCCCGCCTGTCTGGAGGCGAAGCCGGTAGTCATCAGCGATGACGGGAATTTGCCCTATATAGGCCCTGTTGGGCCCAGCACGCAATGGTATGCTATAGTGGCTTGACAGGGGCCGAAAGCGGTCCCAATTCGTGAACAGAAACGGCCGTTCCCCGCCCGTCGGCGAGGGGTGATTCGGTCCCGAGATCGTCCCAAATGGCAGCCAAAACAGACCCAAAACCGGACCTCAGAATCGTGCTTTGTTCGCCACGGGGCTTCTGCGCCGGCGTGGTTCGCGCCATCGACACCGTGGAACGGGCGCTCGCCATCTACGGCGCCCCGGTCTATGTCCGGCATGAGATCGTCCACAACCGCTATGTGGTGGACAGCTTGAAGACCAAGGGCGCGATCTTCGTCGAGGAACTGGCCGAAATTCCGGAAAATACTACCGCACCGGTGGTGTTCTCGGCCCATGGCGTGCCGAAATCGGTTCCGGCCGACGCCCAGAGCCGCAATTTGTTCTCGCTGGATGCGACCTGCCCCCTGGTGACCAAGGTGCATCGCGAGGCTGCGATCCATTTCAAGCGCGGCCGTGAAATCTTCCTGATCGGCCATTCCCACCATCCCGAGGTGGTCGGCACGCTCGGCCAGTTGCCGGCGGGTGCGGTGACGCTGATCGAGACCGATGAGGATGCCCGCACCATCGCGCCACAGGATCCGGATAATCTGGCTTTCGTCACCCAGACCACGCTGTCGATCGACGACACCGCCCATATCGTCGCGATCCTCAAACAGCGCTTCCCGAACATCAACGGGCCGCACAAGGAAGACATCTGCTACGCCACCACCAACCGCCAGCTCGCAGTGAAGAAGGTGGCGCCCGTGGTCGATGCGCTGATCGTGGTCGGTGCGCCCAACTCGTCGAACTCGCAGCGCCTGCGCGAGGTCGCCGAGCGCGAAGGCTGCCCGATTGCCGTCCTGGCGCAGCGCGCCGCCGACATCGACTGGAAGCGCTTCGAAGGCATCAAGAGCCTCGGTATCACCGCGGGCGCGTCCGCGCCGGAGGTGATCGTCGAGGAGATCATGGGCGCCTTCGCCGAGCGTTTTACGCTGCATGTGGAGACGGTCTCGGCCGCGGAGGAGAACGAGTTCTTCCCGCTGCCGCGTTCGCTGCGCCCTGAAGCCGCCGCCGAGTAGGCCCGTATGGCGGTCTATACCGACGTCGCCGCCGACGAGCTTGCGGAATTCCTCTCTCTCTACGATCTCGGTGAGCTCCTGTCCTACAAGGGCATCGCCGAGGGCGTTGAGAATTCGAACTTCCTGCTGCACGCCGCGCGCGGTTATTTCATCCTGACGCTGTACGAGAAGCGGGTCGAGAAAGACGACCTTCCGTTCTTCCTCGGCCTGATGACGCATCTGGCCGCCAACGGAATCAACTGCCCGCAGCCGGTGACGAACAGAAAAGGCGAGGCGCTGGGCGCGTTGTGCGGAAGGCCGGCGGCGATCATCACCTTTCTCGAAGGCATCTGGCCGCGCAAGCCGAACGTCACCCATTGCGCCGGCGTCGGCGGGGCGCTCGCAAAAATGCACCTGGCGGGCCGCGATTTCGCGATTTCGCGCGCCAACGCACTTTCGGTGTCCGGCTGGCGGCCGCTGTTCGAGCTCGCGGCCGATCGCGCCGACAGCGTGCAGCCGGGGCTTCGCGATTTCATCGCGCGCGAGCTCGATCATCTCGAAGGCGGGGTGTGGCCAAAACATCTGCCGGTCGGCGTGATCCACGCCGATCTGTTTCCGGACAACGTGTTCTTCCTCGGCGAGGCGCTGTCGGGAATCATCGACTTTACCTTCGCCTGCAACGACATGCTGGCCTATGACGTCGCGATCTGCCTGAACGCCTGGTGCTTCGAGCCCGATCATTCCCTCAACGTCACCAAGGCGCGCGCGTTTCTGTCGGCCTATGGCCGCGAGCGGAAATTGTCGGATGAGGAACAGGACGCGCTGCCGCTGCTGGCGCGGGGCGCCGCGCTGCGCTTTTTGCTGACGCGGCTGGTCGACTGGCTCAACGTGCCGCCGGGCGCGCTGGTGAAGCCGAAGGATCCGCTCGAATATGCGCGCAAGCTGCGCTTTCATCAGGGCGTTGCCAGCGTGCGCGATTATGGCGTGACCGGGACACTCGTCGCGTGAGCGCGCTGCCCAATGTCATCATCCACACCGACGGCGCCTGCTCGGGCAATCCCGGGCCGGGCGGCTGGGGCGCGATCCTCAAATTCGGCGACGTCGAGAAGGAAATGAAGGGCGGCGAGGCCCACACCACCAACAACCGCATGGAGCTGATGGCCGCGATCTCCGCGCTGGAAGCGCTAAAGAAGCCGTGCGATGTCGATCTCTATACCGACAGCCAATATGTGCGGCAGGGCATCACCGGCTGGATCCATGGCTGGAAGAAGAACGGCTGGCGCACCGCCGACAAGAAGCCGGTGAAGAATGCCGAGCTGTGGCAGCGCCTCGAGGCTGCGTTAAAGCCGCACCAGGTGCGCTGGCACTGGGTCAAGGGCCATGCCGGCCATGACGAGAACGAGCGCGCCGACCAGCTCGCCCGCGACGGCGTCGCAATGGCGCGGTTGAAGGGGTAGGTTCGTAGGGTGGGTAGAGCGCAGCGAAACCCACCATTTCACGAAGACGGTGGATGAAGCTGATGGGTTTCGCTGCGCTCTACCCATCCTACGCGTCGTCGTAACGACAGATTGTAGGGTGGGCAAAGCGAAGCGTGCCCACCATTACATGTCGAGCGAGAAAGGTGGGCACGGCGCAAGCGCGCCTTTGCCCACCCTACAATTCTTGCAAGATGAGCTCAAAGCTGTCCCAGCAGCGTATCACCGCCCGAAACCTCGACCTTGCCGGGGGCGGGTTCGAGATTGAGCTTCTTCACGGTGCCGTCCTCGACCAGCATGGAATAGCGCTTGGAGCGGATGCCCAGCCCGTTGCCGGAGGCGTCGAGCTCCATGCCGATCGCTTTCGCGAACTCGGCGTTGCCGTCGGCGAGGAAGACCGCTTCATCGCGCTGGTCGGTGTCGCGCTTCCAGGCGTTCATCACGAAGGCGTCGTTGACGGAGACGATCGCGATGGTGTCCACGCCCTTGTCCTTGATCGCATAGGCGTTGAGGAAAATGCTCGGCAGATGCATCTTGTGGCAGGTGCCGGTGTAAGCACCCGGAACGGCAAAGAGCGCGACCTTCTTGCCCTTGAAGATGTCGTCGGTGGTTTTGACCTGCGGGCCTTCCGCGGTCATCACGCGAAACTTGGTCTCGGGCAGCTTGTCGCCAACTTGGATCGCCATCGTCAATTCTCCTTACATGAGCGGAATGTGTCTTAGACCGGGGAGGCGGCGGGTACAATATTCGCTGCCGCGAAAACGGCAATCGCGTTCATCGTGATGTCATTAGCCGGAAAACCCGCCAGCCTCCAGAAACGCCTGCTCCTCCGCCGTGGTCGAGCGCCCCAGCACGCCGTTACGGTGCGGGAAGCGGCCGAACTGGCGGATGATATCGGCATGCTCCCTTGCATATTTGAGGTTGTCGGGAGAGTTCTGGAACAGCTCGACGCAGCGCAGCTGATCGGCCAGCGCCTCCGAATGCATGAAGGGCATATAAAGAAATTCAAGCAGGTCCGGATCGATCCGGGCATCGGCGCCGCGGGCGACGGCGCGCTCCGCGACCGCCAGCGCCTTGGCGTCGCTGGAGAACGCCTCCGGCTTGCCGCGAAACATGTTGCGGGGAAACTGGTCGAGTACGATGACGAGCGCCAGCGCACCGTCGTCGCTTGTCTCCCACGATGAAAGCTCACCAGCGACGGCCTGTTGCCAGAGCTCGAGATAGCGGCGGCGCACTTCGGCGTCGAAGGCATCGTCCTTCTTGTACCAGCGGTCGTAGCCCGCCTCGCGCCAGAACGCGAGGATGTCGGTGGGGCTGGAAATCAAGCCGCCGCCTTCTTCTCGTCGCGGAGCTCGCGGCGGAGGATTTTTCCGACATTGGTCTTGGGCAGGTCCTTCCTGAACTCGATCAGCTTCGGCACCTTGTAGGCGGTCAGCCGCTCGCGGCAGAACTTGATCACGTCCTCGGCGGTAAGATTGGGGTCCTTCTTGACCAGGAACGCCTTGACCGCCTCGCCCGACTTGTCGTCGGCAACGCCGATCACAGCACATTCGAGCACGCCCGGATGGCTTGCGATCACTTCCTCGATCTCGTTCGGATAGACATTGAAGCCGGAGACCAGGATCATGTCCTTCTTGCGGTCGACGATCTTGGTGTAGCCGCTCTCATCCATCACGCCGATGTCGCCGGTGCGGAAATAGCCGTCTGACGTCATCACCTTCGCGGTCTCGTCCGGCCTGTTCCAGTAGCCCGCCATCACCTGCGGGCCCTTGGCGCAGATTTCGCCGGGCTCGCCGAGCGGCACCTCGTTGCCGGCATCGTCTCGGATCGAGATATGGGTCGACGGCACGGGAATGCCGATCGAGCCGTTGAACTCGGCTGAGGTTGCGGTGTTGCAGGTCAAGGTCGGCGAGGTCTCCGACAGGCCATAGCCTTCGGCGATGCTGCAGCCGGTGATCTGCTTCCACTGCTCGGCCACGGGACGCTGCACCGCCATGCCGCCGCCGTTGGCGATTTTCAGCTTCGAGAAGTCGATCTTCTTGAAGTCGGGATGATGCATCAGCCCGTTATAGAGCGTGTTGACCGCCGGGAAGGAGTTGACCTGGTATTTCTGCAATTCCTTGATGAAGCCCGCGATGTCGCGCGGGTTGGGGATGAGCAGATTGCAGCCGCCGGCGCGCACCGCGAGCAGGTAGCACGCCGTCAGCGCGAAGATGTGATAGAGCGGCAGCGCGCAGACGATCAGCAGCGCATCGACATGCGGCGGCTGCGCCAAAGCCGGCTGTAGCCAGGCGTCGTTCTGCAGCACATTGGCGAGGATGTTGCGATGGAGCAGCGTCGCTCCCTTGGAGACGCCGGTGGTGCCGCCGGTATATTGCAGGAAGGCGACGTCATCGGGGCCGAGCTTCGGCTTGTCGAACTTCGCGGCGCGGCCGGCCGCGAGCGCATCGGTGAAGGACACCGCGCCCGGCAATGAATAGGCCGGCACCATCTTCTTCACCTTGCGCACGACGAGATTGACGATCACGCCCTTGAAGCCGAGCAGGTCGCCCATGCTGCCGATGATCACATGCTTGACGTTGGTCTGCGGCAGCGCCTGCTGCACGGTGGTGGCGAAATTCTCCAGCACCACGATCGCTTCCGCGCCGGAATCCTTCAGCTGATGCTCTAGCTCGCGCGGGGTGTAGAGCGGGTTGACGTTGACGACGGCAAAGCCGGCGCGCAGCACGGCCGCGGTCGCGACCGGATATTGCAGCACGTTCGGCATCATCAGCGCGACACGCGCGCCCTTGGCGAGCCCCCGGCTCTGCAAATAGGCGCCGAGCGCAACCGACATCTCGTCGAGCTCGTGATAGGTGATCGACTTGTCCATGCAGATGAAGGCCTTGCGATCGGCATATTTCGCAAAGCTTTCTTCCAGCAGCTCAACCAGCGAAGAATATTGCGTGGTGTCGATATCGGCGGGCACGCCGGCGGGATAGTGCTTGAGCCAGATCCGCTCCATGGTCTTTCCCCTCCTGAGATGTTTTGTCCGTCACTACACGGGGACGGTGTGTTTTGTGACAGTATTGTGCTTGCCGCCGCTCATGGCAAGCGGCCGAGGGTTAACGGGGATTTCACGACGAGGTCATTCTGCGATGCGAAAGCATCGACCATGGGGCGCAAATGTGCCCCTGGATGTCTCAAGATTCCGTGTCTGCGCCGTGTGCGGCGCGTCCGGGAATGACAGGCTGATAGGGATCGCTAGTCGCCGGCGGGCTTAGCCTCGCCCGAGGTCTTCTGTCCGTTGGTCGTGCCGGACTTCGGCTTGGCGCTAGCCTTGGGCTTGGCAGGCTTTGCCGCCGGGGCCGCCGAATCGGTCGCGGCGGCAGCTGGCTTGGCGGCCGCGTGCTTCGCGGCAGGCTTTGCGCCCGACGCATCGGCCGGATTCGCCTCCGCCGTCGCGGCGGGCTTCTTCCCAGCATGCCGCTTGCCGCGCTTGCCGCCCGCCGCCGCCTGGCTGTCGGCGTCGGCCGCCACCGCTGCGACCAGGGCGGCGCCGGTGCGGGTCGGACCGGTGTAGACGACGATCGGCTCCGACGGCGCGGGAGGGGCCGCAAGCCATTCCGAGGGCCTCGGCATCGGCGCCTGCAGGTTAGAGGCAAGGAATGTCGCACCGTTGCTGCCGTCGCCGGTCGCCGATGCGGAGCCGGGTGCGCTCGCGGCTATCTCGTCCTCGTCGCTCTGCCTATGGTGTTTGCCGCCGCAGACCTGGTCATGCAGGTCCGGCGGAGATGCGTCGATTGGCGCGAGCTGGTCGACCGTTCCGAGCGAAGGACGCAGCCACGCCAGCCCGTTATTGGCAAAGCCGCGATCGAGCAGTTGTGCGGCGCGCACCGCGCGCATGGTGCCGGAGGAGGCGCCGAGCACGACGGCGATCAGCCGCTTGCCGTCGCGCGTGGCGGAGGCAACGAGATTGTAGCCGGAGGCGCAGATGAAGCCGGTCTTGAACCCGTCGGCGCCGGGATAGCGGCCGATCAGCCGGTTGAAGTTCTGCGTGATGCGCCTGCCGTAGCGGATCGAGGGGATGTGGACGAAATATTCGTATTCGGGAAGGTTCTTGATGATGGAGCGCGCGAGGATCGCAAGGTCACGCGCGGAGGTGATCTGGCCGTCCGCCGGCAGGCCGTTCGGATTGACGTAGTGCGTCTGCGTCATGCCGAGCTTCTGCGCGGTCTCGTTCTCCATCGCCGAGAAGCCGTCGATCGAACCGCCGACGCCTTCGGCCAGCACCACGGCCATGTCATTGGCCGACTTCACCAGCATCATCTTCAGCGCGTTATCGACCGTGACTTGCGTGCCCGGCCGCAATCCCATCTTGGAAGGCGATTGCGAGGCGGCGGTCGGCGACACCGTGAGCAGGGTGTCGAGGGTGATCTTGCCGTCCTTCACCGCCGCCAGCGTGACATAGGCAGTCATCAGCTTGCTGACGGAGGCGGGATACCAGGGCACCGTCGCGTTCTCGGCCTCGAGCACCTTGCCGGTGTCGGCTTCGATCACGAGTCTGGCTTCGGCATGAATGGCGCGAGGCAAGAGCACCGCGAGTGCGGCGGCAAAAATAATCGACGATTTCAAAAGCAATGGGCGACGAAATTGCACTGTAGCGATTCCGGTTCTTTGAGACCCGCCTTGCACCAAGCCAAGGAGGTCTGGGATCTGATTTTCGGGTTTCAAGCTGTCCGGCATGCCCGCTCATTGCGGCGCAAGCAAACCTATACCGGCACGCGATCCGAGAACAGAGGTTTGCAGCATTAATTCAGCTGACAATTGAGCGCTCAAGCGGCTGAATTCAGGCGAATTCACGCCTTGACAGGAGTGTGACTGCCTGGCGCGCTTTGCTTCAAGTTTTCTTGCACCATGAACTGGGCGCGGGCGAGCTCCGCAAAATGTCCGCCCTTGGCGACGAGTTCATCGAAAGTTCCGTTTTCGATCACGCGCCCGTTCTCGAAAACCAGGATGCGGGTCGCGTTGCGGATGGTGGAGAGGCGGTGGGCAATCACGAAAGTGGTGCGGCCGCGCATCACCTCGTCGAGCGCGGCATTGACCTTGGCCTCGGTCACCGCATCGAGCGCGCTGGTGGCCTCATCGAGGATCAGGATCGGCGGGTCCTTCAACAAGGCTCGCGCGATCGAGAGCCGCTGCCGCTCGCCGCCCGACAGCATCCGCCCACGCTCGCCGGCCTTGGTGTCAAAACCCTTATCGGAGCGCGTGATGAAATCGAGCGCCTGGGCGCGGGAGGCCGCGGTCTTCATCTCCTCTTCGGTCGCATCGGGCTTGCCGACGCGCAAATTGTCCGCGATCGAACGGTCGAACAGCAGCGCTTCCTGGAACACCACGCCGATATTGCGGCGGAGCGCTGCGAGCTTGAGCGCGCGGACATCCATGCCGTCGATCTTGATAAAGCCGGATTGCGGATCGAAGGCGCGATGCAGCAGCGCGATCGCGGTCGACTTGCCGGCGCCGGTCGGGCCGACCAGCGCGATGGTCTGGCCGGGCAGCGCGACAAAGGAGAGGTCTTCGACCGCCGGTCGCTTGCCGTCATAGGAGAACGACACGTCGTGGAATTCGACGAGGCCGGAGAGCCGTCCGACGTCCATCGCCTCGGGGCGGTCGCGCACCGCGGGCACCGCATCCATCACGTTGAAGAACTCGATCAGCCGCGGCGCCTCCATGAACACGTTGTTGATGAAGGAGACGACCTGCTCGAGCTTGCCGATCAGCATGGTGGCAAAGGCGACGAAGGTCACGATCTCGCCCACGGAGGTGAGGCCCTGGTCGTGCAGCGCAATGCCGAGCGAGAAGATCGCAAGCACCGTGATCGTGGTCGAAGCCCGCGTGATCACGGTGACCAGTGCCCACCAGGACAGGACCGGCATCTGCACCGCCAGCAGCTGGTTGGCGACGCTGCGCAGGCTCTGCACCTCGGCGTCAATCCGCACAAAGCTCTGCACCAGCGCGACATTACCGAGCGCATCGGAGGCGCGCGCGGAAAGGTCGCTGTAGTGCTGCTCGACCTCGCTCTGCATGCCATAGGTCTTGCGCACCACAAAGGTGGTCAGCACAGTGAAGACGACGCAGAGCAGGAACAGCAGGATCGCAAGCCGCCAGTTCAGGTAAAGCGACAGCGGCAGCAGCACCACGACGGAGAGGATCGCGGCAAAATGCTCGCGGAAGAAGCCGAGCCAGAGCCGCCACAGCGCATCCGTGCCGTTCAGCATCACCTTCATCAGCTTGCCGGAATGCGTACCGGTATGGAAGGTCATCGGAAGCTGCAGGATATGATCGAAATAGTCGGTCAGCACCGCCTGCCGCTGGCGGTGTGAGAGGCGGTCGGCCTGCAGGGCCACCCAGGCACTCGCCAGGATCGTGAACAGGCCGAAGCCGGCCCAGGCGCCGAGCAGCGGCCAGGCCGAGGCGCCAGCGAATTTGCCCGACAGCGCGTCCACGATCCGGCCGAACAGCACCGGTTCGGCGAATTGCGACATGGCGAGCAGAAGATTGGCCGCCGCCAGGATCCAGGCGAGCCGCGCTTCCTTGCCGAGCATATCGAGGACGCGGGTGTAGAGGCGGAGCAAGGACATGCGGCTGAGTGGCCCAAGGTGCGAGAGCCGCATTCTAAGCAGGGATTATGTTCGCGGGATAGCTCAATCGAGCAGGCTGACGGCGGTGCGGGCAACGTCCTTCGACTTCGACGCCGCAACCTGTGGCTGACGATCGAGGCTTCGCGGCCCGTTCATTTTAGCGCAGCCGTCCCTCGGCCGTCGCGTGCGTGCAGTGAGATGCGTGCGGGCCAAAGGTGAAGGCCGGAGCGGCATTCTGTCACGAACATGCAATCTTGCGTTCTGGTTGTATTCGCTGCGATGGAACCCACATGGCCAACAGAGGATTAATCAGCAACGGCCAATGATGGCCGATTGAATCAAGGAGGATTTAGGATGCTGACCCCGAAGCGTTTGGATTCACCCTTTGGCCGCGGCGCCGTGATCGCGATCGTCTCTGCGCTGGCATTGACAGCGATCATGCCGACCGAGGCGTCGGCGCGTGCGCGGCGGTGGCACGGCGGTGGCGGAGCGGCAGCGGCGGCGGCCTTTGCCGGCATCGTCGGCACCGGACTGGCGATCGCCGCGACGCAAAACCGCCGCGCCTATTATGACAGTTATGACGGCTATTACGGCGGTGGCCCGGTCTATGTCGCGCCGGAGGCGGGCTACTATGGTGGCGGCTATGGCTATTATGGCGACCCGTCTTATGGGCCCGGCCCCCACGGCTACGGCACCACCGTGCCCTATGTGAACGGCCATCCGATTGCGGATTGGTAACCATCCGGCTCAGTCGGCCTCGCGTTGATCCGCCGATCATGGTCTTGTGATCTTGGTTGGCGGATTTTTCGCATTTGATGCCTGATATTAACACGCCGCGTACGAGTTTGGACTAGGTTTGCGTAATGAGTGATTCGATTGAACGGCTTTACCAGGCGGTGCTCGCCGCGCGCCATCTCGATCCGGCTACGTCGCGCACCGCGAGACTGTTTCAGCGTGGGCCATCGAAGATGGCCAAGAAGCTCGCCGAGGAAGCCATCGAAGTGGTGATCGACGCCGTCAATGGCGACGCCCACGCCGTGGTGCGCGAAAGCGCCGATCTGATCTACAACCTCACGGTGCTCTGGGCCTCCGCCGGCGTGAAGCCCGAAGACGTCTGGCGCGAGATGGAACGCCGCGAGCTCATGCTCGGCATTGCCGAGAAGCTGCCGAAGTCGCCGATGAAGATGCCCAAGGCCGTCTCCTCGCGGGTTGCCGCCCGGCGACCGATTGTCGCGCTCGAAGGCCGCACCGCTCGCAAGCGGCATTAGCCCGTCCCGTAATTTTCCGTACTCGTTCGCGTCCTTGGGGCATGGACAAATCCCGCCCGGGATGGTTCATCCCGCGCCATGATCAAACGTATCTATGACTGGTGCGTCGCGGCTGCGGACAAGCCCTATGCGCTCTGGATCCTGGCCGCGGTGTCGTTCGCGGAAAGCTCGTTCTTCCCGGTCCCTCCAGACGTGATGCTGGCGCCGATGGCGCTGGCGCAGCCCAAGCGCGCCTGGCTCTTTGCCGGCGTCTGCACCATCGCCTCGGTGATCGGCGGCATGCTCGGCTATGCCATCGGGGCGCTGCTCTATGACAGCGTCGGACAGTGGCTGATCAGCCTCTATCATCTCAGTAATGGCATTGAGGCCTTCCGCGAATCCTATGCGAAATGGGGCGCGCTGATCATCCTGATCAAGGGCGTGACGCCCATTCCCTACAAGCTCGTCACCATCGCCTCCGGCTTCGCCGGCTACAATTTCGGGCTGTTCGTCCTGTTCTCGATCATCACCCGCGGCGCCCGCTTCTATATCGAGGCGATCGTGCTCAATCGCTGGGGCGACGCCATTCGCGCCAGGATCGAGCAGCATCTCGTGCTGTTCGTGATCATCTTCCTGGTGGTGCTGGTGTTCGGCTTTATTGTCGCACTGAAGCTCGTTTGACATGCATCGGATGCGGCGCGCTTTACGCCTGCGTCCGTCTTCCGTTACATTCGACGCATGCCGCTTCGGCCATGCCTTTTCGTCTCAAGCTCGCGCGCTCTGGCAGCAGTCGCCGCGCTGTTGCTGATGGTTGCGGGCGAGGCGTGGCCACAAGCCGCCACGCCTCAACCACAGGCACCGACCCTCGGCCTGCAGGAGCAGCCGCCGGCCGTGCCGCCGCAAACCGAGCCTGCCCCCGCTCCCGCGCCGCAGCCGACTCAGGAAAATTCGGGCCTGGTCAATGAAATCGGCAAGCTGATCGACAAGATCACGCCCTCGAAGACGACGAGCGAAACCCTCGACGATCTCAATTCGCGTACCCGCGATGCGGTGAAGGGGGCCGGCGATGCCCTGTCGCGGCTGACCAAGACCGGCGCGATGGTGTCGGGGCGAACCCCGTGTCCGGCGGGCGCCGACGGCACGCCCGACTGCAAATCAGCCGCCGACCAGCTCTGCAAGGGCAAGGGCTATGGCGAGGGCAAGAGCCTCAACACCGATTCCGCCGAGAAATGCTCGGCCAAAGTCCTGATCCCCGGCCGGAAGCGCAAGCCGGACGATTGCCGCACCGATACCTACGTCACGACAGCGTTGTGCCAATAGGAGGCGCGGCGTAGCATTTTGTTGGCACATGATCTGTTCGGAAAACCGCTGCGCACCCCGCATCAAGTGCGGGGCAGGCTTTTCCGGATCATGTGCGGAAAGGAGTGCCCATGAGCCGCACGGAGCAGGACTTCCTCGGACAGCGCGAGATCGCCGACGACATCTATTACGGCGTCCAGACCATCCGGGGGAAGGAGAACTTCCACATCACCGGCATTCCCATGAGCCAGGAGCCTTACTTCGTGAAGGCGCTGGGCTATGTGAAGAAGGCCGCCGCCATGGCCAACCGCGACCTCGGCGTGCTGGATGCAAAGGTTGCGGATGCGATCCTCAAAGGCTGCGATCGCGTCATCGCGGGCGACATGATGGATCAGTTCGTCACCGATTTCATCCAGGGCGGTGCCGGCACCTCGACCAACATGAACGCCAATGAGGTAATCGCCAATCTCGCGCTGGAAGCGCTCGGCTTCAAGAAGGGCGAGTACCAGCACGTCAGCCCGAACGATCACGTCAATTACGGCCAGTCGACCAACGACACCTATCCGACCGCCTTCCGCCTCGCGCTGATCCTGCGGCTCGACAGCTACATCACCGCGCTGCGCCAGCTCCAGGATGCCTTCTTCGCCAAGGGCCGGGAGTTCGACGGCGTGCTGAAGATGGGCCGCACCCATCTGCAGGATGCGGTGCCGATGTCGCTCGGTGCCGAATTCCGCGGCTGGGGCACCACCATCGGCGAGGAGGTCGACCGCATCTACGAGACGCGCAATCTGTTGCGCGAAATCAATCTCGGCGCGACCGCGATCGGCACGTCCGTCACCGCTGCGCCCGGCTATCCCAAGGTCGCCGTGCGTCACCTGACGAAGCTGACCAATGTCGAGTTCATCCTGGCGAGCGACCTGGTGGAAGCCACCTCCGACACCGGCGCCTATGTGCAGCTCTCCGGCGTGCTCAAGCGCACCGCAAGCAAGCTCACCAAGATCTGCAACGACATCCGCCTGCTTGCCTCGGGCCCGCGCGCCGGGTTCAACGAGATCAACCTGCCGCAATTGCAGCCGGGCTCCTCGATCATGCCGGGCAAGGTCAATCCGGTGATCCCCGAAGTCGTCAACCAGACGAGTTTCCTCGTCATCGGCCTCGACATGACGGTGACGCTGGCGGCGTCCGCCGGCCAGCTCCAGCTCAATGTGATGGAGCCGGTGATCTCGTTCGCGCTGTTCTTCTCGATCCGGACCATGGAGCGGGCGGTCAATTCCCTGCGCGAGAATTGCGTTGTCGGCATCACCGCCAACGAGGACCACACCCGCAACATGGTGCTGAACTCGCTCGGCATCGTCACGGTGCTCAAGCCGCTGCTCGGCTACAAGCAATGCGCCGAGCTCGCGCGCGAGGGCTACAAGACCGGCAAATCCCTGCACCAGATCGTAGTGGAGGAGCGCAAACTGCTCACCCAGGAGAAGTGGGACGAAATGTTCTCCTTCGAGCGGCTGATCAATCCGGATTTGATCGAGGAGTAGGGCGGCTGCGGGGCCCTGGCGCCGTAGCCTGCCCGCGCAAGACCGCCGACGCGCCGTGTCCTATGATATGATGGCTGGCATCCATAGGTATCTTTACAGTGTAAACTTCCATCTTTACAATGTAATCCAAGCATCCCGTCACATGGAATAAGCCCAAAGGAAACCGCCCCCAATGTCCATGCCTGCCTTGTTCAAGGGTCGTCTGTCGCTCCCGGTGATCGGAGCGCCGCTCTTCATCATTTCCGTGCCTGATCTGGTGATCGCGCAGTGCAAGGCGGGCGTGGTCGGCGCGTTCCCGGCGCTGAATGCGCGGCCGGCCGAACTGCTCGACGAGTGGCTCCATCGGATCAAGGAAGAGCTCGCGGCCCATGACAAGGCGCATCCGGAGCGGCCCTCGGCGCCATTTGCGGTGAACCAGATCGTGCACAAATCCAACAACCGGCTCGATCACGATCTGGCGCTGTGTGAGAAGCACAAGGTGCCGATGATCATCTCCTCGCTCGGCGCGCGGGAGGAATTGAACCAGGCCGTGCACGGCTGGGGCGGCATCGTCTTCCACGACGTGATCAACCAGAAATTCGCGCACAAGGCGATCGAGAAGGGCGCCGACGGGCTGATCCTGGTCGCGGCCGGCGCGGGCGGGCATGCCGGAACCATCTCGCCGCTTGCTTTCGTCGCGGAGACGCGGGCCTGGTTCGACGGGCCGATCGCGCTGTCGGGCGCCATCGGCAATGGTCGCGCCATCCGCGCCGCACGCATCCTGGGCGCCGACTTCGCCTATATCGGCTCGGCCTTCATCGCGACCAAAGAGGCCAACGCGGTCGAGGGCTACAAGGCCATGATCACGTCGTCGGCGGCCGAGGACATCGTCTACTCCAACCTCTTCACCGGCGTGCATGGCAATTACCTGAAGCCGTCGATTGTCGCGGCCGGCATGGACCCTGAGAACCTGCCGACGTCGGATCCCTCCAAGATGAGTTTCGGCACCGATGCCTCCGGCGAGCGCAACAAGCCGAAGGCCTGGAAGGAAATCTGGGGTTCGGGGCAGGGCGTCGGCAGCGTGGGCAAGATCCTGCCCGCCGCCGAGCTGATCGGCCGCTTCAAGAAGGAATATGACGAGGCGCTCGATCCGGCGCTGTGAGAGCGCCGGCGCTTGGCGTGTTCGTGCAGAGCTTGGCCGGCCGTTTCCGATGCAGTATGGTTCGCCGTAGATTTCGTGTCGGACTTTGGGGACGATGATGATGCGTCGATGCTTGCCGGCTTTCCTGCTCCTTGGCGTCACCGTGCTCGCGACGGCGCCGTTTGGCTCTGTCGCCCATGCCGCCGGCCAGATAGCCAAGGATGATATCGCGGCTCAAATCCGCATTCAGGGCTTTGCCTGCGACCAGGCGTTGCGGGCGGTGCAGGACAAGCGGAGGTCCAAGCCGGACCATGAAGTCTGGATCCTGAAATGCAGCAACGCGACCTACCGGTTCAGCCGCTATCCGGACATGGCCGCGAAGGTTGAAGTGCTGCAATAGCGCCAGCTTGCTCAATAGGCGCGGCGCAGGGGCGGACGCCTCGCGTGTGATGTTTGCAGGCGGCCCCTCGATTCCTGCATTTGCAAACCCTCTTCCCAAATGCGATGCGAATGTCATGCGGTGTCCGACCGCAAAGGGGAGAGAGAATGATCATCGACCACGCCAAATTGCTCGCGTTTGCCAATCGCATCGTGGCGGCCGGCGGCAGCACGCCCGCGGAAGCTTCGATCGTCGCCGAGCATCTGGTCGAGGCCAATCTGCGCGGCCATGACAGCCATGGCGTCGGCATGCTGGTTGCCTATGTGCGCGACTTCGAGGCCGGCACGCTGAAGGTCAACCAGGCGCCCGAGATTGTCTCGGATACCGGTACGATCTCGGTGTGGGATGCGCATGCCGGCTACGGCCAGGTGGTCGCGCGCCAGGCGGTCGAATGGGCGATCGGGGCGGCGAAGAAGCACGGCGTTGCGGTGAACGGTCTGCGCAACGCACACCACATCGGCCGTGTCGGCACCTATGGCGAGATTGCCGCGCGGGCCGGCATGGTGGCGCTGCACTTCGTCAATGTCGCCTCCGGCGCGCCCGGCGTGGCGCCGTTCCGCGGCCGCGAGGGACGCTTCCTGACCAATCCGGTCTGCGTCGCAATTCCGCCGACCGAGAGCAATGAGCCGATCCTGCTTGATTTTGCCACCAGCCGCGTCGCGCTCGGCAAGGTGCGGGTGGCCCACAATGCCGGCAAGCCGATGATGGACGGCGCGCTGCTCGACCATGCCGGCAAGCCGACGACGAATCCGGCCGTGATGTATACGCAGCCGCGCGGCGTGGTGCTGCCGTTCGGCGAGCACAAGGGCTCGGGGCTCGCGCTCGTCTGCGAATTGCTGGCGGGCGCCATTGTCGGCTCGGCCAGCGCGACCTCGATGACGCCGCCGGAGCGCGGCATCATCAACGGCATGCTCACCATCGTCATCGACCCCGCACGGCTCTCCGCGCGCGACAGCATGATGGCCGAGATTGATGCCATGATCGACTGGGTCAAATCGGCAGCACCCTCCGATCCCGAACTGCCGGTGCTGATCGCCGGCGAACCCGAACGCATCGCCCGCGCCTCGCGCCTTGCCAAGGGCATCGAGGTCGATGACGAGACCTGGAGCCAGCTGACCGCGATCGCGGAGCGATATCAGATTACGGTTGCTCGGTAGCGGCGGTCGGCGCCGACATCACGTCTGAAAGGGGCCGAAGGCACGCATCTCTGCTAATCTTCAACCCGGCGAGCAAGCCGAACCGAGGGCAGGAGGTCGGGATGTCTGAGCAACCGATGCTGGCGGAGGCCGCAACCGTATTTGTCGTCAGCGACATTGCGAAGAGTATCGGCATTACCGCGATGCGCTTGGCTTTGCTGCCACCTTCGAATATGGAAACCCGATTTTTTATGCGTGCCTGTGCCGTGACGAAGTTGCCTTGCACCTCCTCGCGGCGCAGGAAACCAAACGGCTGCCCGGCAATGGCGGCATCTGTGTCTTTGTCAGGGACGTCGACCATGTGCATGCCGATCTTCTCTCGCGCGGCGCCGACGTGATCAAGGCGCCGCAGGATTACGCCTATGGCATGCGCGACTTTGACGTCGTCGATCTCGACGGCAATCAGCTGACGTTCGGAATGGAATCCCGCAAAGCGAGCTGATGCCGGCTCTCAACCGCATGTTACTCATTCCGTCGAGTCAAAATCGTCCTCCCCGGCATTGAGCATCGCGGCCAGTGTGCGCAGGCCGGTATCGAGCTGATCCATGGTCGGAGCCGCAAGCGCCAGCCGGACGGCGTTCGGCGCATGGCCGGGCGTGGCGGCGAAGGTAGTTGACGGCGTGAGAGCGATGTCGCGCCTGGCCGCGGCCGCGACGAAGGTTTGCGAACGCCAGTGCGGGGGCAGCGTCAGCCACAGATGATAGCATTGTTCGTTGGTCTTGATTTCGAAACCCGAAAGACGGTCGGCTGCCAGCTTCTGACGCGCGCGCGCATCGAGGCGCTTCAGCCTGACAAGCTCGGTCACTGTGCCGTCGCCCATCATCCGCTGCGCGGCCGCAAACGCAAATCCTGACGCGGTCCATCCGCCCGAGCGCACCGAGGCCATCACGCTTTCGCGCAAGGCCAGCGGCGGCACGATGAAGCCCAGCGCCAGGCCGGGCGCGACCTTTTTGGAAAGGCTGTCGATGACGATGCAGCGGTCCGGCGCCAGCGCGGCAAGCGGCGGCTCATTGTCGAGGAAGCCATAGACATTGTCTTCAATGATCGGAAGGTCGAGCGTTTCGACGATGCGCAGGAGATCGGCCCGGCGCGCCGAACTCATCGTCGTGCCCAACGGATTGTGGATCACCGGCTGAATGTAGATGGCCGACAGATGTGCCTCGCGATGCGCCTTCTGCACGGCGTCAGGGCGTACGCCGTCTTCGTCCATTGCCAGCGGCACCAGCGAAATGCCGAGTCTGGCGGCGATGCCCTTGATGAAGGGATAGGTCAAAGCTTCCACGCCGCAGCGGCCGCCCGTGGGAACGAGGGTAGCGAGCGCCGCGGCAATGCTTTGCCGACCGTTGCCGGTGAAGACGAGTTGTTCGGCGGCGGGCGACCATCCGCTCTGCGCCAGATACGCGGCCGCGACGCTTCGGACCGAAGGCGTTCCGACACTGGTTGCCTGCCGCAAGGCGGCATCGAGCGCCGCAGGTTTCTCCAGCCCGTCCAGGCTTTTTGCGATCAGCGCCGTCTGACCGGGAAGCATCGGATAGTTGAACTCAAGGTCGATCCGGATTCCGCGCGGCTCGCTTGGCAGTGTGCCGCCGCGTTTGGCATCGCCCGAGATGAAGGTGCCCCTGCCGACTTCGCCGACGACAAGGCCGCGGCGCAACAGCTCGGCGTAGACGCGGCTTGCGGTCGAGACGGCGATCTTGCGCTCATAGGCAAAATCGCGCTGGGGCGGCAGGCGGTCGCCCGGCTTCAGCCGGCCATCGGCGATTTCCGCGGCGATGGTGTCGGCGAGCTTCAGATATTCGGACTTCGACATTATTGCACCGAGATCAATGTTCTGATTGATCCGAGATTTATATCGGAGCATGATCCATCCATCAACCCCATTGTACCGGGGCCTGTGAAGGCTTCCGCGGTCAATGAGCCTACGGCCCGCTCCATGAGCGTTTGTGCCGACGGCCTCGCTTTGCCCCGGGACAACCATTGGAGACCCAAAATGTTGGCGACCCTCGCAACGATCGTTCGGCCCGAGGTCATGAAGCGGCCGGCTGCACTCGCCAAGGCTTTGACCAAGGCCTTCAGCGCCTGCTGGTACGGCATCGCGCGCCATTTCGCCCGCCGCGCCGCCATCGAAAACCTTCGCGAGCTCGACGACCGCGCCTTGCGGGACATCGGCCTCCTGCGCTGCCAGATCGAAGGGGCGGTCCATGGCTTCATGACCAACCCTGACCGGGGGAGGATGTGATGGCCTCGTCTGCCGCCATGGGCCCTGAGCTGACACTCGCCACGATCCTGGTCGCTTT
This sequence comes from Bradyrhizobium sp., assembly GCA_035487555.1. Taxonomy (GTDB): domain Bacteria; phylum Pseudomonadota; class Alphaproteobacteria; order Rhizobiales; family Xanthobacteraceae; genus Bradyrhizobium. The sequence continues at coordinate 19,696 of DATHMA010000023.1, read as the reverse complement.
TGCCGGCGTATTCCTGATCTGCTTCATGAAGGGAGCGTTCGGCGGCGGCTTCGCCATCGTCGGAATTCCGCTGCTATCCATCGTGATGGACCCGGTCACGGCCGGCGGTCTGCTCGCGCCCCTGTTCATCGCCATGGATCTGTTCGCGCTGCGCTACTGGAAGCCCTCGACATGGTCGAAGCCGGACCTCGTGCGGCTCTTGCCGGGGCTCGTGACCGGCATCGGCTTCGGCTATGTGCTGTTCCGTTTCCTCGACCACCGCGCCATCGCGATCCTGATGGCAACGACCACGTTGATCTTTGTCGGCCTGTGGCTTGTTGCGGGCGGAGAGGTGATGACCCGTCCGCGCTCGACGCCGAAAGCGATCACCGCCGGTCTCGCCTCGGGAGTCACCACCATGGTGGCGCATTCGGGCGGACCGCCGCTTGCGATGTATCTCTTGCCGCTCGGACTCAGCAAGGAGCTGTACGCGGGAACGACGAGCCTGTTCTTCACCGTCGGTAACGCGACCAAGGCGGTGCCGTGGCTGATGCTGGTGAAGCCGACCGCCGATGTCTGGACACTAATGGCGGTCTGCTCGTTCGCCATCCCCGGCGGTGTATGGCTGGGCTGGCGGCTGCACGGCTCGCTGGACCAGCGCCAGATCTATCGGCTCTGCTACGGACTGTTGGTCGTGACCGCGCTGAAGCTGTTGTGGGACGGTGCTTCCGGCTATCTCGCGTGAATCAGCTATGCGCGGGCCAGTGCCGTTCGCGGAACCAGGCGCGGTATTCCGACATCTTCGCGCGCTGTGCCTGCGGCGCGTGACGCTTGCAGGTCGAGGCCTCCTCGCTGCCTTCGGCCGCGCCCCAGCGTAGCTCGACGCAATCGTTGGGGTTGTAGGCCATCTCGAAATCCGCCGCCCGCTCGAGCACGTCCTTGACCGACAGCGTCCATGGCGAGCCGTCGGTGCGGGTATAGGTGATCTTGCGAGAGGCAAGCTCGGAAGCCAGCACGCCCTGCAATTCGCTCTTCACGTCGGCTACGCTTTTTCCGGGTGGGATCGCGAAGCGGTCCGACCGCCGCGCAAAGCGATCCGGAAAATTCCGCACCACGTCGATGGCGACCAGCAGCCGGAAGTCGCGCGCCGGCGTCGAGAAATCCTCCCAGGGGCCGCTCGTCTCGAAGATCGAAGCGCCGTCCGGCATGGTGGCGTCGCCGGCTGCCTTGGCCTGCCACTTGCGCCCGTTTTCGATCGAGGTGACGCGGGTCTTGATCTGCTCGTTGAGGCTCGTGATCGCGTCCGTCATCGCCTTCACCGGATCGAGCGGCTCGGGCGACATCACGTCGTCCATGCGGTCGTAGAAATCCTCCATGGGCATCTTCGACTGCTCGTTGGAATAATCGGCAAATTCCGGATTCTTGTTGATGTCGGCGTTGTCCAGCCGCCGCAATGATCCGCCCTTGTCCTTCAGGATTGGACGGAAATGTTTGAAGCCGGGTGTGCCGAGCGAAGGTTCATGGACGAAGAGGAAGTTGCCGCGCCAAAAGCGCTTGCGCGTGATCGAGCCGTCGGGCTCGGCATCGACGGCAAGGAAGACGCCCGGCTGGCCGTTGGCTTCCGGCACGCGGCGCACCAGCATCAGCACATGGCCGTAAGGGTCGGCGTAGACCGTGCCGGGGCGCAGCGCGGCTTGCGTCAGCGGCACCGTGTAGAAATCGGCGCTGTCGTCGCCGGCGCGCACCGCGCCGGTGTGGACGACATCGCCGACGTCGCGCAGATATTCGGCAAAATTGGTCGGGCGCTTCGGCTTGGGCGGCGGGGCCTTCGCTGCCGGCGCTGCTGGCGCAGCATCGGCCGGCGGGTCGGATCGGCCAAACAGTCCCAGCACGCGCGAGGACTGCCCAGGTGGCTGATCGGCGGGTGCCGCTTCCGCAACCACCTGTTCGGGTGGTGGAGGCGGCCGCGTGACCTCGGGATGCTCGATGTCGAACCACTGATAGCATTTCGGCGGCCTGCCGCCGAAGCCGCGCGAGCAATTCGAATAGCCGAACGGCAGCCCCATCTTGAAGGCGAAATAGGCGCGCAGGAAGTAGACGAAGTCGGCGCAGTCGGGACGCTGGCCGATTTGCGTCGCGTCTTCGTTGCGGCCGAGATAATTGAAGAGGAAGTTGCGCGACTGGTCGCGCAGCACCTCGTACCAGACCTTCCAGTTCAGGTCCTGATCGGGCGGCGCATCGAACAGCTTCTCGACCCATGCCGAGAACAGCGCTTCGTTGGTGGCGTTCCAGCTATTGCGCACCTGCCAGATACTTCCCGCCGGGAAGCGCACCCCTTCCGGCTTGCGCGCGGCAACATTGATCTCGCGATTGACCGGGCCACATTCCGCGGAGTCGAGCTTCGCGTGCCAGGTGCCTGCGGCCGGAGTGGCGACCTCGGCGAACCAGGAATAAGGCGGCCCGTCATGCCGGTCGGCCGATTTGACCGCGACGCTGCCATCGGGTGCGATCAGCGACAGCGTGCCCGCGACCGGCTTCTCGGCGACGACCATGACGCGCAGCGGCGCGCCGCTCCAGGGCGTCATCGGCGACGGCAGGACGGTGACTTCGCCCGAGCCGGCGCAGCTTTCGGATGCCGCCATGGCCGGGGATTGCGCCGTCGAGAGAAGCAGGAGGGAAAATCCGGCCGCGGTCAGCACGCATGCCGTCGCGGCCGCAGCAAAGCGGCGCCCAAGAAACATCTGCCTATGACCCTTAAGAATATCCCGCACCAGCATCCGAACCCTGCCCGCGGCCCGGGGCGCAAGATACCGGATCGGGACGGGCAAGTCAGCGGCATTAAAGCCAATTTTGCGTTTGTCCCTGCGGCCAAAAGTGCCCCGTCACGGTCCGGACAAAGAGTTGTCCTTGAGGAACTCGGCTGCGGACAAGTTCCCAATTTGGCCTTAGAAGCTTGTCGCGGCCGCCCGGCCTCGACCTAACAGGAGAGACGATTTTCATGCCTTCGCCAGTTTCCAGAGGCGAATTGAAAACCCGGCCGGGTCGCTTTGAAGACATCCCTGGAACATTGCCTGGAACATTGATTCGGGCTTGCGCAATTGCTGCCTGCCTTTTGTCGCTGCTTGCGGTTCCAGCGGTCAACGCCGCCTCGGAACGGCCGGTGGCTGCAGAAAAGGGCATGGTGGTCACCGCGCAGCACCTTGCGACCGAAGTCGGTGTCGACATCCTCAAACGCGGCGGCAATGCGATCGATGCGGCGGTCGCGGTGGGCTATGCCCTTGCGGTGGTCTATCCCGCCGCGGGCAATCTCGGCGGCGGCGGCTTCATGACGGTCCAATTTGCCGACGGCAGAAAGACGTTCCTCGATTTCCGCGAGAAGGCGCCGCGTGCCGCGCGCCGCGACATGTTTCTCGACAAGGACGGCAACGTCATCAAGGGACTGACGACGACCGGCTGGCTCGCGGTCGGCGTCCCCGGCACCGTGTCGGGCCTGGAATATGCGCGCGAAAAATATGGGACGATGACGCGGCCTGCGTTGATCGATCCCGCGATCAGGCTCGCCGAGGACGGCTTCACCCTGGAGCAGGGCGACGTCGACATGCTCGCTTCCGCGACGGAGGATCTAAGAAAATTTCCGGCGACTGCGGAAATCTTTCTCAACAAGGGGCAGCCGTTTGCGACAGGCGAAAAGCTGGTGCAGTCCGAGCTCGCGGACACGTTGCGTTTGATCCGAGGGCAGGGCGTCGACGGCTTCTATCAGGGCAAGACGGCCGCAGCCATCGTCAAGGCAAGCCAGACGGGCGGGGGTATCATCACGTCCGAAGATCTGGAGAGCTACGGGGTTCGTGAGCTGCCGCCGCTCGAATGCGATTACCGCGGCTATCATGTGCTTTCACCACCGCCGCCCGGCTCGGGCGGCGTCGCCATCTGCGAGATGCTCAATATCCTGGAGGGATATCCGCTCCGCCAGCTCGGCTTCGGATCGGCAGAGGCGCTGCATGACGAAATCGAGGCGATGCGCCACGCCTTTGTCGATCGCAACAGTCTTCTCGGCGATCCCTCCTTTGTCAAAAATCCGGTCAAGGAGCTGATCGACAAGAGCTACGCCGCCAAGATCCGCGACGAGATCAAGCCGGACAAAGCTGGGGTCTCCAGCGAGATCAGGCCGGGTGTCGCGCCGCACGAAGGCAGCAACACGACGCATTTCTCGATCATCGATAATGCCGGCAACGCGGTTTCGCTGACCTACACGCTCAACGACTGGTTCGGCGCGAAGGTCGTGGCCTCAGGCACCGGCGTGTTGATGAACGACGAGATGGATGATTTCGCGCCAAACCCCGGCGCAGCCAATGCCGACGGCGCCATCCAGGGAGATGCAAATGCCATTGCGCCAGGCAAGACGCCGCTGAGCTCGATGAGCCCGACCATCCTCACCAAGGATGGGAAGCCCATCCTCGTGCTCGGCACGCCCGGCGGCGCCCGGATCATCACAACCGTGCTGCAGACCATCGTGAACGTGGTCGATTTCGGGATGGACATTCAGGAAGCTGTCGATGCCCCTCGCATCCACCATCAGTGGATGCCGGATGTGACCAAGACCGAGCCCTACGCACTGTCGCCTGACACCAGAAAGCTGCTGGAGGGCATGGGCTATCGTTTTGAAAACTCGGAGCCGGCCAACCACGTCGCCGCGATCATCGTCGGCGCGCCGAGCCTCGGCGGCAAGCCGGTCGGCCGAAACCGATATTACGGCGCCAACGATCCGCGTGGTGGTACCGGGCTGGCCGCGGGGTATTAGGAGATCATGAACCGCGGCGGTATCGGACCTGGCCTACCTCTCCTGGAGGGAGAGGTCGGATTGCATCGTCAGATGCAATCCGGGTGAGGGGTTGCGTTCTCTCGTGGGACCTGAACCCCCTCACCCGAATTGCTTCGCAATTCGACCTCTCCCCGCTGGGGAGAGGTGAGCGGAGCCTACTCCAGATCCAGCGACGTGAACTTGCCGCTGTCGTCGAGCGCCGTACCCCAGATCTTGTGCGAGGCCTGGTGCTCGGAGCGGCCGAAGCCGAGCGTGGTGCCGAGACCGAGATCGATGTTGCGCATGGCCTCGAGATTGTCGATCACGTGCTCGGTGTCGAGCGAGCCTCCGGTCTGCTTCAGTCCCTGGATCAGCACCTTGGCGGCGATATAGCCCTCGAGCGAAACGTAATCCGGCGCTTCGCCCGGAAAATATTTCGCCAGCGCGTTCTTGTATTCGAGCACGGCGCTCGAATAGCCGCCGACCGCCGGCACCACCTGCGTCACGATCACGCCACTGGCAAAGCGCGGCCCGAGCAGGTTCAGTTCCTCGGCAAGCTCCGTCGAACCGACAAACGACACGTTGGTGTAGACCATGCCGGGATAGGTATCGCGGGTCTTCTCGATGAATTTGGCCGCCGCACGATAGGTCGCGACCATTACCACGGCCCTGATCGCCGGCTTCTGCGCCCGGAGCTGGTTGACGGCCTCGTCGACGTCGACCGTGTTGCGCTTGTAGTTGAGCCGCACGATGGTGGCGTCACTGACGCCAAGGGCGCGGAAAGCCTTCGCCACGCCGGCAAAGCCTGCATCGCCATAGGCGTCCTGTTGCGCGAACACGGCGATCTGCTTTGGTTGCAGTCGGCGGATCTTGATCAGATAGTTCACGACCGAGCTGGTTTCCTCCGCGTAGCTGGCGCGGTAGTTGAAGACGTAGCGGTCAGGCGGATCGTTGCGCAGGAGGTTGGAGCCGGTGAAGGCGCCGAAGAACAGCGCGCGATGGTCCAGCGCATAGGGAATGGCGACCGCCGCCGTCGGCGTGCCGACATTGCCGATATAACCGAACACGTTTTCTTTCTCGTAAAGCGATTTCATCGCATCCAGCGTTCGCGCCGGCTCATAGCCGTCGTCGGCCGCGATCAGGCGCAGCATGCGCCCGTTGACGCCGCCGGTTTCGTTGGTGCGGTTGAAGGCGGTGTCGATGCCGAGCTTCATCTGGCGGCCGAGCTCTCTCGACGCACCGGAGAAGGGCGCCACGATCCCGAAGCGGATCTCGTTGTCGGTGACGCCGTGAATGTTCTGCGCCGCGAGCGGCACGGCGGGCATGACGTTCGGGTTCACGGCAACAGGGGTTGCCGGTACGGCCGCCGGTGCCGCGGGCGGCACAATCGTTGCGACCGGCGCCGGCGCGGCATTGGCTGCCGCCGGTGCGATCACCGAGGCCAGCGACGGTCCGGAGACCGAGCGTTCGAGGTCGGCGAGCTGGCGATCGGCCAGCTTGCAATCGATCCGGTTCGCAGCGCCGGCGTCGCGGGCGCCGATAACATAGCGGTTGAAGGTTTGCGCGATATCGTCGCGCTCGGCCTCGCTGGCCCCGACATCGCGGATCACGGCGCGGAATTTATCAGCGACGGCCTGGATGCGCGCCTGCGGAATGTCCGGGCAGGCGAGCGCAGAACCGAGGATCGGACCGACGCGGCCTGCAAGATCGCGCACGACGCTGGCATTATCGCCGGGCGCGGCGGCCATGGCCGGGCCTATCAGCAGCGCGGCGCAGAGCGCGATGGTTGAGCGCGCAGGAAAGCGCGGATTTCGTTGCTTAATCATTTCAGCCCCATGGTCGGACATTATTGTTGCTCCGGAAAATCACGGTTTGGCGGTCAAAGCGATATTCTGTCGCCATTGCACGAATTGCTGCAGCAGCTGTTCTGACTGCTGGTGGGTAAAGCCCTCGCCCCTGGCGTTTTCGGCAAGCAGCGTGCGGGATTGCGGCGGCGGCGCCGCAGCCGGCTCGCCCGATGGCGATGACGCCGCCGGCACGGCGGCGGCAAAGGACTGGATGATGTCCTTCTCCCTGGGAAACAGGGTGACGACGATGAGCGCGACGAGGGAGGCAATCGCGACGGTGATGGCGCCTACGAATATCATCCGGTGTCGCGCGTCGCGCTTCAGGCCTGCCGGCTCCGGCACGACTTCGGGCCTGAGCTGACGCTGCACGAATTCCGACATGGCGGTTTCCAGCCGGTCGCCTTGCGCGGGCGTCGGCCGCAGCGCGTTGGTCCTCAGATCGGTCCTTAGAAGATCGGTCCTTAGATCGGTCCTTGGCATGCGCGGCATCGGCTTCTCGCTGACGGCGGCCAGCCGCGGTTCGGCGCGTTCACTGGTGCGGCGGACCAGGGAGGATAGGGCATCTATCGGATCGGTGGTGCTGGTGTTGGAGTTGGCGGGGACTTCCTCACTCGTGGCACTCATACGCGACTCCTCATGAGACTGACTGTTTTACGCATGCGGTTGTGCCGCCGCATTCGGCAAAGCTTCAAGACAAAGCGCGTACGGAAATATTCGTACTGGCGGGGAGGAGGACGCAAACGGCGATGGCGCGGTGTGAATCGGGAAGTTGCGTGCCGCACCGTCGTGCGGCATCCTCGAAATCAGATGGCTCCAGCAATCCGAAGCCTTGCAATTTGAAGCTCTGCGCTTCCCCATCGATCGCACTGCCCGTCCCCGGCGGTCTCGCCCTTCACGGCGGAAAATAGACGGTTTCCCTCCGTCTCGCCAGAACGTGATGCGACTCACGCAAGTCATTATTAAGCTCAAAACGAGGCAGAACATCGGTGAGTTTTGGTTAACGAACAGCCCCCCTGTGTCGTTCGCATGGCGAGCGAGACGGGCCAACCGGCCCCCCTGGCGTTCGCCCCCGCGTTGTAGTGGCTCACGCGAGGCGTGCGTTCGCCGCGCTTTTGTCAAACTTTGGCCCGCGCGCGTCCAGAAAGTCTTAACAAGGCGTTAACCATAACTGTCGCTCTGTAACCTTTCAGTAAGAAAGGCGAGTCGACAGCCATGGCAATCCAATCGGCAACCCAATCCGAGCCCACACGCCAGCAGGTTCGTCTGCGCGGCCGCTCCTATGTGGCCTTTGTGTTTGCGCCGACCGTTCCGATCGTCGACTGGCTTTCCGAAATCGACCAGACCCTTACCCGCTCGCCAGGCTTCTTTATCGGCAAGCCCGTCGTGCTCGATCTCTCCGCGGTCGACATCTCCAGGCCGGCGATCTCACACCTTTTGCTCAGTCTCGAGAAGCGCAATATCCGCGTGCTCGGCATCGAGGGCGTGGCGCCGACCTCGCTCGCGGCGAACATGCCGCCGCTGCTTTCGGGGGGGCGAAGCTGCGCGGTGGCGCTGCCAAGCCAACAGCCAGCAGAAGCAAAAGGCGAGACGAAGAGCGAGCCCGCGGCGCCGACCTCGCTTTTGCTCGACAACCCCGTGCGCTCCGGCCAGTCAGTCATCTTCCCTGAAGGCGATGTCACGGTCGTCGGATCGGTCTCATCCGGTGCCGAGATCGTCGCCGGTGGCTCCATTCACATCTACGGCACGCTGCGTGGCCGCGCCATGGCCGGCATCAACGGCAATTCGGCCGCGCGCATCTATTGCCAGAAGATCGAAGCCGAGTTGCTCGCCATCGACGGCTTCTACCGAACTGCCGAAGAGTTCGACGCCGCTCTTCGCAACCGACCAGCGCAGGCGTGGCTTGAAGGTGAAACGTTGCGGATTACCCCGCTCAACTGATTTCAAACAGTAAAGGAGATATGTGATGGCCAAGGTGCTGGTGGTGACGTCGGGCAAGGGCGGAGTGGGCAAAACCACCTCCACCGCCGCGATAGGTGCGGCGCTCGCCCAGAACGGCAAGAAGGTTGCGGTGGTCGATTTCGACGTCGGCCTGCGTAACCTCGACCTCGTGCTCGGCGCCGAGCGCCGCGTCGTATTCGATCTCATCAACGTCGTGCAGGGCGTCGCCAAATTGCCGCAAGCCCTGATCCGCGACAAGCGGTTGGAGAATCTCTGGCTGCTGCCGGCGTCGCAGACCCGCGACAAGGACGCGCTGACGGAAGAGGGCGTCGGCCGCGTGATCTCGGATATGCGGAATAATTTCGACTGGATCCTGTGCGACAGCCCGGCCGGCATCGAGCGCGGCGCCATGCTCGCCATGCGCTATGCCGACGAGGCCATCATCGTCACCAACCCTGAAGTGTCGTCGGTGCGCGACTCCGACCGCATCATCGGCATGCTCGATTCCAAGACGGTGAAGGCGGAGAAGGGCGAGGAGGTCGCAAAGCACGTCCTGATCACCCGCTACGATCCGGCGCGTGCCGCGCGCGGCGAGATGATCGGCATCGAGGATATCCTGGAGATTCTGGCGACGCCTCTGCTCGGCATCATCCCCGAAAGCCAGGACGTGTTGCGCGCCTCCAATGTCGGCTCGCCGGTCACGCTGAACAGCCCGGCAAGCGCGCCTGCCCGCGCCTATTCGGACGCGACGAAACGGCTGCTCGGCGAAACGCTGCCCATGCTGGTGCCGAGCGAGCCCAAGGGTCTGATGAAACTGTTCGGACGGAGAGCTGCATGAGCTTGTTTCGGCTATTCGCCAGCCGACCCGCAGCGCCTGCCACGGCGCCGATCGCGCGGGAGCGGCTGCAAATCCTGCTCGCGCATGAGCGGGGAGCGACACGGGGCCAGAAGCCCGATCTTCTGATGCAGCTGCGGGAGGAAATCCTGGCTGTGGTGTCGCGGCATGTTGCGCTCGATCCCGACAAGGTTATTGTGCGGATGGAGCGGGGGAAAAACGTTTCGACCCTGGAGGTCGATATCGAGCTCCCGAACGGGCTTGAGCCGGCAATGGCCGTAGCGAGCTAGATTTCACGGGCTTGATCCGAAAGGTCACGCTCAAAGCAAAGAGCGCGATCGCCGCGATTTGAGTTGATGGAAGCCATTTTTCGCGTCGACGGCGATCGCGTCATTGTCAGTCCTCATGCCGCTGGTCCCTGGGACCCCACGATGCAGCACGGCTCGGCGCCGGCTTCGCTGGTGGTCTGGGCCGCGGAGGCGATCCCCACACCAGTGCCGATGCGGATTGCGCGCGTCACCATCGACCTGATGCGGCCGGTGCCGTTGAAGCCGCTGACGCTCGAGACCGAGATCGTGCGTGAGGGGCGCAAGATCCAGCTATGCGCGGTTCGCCTGCGCGCCGATGGCGTGATCGTGGTGGCGGCCAGCGTGCTCAAGATCAGGCAACAGGCGCAACCGTTGCCGCCTGACATCGCTGACCTGCCGGTCACGCTGCCGTCGCCGGACGCATCTGTCGAAGACCCCGCGCAATTCTCCAACAGCCCGTTCGTCACCGGCATGCAGCTTCGCGCAGCGCGCGGCAAATTCGGCGTGCCGGGTCCGGGCGCGATCTGGTATCGCGTGGTGCGGCCGTTGATCGAGGGCGCTTCGGTCTCGCAAGCCGTGCGTGCCGTGGTCGCCGCCGATTTCTGCAACGGCACGTCCGCCGCGCTCGATTTCCGGCAATGGATATTCCTCAACGCCGACCTCACCGTGAGCATGACGCGTGAGCCGGTCGGCGAATGGATCCTGCTCGATGCGGAAAGCTGGATCGGCCCTGACGGCGCCGGGCTCGCGATGGCGAGGCTTGCGGACAGTCGCGGCTATTTCGGCCGCTCGGTGCAGAGCCTCGTCGTCGAGAAGCGATAACTATCGTGCCGGTTGCAGAGCGCCATCTCCGCAAGATTACGGAGTAGCGCGATAATCACATTCGCGCTTCGCATGGGCTTTCATTAACCCTGAGCGCTCTCACTTAACGCGCCATTAACCATCGCCGCCCGACAATCCCCCTCGAAGCCGGCCTCGATTTCTTCCCGAAAGGGCCGCGGAAAATCTTCACCTGCAGGGGATGCGCGATGGATTTCGAAACGCTTTTCGCCAAGACGCCCGCCACGCTCGACGAGATCCGGGCTCGTGTGTCCTATGCGCTGCAGCGTCATCCGCTTTGCCGCAGGGTGCAGTTCGACGTCGTCTCGATGCCGCGCACCAGCCGCGGCGCGAACTGGACGGTGAGCCTGCATTCGGTCGAGCCGCGCGCTTTGTTCGAAGCCTCCGACATCGTCGCCGATATCCAGGCCGCCTACGATCTGGCCGCGGCCTGATTGTTTTTCCCCAACATCTTCAGTCCGTTGGCTGGAGCATCGGCTCGCCGCGCAGATGGCGCGGTTAAGCCTTAATTAACACCAGTTTCGGGGCCATTGAGGCCCGCGTCACCCGCCACGGAGAACGGTTTGTCGAAGGCGATCACCATCATCGCGCTCACCTGTTTCCTGGTCGGCGGTGCCGCCGTTACGAGCATCCTTTCCCGCGAGAGCATGAACGCGTCGGAGGAAGCGACTCCCGCGCCGGTCGTGAAGGATCCGGTCGCCAATCGCGCGGCCAAGCAGGATCGGCTGGCCGTGTTCAGCCTTGCCCAGGCATCGATGGAGCCACAGCAAGCCATCGCCGCGACCGATGTGCTGCGCCAGGCCTACGCTTCCTCAAGCCCGGCCGATGTCGAAGCTGCGAAGGCCGTTGCCGCGCTGTCGCAAACCGCGCCCGTCGTTGCTCCGGTGCCCATGACATCGCTGGCTACAGCGTCGGTGTCTGCCGCTGAGGCTCTGCCCGGGCTTGCGCCGCAGCCGGCGAAGCCGAAAGTCGCGAGCAAGCCGGCGCCGCAAAAATCCTACGCGCTGCTGAGCGACGCGCAGATCGCCGGCATCAAGGACCGTTTGCGGCTGTCGTCGTCGCAGGAATATTACTGGCCCTCCGTCGAAACCGCGCTGCGCAATGTCGCCCGCAAGATCAACGCCGAGCGGCTGTCGAATCCGCACGCCGGCGCGGCCCAGCTCGATCCTGACTGCGAGGAAGTGCAGCAACTCAAATCGGCGGCAATGCCGCTGCTGTTCCAGCTGCGCGACGACCAGAAGGACGAGGTCCGCAAGCTCGCCCGCATCATCGGTCTGGAAAAGGTCGCAGCCGCGATCTGAGCGCCGGCCACGCAGCCTCGCGCCCGCACAAGCGTCACTCTCCCATCATCGAACGTTCATTTTGCACCGATTGATGCCGAAGAGGTTTTCTACCTAAGGATTATCCGCTATCGTTCCAAACGCAGCGCGGGCAACCCATTAGGGAGGAAACGATGCGATTTGTTGGGTTCAGTGCCTTGGCCATGGCGGCGCTTTTGAGCGCGAGTTCGTTCAGCGTAATTCCCGAGCCGGCCGACGCGGCGATCATGTGTCCCGATATTTTCATGCCGGTGTGCGCTGTGAAATATGGCGTACGCAACACCTATCCCAATGCCTGCAACGCCAGGCGCGTTCGCGCGCGCATTCTGCATGCCGGCGCCTGCGTCGCGCCGTCGGGCAATATCTGCTTCGACCTGTTCATGCCGGTCTGCGCCATCAATCCCCATACCCACAAGCGGCAGACTTACGGAAACCTCTGCCAGGCCGAAGTCGCCGACGCGACCGTGGTCAGCGAAGGCGCCTGTCACTAGCGCATGATCGACACCCGCGTGCTCGCGCGCCTGTGACGCGCGCGAGGCGCGGTTCCCGCTCGCGCGGTTCGGAACATCGGCTCTGATCGAACGTTGCCAGCCCATTCGATCAGGGAGCCGAACCATGCGCGCGTCGATGGCTTATTTTGCAGGGGCGGGAACAATCGTCGTCGCGATCGCTGCCGGGCTTGGTGGCGGTCTCGTGATCGCCAATGTGATGAATCCGCACGGGGTGCGAGACCTGAGCAAGGTCGAACTTCAGACGAAGTCGCGGCAAGCAAACGCGGCGCAGCCTTCGCCGCAGCCGTCGTCTTCGCCTGCGATCGCCTGGAATGCGTCGCAGGAGCCGGCGCCTTATCTGGCCCAGGTACAGCCCGCCGCGAAGGTGCCCGTGGTGGTCGGAGCGGCTCCGTCGAGGCCGCAAGAGAACCTGCAAGACCAGCCGCAGCCGACGAGCGACGCGGCGAATGCGACGCAGACTCCGTCGCGACCGGCAACGCATGACGAGGCGTCCGCACCCGAGAACGCCTACGCCAAGGCACGCGATGCCGACCTGAAGCGGCAGGACGACAAGCGAAAATCAGATCGGCACCAGCAATGGGCCGCGCGGCATCAGCAGCAACGCGATCCGGACATGCGCGACGTCGAAGAACAAGTCCGCCGAGCCTCTGGTTCGCGAGAAGTGATCGTGCGGCGCGACGACTCCGATCACCGGGACTATGATCGGCGTGACGATGATCGGCCGGATTACGGTCGTCCCACGGGCTTCGGTTTCCCGCACCTCAATTTCTTCGGTCCGGATGATTAAACGTTTGCGCCCGCTGTCGCCTGCCTTTTGATCGAGGCAAGCAACAGCGGGCGCGTTCGCCGCCGTAATCGATGATCGCGTATCAGCCGGCTCTATCAGCCACCATGGGCTTCGACGACCGCGCGGCAGGGCGAGGACAGCTTCGCCTTGTTCTGCTCGAGGCAGGCGCGCATCTGCGGCGCCTTGCCGATGAATTGCGAGCAAAACGCCTCGGCGTCGGCGCGGCAGGCCATCTTCTCCTGCATGCTCGGGCCGGACTGGGCCGAGGCTTGCGAGATGCCCGCGATCACAACAGCGAGCGCGATGGCGGCGGATTTCAGATTGATGGACTTGGTGTTGATGGTCTTGGTCATGGGAGCACCTTTCGGGGTTGGGTGTGTGAAAGCGAGCGCAACCTCGTCGAAGTCAGCCGCAAGATCGATCCCATGTTCATGGTGTTTTGTGTAAGATATTGAAACGGCGTCGATATTTCGCGTCTGCCGTTTTCCCCCATGTCCATGGGATATTGCGAGCGGCGTGCCGGGTCCATGTTCCTCCTCACGACGGCTGCGGTGATCAACCGATCGATCGCAAGACCGCCAAACACTTTAAACAGGAGAGGACCATGACCAAGAAATCTCGTTTCGTGAGCGCCGCGATTGCCCTTGCTACGCTGGCCGGTGTTTCACTCGCAACCGCGCCGGCCAATGCGGCCGTCGTTGTCCGGCATGCCGCTTACGTCAATCCGTCGGCTGGGGTTGCCGTGAACCACTATGGCTACACCCGCGTGACGCCCTACGGCGTGAAGCATGTCGGTTACACCCGCGTGTGGCGCTAAGCGCCAGCGAACCAACATCAGCCTGCGCCGATCTGAGCGCGGTGGCGACCTTCGCCACCGCGTTCGGCGTTTTGGGTGCTGCTTTTTCTTCCTTCTCCCACAAGAGGAGAAGGGAAGAGAGATGGCGTGCTTCGTCGCTTCTGACGCACCCCATGTTCGTGGGATTTTGCCGGCGGCTTGCCGAGCGCATGTATCCGCGCATGGCGGCTGCGGTGATCGACCGATGCATCGCAAGACCGCCAACTGGTTCAACAGGAGAAGTACCATGTCGAAGTCTCGTACCCTTGGCACAGCGATTGCCTTTGCTGTGCTCTCGGCCGCTGCGCTCGCTGCCGCTCCCGCCAATGCCGCGGTGGTGTATTGCAAGACCGCCGGCGTGCCGCAGGGCTGCGTGGTTCGCACCCAGCCGGTCGTTGTCGCACCTGTCGTGCGGCCGGTTGCGCCGGCAGCGACCGCGGTTCGCGTAACCCGCGTCGGTTATGTCGGCGCCCCCGTCAGCGTGCGTCACGTCGGCTACACCCGCGTCACGCCCTATGGCGTCCGTCACGTCGGTTACACCCGCGTGCGTCGCTAACAACAACAGCGTATGAAAAATGCGTCAACAAGTTCAGCCGGCGGTGGCGTCACCCTCTGGAAAGCGGCGGGGCAATTGCAGCCTCACCGTGGTGCCGCCGCTGCCGGATGAAAGCTCGAGCTCCGCGCCGCATCTTGCGGCGCGGTTTTTCATGTTGCGCAGGCCGCGCGAGGAGGGTCGCGAGGGGCCATCAGCCGCAAAACCCTTGCCGTCGTCGGTGACCGTGATGCAGCCGCACTCGCCGGACGCCGCTTTCACCGTCTCGATGCTCACACCGATGCGCCGCGCGGACGCATGTTTCACCGCATTGGTCACGGCTTCATCGAGGATGCGGATGATCTGGATCACATGCCAGGGCCGCAGACTCGGATAGACCGGCAGGCCCGGCGGCACCGCATGCCAGTCGAGCGCGATGTCATGCGGACGCAGCTGCGCCGCGGCGCGGTCGCGCCAGGAGGCCAGTGCCAGCATCAGATCGCCGCCGATGTCGTCCATGGAATCGATGACGAGGCGCAGATCCTTCAGCGCCGCGCGCGCGGCATCGCCAATGCCGGCGCCGGCCGTGTCGCGCTCGCTCAGCGCCACGATGGAGACGAGCTGGCCGCCGAGCCCGTCATGCAAATCGCGCATCAGCCGCGCGCGCTCCCGCGCCAGTGCGGCGGCGCGCTCGCGCTCCTGCTCGCGGGCGAAACTGGCCTTGAGTTTTTCCTCGGCGTCGCGCAGCTGGATCGCCAGATGCGCGGCAAAGCCGTCGACGCGGTTCAACGCCTGGGCAAAGCGCCAGGTCAGCCCGACACCGATCGCGACCAGCATCGCCGAGTAGGAGATGCGCGTATAGAAGATGCGGTGGTCGGGGATGAGGCCTGCGACCTGCGCCATGTCATGCGTGAGTGTGGTCAGAACGATGGTGACGGCGCAGCCGAGCAGCAGGCTCGGCGCGTCCTGCTTTCGCATCTCCGACCACGCCACGATGATCCCCATGATCACGAGATGTGCGGCGAGCGCTGGTATGCCCAGCACCAGGAACGATTGCCGGACCGCATAGGGATCGCCGAACATCCCGATCAGCACCATGGTCAAGCCGGGTAGGAAGATCAGCGGCCCGAGCAGTCGCGGCCATTTGCGGGTGAAGAACAGGATGCCGAAAGCGAGCACGCAGGCGCTTTCGAGCGGTGCGGAGGCGAGCAGCGTCGCGCTCAGCTCGGGAAAGGTCGGCTGGTCGATTGCGGTCGGCAGGAAGGCCTGCATTGCGCCCAGCGCCATCGCCACGGCGAGCACCCCATAGGCCGCTTCGCCCCGCCGCACCGCCCACATCACGAACAGGATCACGGCCAACATGCCCTGCCAGGCCGAGAACATGATCGGCAGCGTGACGAAGAGCAGCGTGCGCCATTCGTAATAGGAGCGCAGGCTTTCGTCGGGGCCGGCATAGACCTTGTCCAGGAAGCCGGGGATCGGGCCCCAGACAAAGAGCTGCACGCTCACCTCGTTGTCGCCGTCGCGAAGCAGCGAAGCCGGGATCAACCCAATCTCGGGCGTTGCGCGGTCCGCGCGGTTGGCGGCGGGATCGCGCCGGCTGTCGAGGATCTCGACGCCGTTGACGAGCACGACGACGCCATTGGTGAAGCGCGGCAGATAGACCGACCAGGCACGCCCATTTTCGCGCGCACTCCAGGCAAAATGTCCGGTGAAGATCGCGGGCTCGGTCATCGAGAGGCGGGAGGGAACGAAGTCGGGCAGCGTCACCGCTCGGCTCTCGCCGCGGTCGGCGACGCTGAAGCCGCCGACCGCCAGTTGATCGGGCGGTTGCGGCAGCGGCAGCCGCAGCAAAACGATGCAGACAACCGCGATCAGCACCTGCAGCAGGACATATTGAACAAGACGCGAGGCGGTGCCACGCCCGCGCAAGGCGGGTGCGGCCGGGGCGGCCGGTTTGACGGCGCCATCCGTCACAGTTTGATCAGGCCCTGCTGCACGGCTTCGAACACGGCTTCACCCCGGGTGTGCACCTCGAGCTTGCGGTAGATGCTCTTGATATGGCCAGGCACGGTCTGGCGCGACATGCCGAGATTGGTTGCGATCTCGGCATAGCTGAAGCCCTTGGCAATGCCCCAGAGGATGTCGATCTCGCGCGGCGTCAGCCTTGCCGTATCGATCTCCGGCCCGCGCGGCGGCTCAACGCTCGTCTGCGTCCGCCGCACGATGAAGCGCGCGATCGAGGCCGAGATCGGCGAGTGGCCGGCGACGAGGTCGCGCACCGTGGCGGCGATGTCGGAAGGAAAGGCGTCTTTGAGGATATAACCGGTGGCACCGACCGTGATCGCGGAGATCACGGTCTCCTCGTCGCCGAGCGCCGAGATCACCATGATCTCGGTGTCGGGATGGCGCTGGCGCACCTCGCGGATGAGGTCGACGCCATGGCCGTCGGGGAGTTGCAGGTCGGTGAGCAGCACGCGCGGCACGCGCGCCGCAAGCGACGCGCGCGCCTCGCTGAGTGTCGCCGCGGCGGCGACGTCAAAGCCGGCCTTGACCAGCGCGTCCTGCAGCCGCCACAGCGTCGGCGGATCATCCTCGAGGAGCAGGATCGTGATCTCCTGCGCTGAAAGCTCTTGCGGTGAAGTCATCGCGTTTGTCCCAGCATTTGTCCTGGCACTTGTCCCGGCCAATTCCCTTGATCCAATAGCTTAAGCGAGATGTGGCATTTTGCTATCCCCATGTTCATGGGGGGAGGCGTCATCGCCGGCTGCCGCCTGCGCCTTGCGCCATTGCGCTGGTGTCAGGCCCATGTGGCTCTTGAAGGCGCGCTGGAACGCGGCCTCGGATTGATAGCCCACCGTTTCCGCCACCGCGCCGGTGGACATCGACGGATTCTTCAGCGCGTTGGCCGCCAGCGCCATGCGGATGTCGGTCAGGAGCTCGCTTGCGGAGCGTCCGAGCTTTTCCTGGAATTGGCGTGCCAGTGTCGCGCGCGACATGTGGCAGAGTTTTGCCAGCTCCGGCAGCGACCAGGCGCGAGCCGGCTCGTTGAAGAGGGCGGCGAGCACGGGCGCCAGACGCGGATGACCCGCAAGCGCGAGCAGGCCCGTCGGTGCATCCTGGGTCTCGCTGGCCAGCCGCAACACCAGCGCGAACATCGCAGCCGACAGCGCATTCAGCATCGCGCGCCCGCCGAGATGATCGGCTTCCGTTTCGCCGCGCATCAGCGCGACGAGAGCGGATAGCTGCATCGCTGCGCCTGAGTGTGTTTCGCCGCCGGCGGCGCGCACGACGAGGCGCGGCGGCAGATAATTCTGCATCAGATGATCGTGCGGAGGTGCGATGACGAAATGCCCGCAGAGCATGTCGAGCGCTTCACCCTTGCCGCCGTTCTCGCTGATCAGGAGATTGAGGCTTTGCCGGTTGTGCGCCGGCTTGGGCTTGGCGCCGCCACCGTCGTGCAGCACATGGCGCGGATTTCCGGGAAGCAGCAGGATGTCGCCGGCCTCGAGACGCAAGGGGCGGCCGCCGGCGGGATCTTCCAGCACCGCAGCGCCCGCCAGCACCGCGTGATAGGGGATCGCGCCCGCCTCCGCCGGCCCCTGATCGATCTGCCAGGGCGCGCCATAGAAGCAGCGCAGGTCGAGCCGGCCGTGCACCGGCATCATCTCGAACAGCCGGCTGAGCCAGTCCATGTTCATTCCTCCATATGAGACGATTGAGCATATAATCGATCTATATCAGCATTAAAAGTCTCGATCCATCCCCATATCGTGCACCCCGCAATCGTTGCTCAACCCAACCTTACGGAGTGCCACCATGTCTCGTCTCCCCGTTCCCGCCATCAAGGCCGCCAACGGCGCCACCGCCGAAATCTACGCGCAGATCCGGAAGGCGATCGGCAATGTGCCGAACACCTTTGCCGCGATCGGCGCTTATCGCCCCGAAGCGCTGAAGGCCATCCTCTCCGCCGACAGCGTGCTCGCCTCGGGTACTTTGTCCCGGCGCGACCAGGAAACCGTCAAGCTCGTGATCAGCAGCGTCGTCGGCTGCGACTACTGCGTCGCCGCGCACAGCCTGCTCGGCAAGCTCGCAGGCCTCAACCCCGATGAGCTGAAGAATATCCGCGACGGCAAGCCGACCGGCGATGCCAAGCGCGATGCACTGATCCGCTTCGTCCGTCTGTTGGCGGAGACGAGCGGCACGGTCAGCGCAGAGGAGTTCGCTGCGATCAAGGCCGCCGGCTACAGCGACGCACAGCTCGTCGACATCAGCCTCGCCTTCGCGACCACCGCCTTCACCAACGTCTTCAACCGCATCAACGACACACCCATCGACTTCCCCGCGGTCAGCTAACGCGACCGTTCGAGCCGAAGCCAACAAGGAGTTACGACCATGAACACGCTTATCGATACCGCCCTTCGCCCCTTGCTCAATCTGCTGCGCAGATCCGGCCTGTTGGCCGAAGATCTCGACTACCACGTCATCCGTGCCTCGATGGTGATCATCTTCCTGTTCTTCGGTTACCAGAAGTGGTGGGCCTATGAAGCCGAGCGGCTGGTGCCGTTCATCAGCAACGGCCCGCTGATCTCGTGGATGTATCCGGCCTTCGGTTATCGCGGCGCCAGCTGGTTCCTCGGCGCCTCCGAATGGACTTTTGGCGCGCTCATCCTCGCGGGGTTCTGGGACAAGCGCCTCGGCATCCTCGGCGCCCTCGGCTCGACCGTCACCTTCCTCATGACGGTGACCATCATCCCGTTCATGCCTGACGGGTGGGACCCGGTCGCCGGCTTCCCCGCGATGAGCGGCAATGTGCCCTTCCTGATGAAGGACGTCGTCCTGCTCGCCGCCTCGATCTACCTCCTGCGGCAGGATGTGCTGCGCGTTCCGAAGGATTGAGCCTCGCAAAAGCGCTCGACGGACAACCGCCGGCAAACCCAGGTTTGCCGGCGGTTGTCGTTTGTCCCCAGCCGCCCCGCGGGCGCTGGCGGTCGGGCCGCATCGTTGCTACATTACCCCTGCGAAGCTGCGTCGCGCGTCAGGAGCCAACATATCCCCGGGGCCTTATCGATCCTTTAGGGAACTGTCCCTGGCCGGGTCCGTGGATCCGGACATATGGTGCCCACCTACTTTCGTAGGGAACTCCGGGATCGCGTGCTTCAACGG
>DATHMA010000022.1:0-4652 GCA_035487555.1 Bradyrhizobium sp. | reverse complement strand
GAGCAGCGCGGCCTCGGGATCGAACTTGATCGGGAACGGCCCCTGCATGTCGCCTGACGCATCGATGTAACGCACTTCGATGGTCGCGGCCGGCGCGTCCGCGGCAAGCTCGATCGAAGGATTGGGCATGCGCTTGCGCGTGCGCGGGTCGAGCGTGTCGAGGAAACCGGTCTCGCGGAAATCGCCGGCCCCGCCCATGCGCCAGGAAATGCCGAGCGTCGGGTCGGCGATCGAGAACACCACGGTCCAACCACCATTGTGGCGGGAAAAGGAAGCGATCGGCGCGTTGGTGGAGTCGGTCTGTGGCGTGGTGTTGCGCGGCGCGACGACGGGCGGAATGGCAGCCGCGACCTGCTGGGCAGACGCAGCAGACTTTGCCGCATCCGACTGCCCCTTCGCCGCGCCGTTCAGAAACACGTTATCGACCATCTGGTCGGTATAGGCCGGGATCTGCCGGTGACCGATGCTGTCGGCCATTTCGCTGACGAGCTTGCGGGTATGCTGCGCGACCTCGACAAGATCCTCTCCGGGCTGCAGCAGCTCCTTCGTGAACGTGCGCGTGAACACCGAATTGGGACTGGTGTCGTCATTGGAGAGGCGGTCCAGCGCCGTCTGCTTGTAGCCGGCGGAGAAGATCGAAAACACGCCCTCCGGCAATTGCGTCATCGGCGCAAGGCCCCCGCCGCCGGCGACCGCGCGCGTGCCCGAGCGCTCGAACGGATTGTTACGGCAGGCATCGAACACCAGGATCGAGGTGCGCACCTGCCTGTTCTGCAGCCGCTCGACGATGCGGTCGGCCAGCACCGAGGCATCGCGCACCAATTCTTCCTGACCTTCGGTGGCGGCCGGCACGTCGGTCGGCAACAGATAATTCTGACCGGCGATCTCGAAGCCGTGGCCCGCATAGAAGAAGAACGCGGTGTCGCCGGGACCGACCGCGTTGTCGAAGGAGAGCAGGCTCTGGCTGAATTGCTGGCGATTCTGGTTCTCCGCCACCATCACCGTGAAGCCGAGTTGCTTCAACGTATCACCCATGGCGCGGGCGTCATTGACGGCCTTCTGCAGCTTCGGCACGTTCTTGTAATCGTTGTTGCCGATGACGAGCGCGACACGCTTCTCGGCATGCGCTGCCGGCAAGGTCAGCAGCACGAGCACCGCCGCGAGAGCGAATTTCAGCGAACTCAGATTCTTCATGGAAATGCCTGCGCCCGGGCAAAAGAACTTTTGTGATAGTCGACCAAGGCACTTTGCCGGTTCAACCCGGCGGCGCCCAGCTACGCTGCCATCTCTCGATCACGGGCTAGGCGAAATTGAGGGCGAGTTCCGGATTATTGCGCTCGTCACGAGCAGGGAAGAACGCAGGCAATACCAGCGATAGCGGCCACCCCGGATTTGAAGGTGAGATGACGGAACGCCCGTTATTTGTGCGAAAACGTTAAGCTTTTTCGCCTTTTTGGGCCGGTCCAAGATTGACTTTGGCCATTTCGACCCTATGTTCCGGCCAAAGCGGATTTGGGTCTGATACGATTCCTTTAAGACCGGCCGCTGGTCAGCGTCAGTCACCCGCCCCAGAGCTTTACCAAAGCAAGCCGTTTCGGGGCCGAACGCGACCGCCTTTTACCTTCGATTCCGAACGGCGGTGTCGACCAGAGGCTCAATGTCTTTTTCAAATCTCGGACTGTCCGACAAGGTTCTCGCCGCCGTAGCGGCGACCGGTTACACCACCCCTACTCCCATCCAGGAACAGGCAATTCCCCACGTGCTCGCGCGGCGCGATGTCCTCGGCATCGCGCAGACCGGCACCGGCAAGACGGCAGCGTTCGTGCTGCCGATGCTCACCATCCTCGAAAAGGGCCGCGCCAGAGCACGAATGCCGCGCACCCTGATCCTCGAGCCAACGCGCGAGCTCGCCGCTCAGGTGAAGGAAAGCTTCGATCGCTATGGAGTGGGCCAAAAACTCAACGTCGCGCTTCTGATC
Organism: Bradyrhizobium sp.; assembly: GCA_035487555.1. GTDB lineage: Bacteria > Pseudomonadota > Alphaproteobacteria > Rhizobiales > Xanthobacteraceae > Bradyrhizobium. The sequence continues at coordinate 2,674 of DATHMA010000022.1, read as the reverse complement.
GGCGGCGTCTCCTTCGGCGACCAGGACTCCAAATTGACGCGCGGCGTCGATGTCCTGATCGCAACCCCCGGCCGCCTGCTCGACCACACCGAGCGCGGCGGGCTATTGCTCACCGGCGTCGAGCTGCTGGTGATCGACGAAGCCGACCGAATGCTCGACATGGGTTTCATCCCCGACATCGAACGCATCTGCAAGCTCGTTCCCTTCACGCGGCAGACCCTGTTCTTCACCGCGACCATGCCTCCCGAAATCCGCCGCATCACCGAGGCCTTCCTGCACAACCCGCAGAAGGTGGAAGTCTCCAGGCCCGCGACCACGGCCGTCGGTGTTTCTCAATTCCAGGTCAGCGTCGGCCGCGAGCCGCATGAGAAGCGCGAGACGCTGCGCCAGCTGCTGCGCGACGCCAAGGACCTGCAGAACGCCATCATCTTCTGCAACCGCAAGCGCGAAGTGGCACTGTTGCACAAATCGCTGCAGAAGCACGGCTTCAGCGTCGGCGCCCTGCATGGCGATATGGATCAGTCGGCGCGCACCGCTGCGCTGGATCAATTCCGCAAGGGCGAAATTCCGCTGCTGGTTGCTTCCGACGTCGCAGCCCGTGGCCTCGACATCCCCACCACCAGCCATGTCTTCAATTTCGACGTTCCGCATCATGCCGACGACTACGTTCATCGCATCGGCCGCACCGGACGTGCCGGGCGCGCCGGCGTCGCGATCTCCATCGTCTCCCCGCTCGACCACAAATCGATGGCCGCGATCGAAAAGCTGATCGGCCAGAGCATCCCCCGCGCCGAAGTCAGTGTTTCCGATCGCGCCGAAGTTTCCGCGGAAGACGCGCCTGCGCGCGAGCCGCGCTCCCGTGAAGGCTCGCGCCGCGGCCGCGGCAAGCCGCAGCGCGAACGTGAAGGACGTCATGCCGGCGGCGGCGCCCATCGCCCCAAAGGCGCGCCGCAGCAAGAATCGACGCCACGGCCACCGGCCGCGCCACGCAATGAGCCGCGACGTGCGCGGGAAGTCGAATCGGAGCCCGGCGACCATTCGCATCTGCCGGCGTTTTTGCTCCGACCGGTCCGCGCCCGAGTCTGAGCGTTGGAGTCTGACGCCAGAGCCTGACGTCGGAGGGAACCGACGGGAACCATTTACCGCTCCTTCACTTCCCTCCACTACCTTGGCACCCATAATTCCAGTTATTGCGGCAGGCGGGCGGTCCCCGCTATGGGGACATTTCCGTGCTCGACGAACACGAACGCACAATGGCCTTCGCGGAAGTCGCGCTTGGCCAGATCAGATCGCTTCGCCAGACCGCCGTCCCTCGCAATTACGAAATCTGGTACGTCTACGCGACCGGATATAACGCGCCGCTCAACAAGATCATCAACGAGACACTGGCGCGCAGCGGCAAGCTGACCGAGGCCGATCTCGAGCAGATTTACGACACCTATCTCTCCCACATCAAGACCACCGACCGCATCGACAAGGTCGGCGCGCGCGTGATCGGCGAGATCGACGACGTGATGGTGCTCCTCACCGACGCGCTCGGCATGTCGGCGAGCTATAATGCGAGCCTTGACGGCGCGACCCAGAAATTGTCCAGCGCCAAGACCCGCGAGCAGGTCAAGGCGGTCGTACAATCGCTGATGAAGTCGACGCATGAGATGCGCGAGACCAACAAGGCGCTCGAGGAACGGCTGACGCTGTCCAAGAGCGAGATCTCCAATTTGCAGCAGAGCCTGGAGGCGATTCGCGCCGAGAGCCTGACCGATCCGCTGACGGGCCTCGGTAATCGCAAATATTTCGACCGCATGATCGAGATGGAGGTGCAGAATGCACAGGCTGCCGGCGAGCCGCTGTCGCTTCTGATGTTCGACATCGATCACTTCAAATCGTTCAACGATTCCTACGGCCATCTCACGGGCGATCAGGTGTTGCGCCTGGTCGGCCTGTCGCTGAAGCAGACCATCAAGGGTCGAGACATCACCGCCCGCTATGGCGGCGAGGAGTTTGCGGTGGTACTGCCCAACACCGCGCTTCGCCAGGCGCTGACGGTCGCCGATCACATTCGCAGAGCCGTGATGGCGAAGGAACTGAAGAAGAAATCGACCGGCGAGATTCTCGGCCGCGTCACGATTTCGGTCGGCGTCTCCATGCTCAAGCCCGGCGACGACACCGATTCCCTGATCGAACGCGCCGACGCCTGCCTCTACGCCGCCAAGCGTAACGGCCGCAACCGCGTGGTCTGCGAAGTCGATCCGGAATACACCGCCGAGACGCAAAGCCAGGTGGCTTGATCTCGTCCCTCGTGGTGAGGAGCGCGGAACGCGCGTCTCCGGACGATGCTGCGCATCGCCGCGAGAACCATGAGGCCTCCATCTCGCCCGCGGCCATCCTTCGAGACGAAGGCTTGCGCCTGCTCCTCAGGATGAGGACTTTTTCCGCGGCGACTTTTTCTTCACGATCTTCTTGCCGACTCTCTTCTTCGCGATGGTTTTCGCCGGCACCGCCTTTTTGGCCGGAGCCTTCGCCTTCTTCGTCGGCGGCCGCTTCTTCAGCGCGGCACGTTGTGCGGCGCCGAGTGCGGCCCTCGCCCACTGGCTCAATTCCTCGGTGTCGTCGAACAGCCGCGCCGGCAATTGCCAGTACGAGTTGACCACGACGGTCTTGGCACGGGTCTGAT
>DATHMA010000021.1:0-6516 GCA_035487555.1 Bradyrhizobium sp. | reverse complement strand
CTGCGGATCAAATCGATCTCGGCCGATCCTGCCTTCGCCGGCGAATGCAAGGCGGCAGCCGAGCATCTCGCCAAGGACATTGCCACCATCGGCTTCGAGGCCGAGGTGCGGCCGACCGCGGGGCATCCTGCGATCGTGGCCCGAAGCAATGGCAAGGCGAACGGCAAGGGCGGCGCGCGGCCGCATATGCTGTTCTACGGACACTATGATGTGCAGCCAGTCGATCCGCTCAATCTCTGGCACCATCAGCCGTTCGAGCCCGTCGTGACCAACCACGCCGATGGCCGCAAGATCATCGTCGCGCGCGGCGCCGAGGACGACAAGGGCCAGCTCATGACCTTTGTCGAGGCCTGCCGCGCCTGGAAGTCCGTGACCGGATCGCTGCCGCTCGACGTCACCATCCTGCTCGAGGGTGAGGAGGAGGTCGGCTCGAAGAATTTCGTGCCGTTCCTCGAAGCCAACAAGGACGAGCTGCAGGCCGATTACGCCGTCATCTGCGACACCGGCATGTGGGATCCGAACACGCCGATGATCACCACTTCGCTGCGCGGGCTTGTCTATGACGAGGTCAAGATCAAGGCCGCGAACCGCGATCTGCATTCCGGCGTATTCGGTGGCGCCGCGCGCAATCCGATCCGCGTGCTGACGTATGTTCTCGGCGGTCTGTTCGACGAGAACGGCCATATCACCATTCCCGGCTTCTATGACGGTGTGAAGGATTTGCCGCCGGACATCCTGGCGCAATGGAAGAAGCTCGATCTGACGCCGGAGAAGGCCCTCAAACCGGTCGGGCTTTCGATCCCCGCAGGCGAAAAGGATCGCCTCCTGATCGAACAGCTCGCCTCGCGTCCGACCTGCGACATCAACGGCATTGTCGGCGGCTATATCGGCGAGGGGTCGAAGACCGTCATTCCGGCGGAAGCTTCCGCCAAGATTTCATTCCGCCTGGTCGAGGGCCAGGACCCCGCCAAAATCCGCAAGGCTTTCCGCGACTACGTGACCACGCGCATTCCCGGCGATTGCAAGGTCGAGTTCGGCGATCATTCCATGGGACCTGCGATCGCGCTGCCCTGGGACATGAAGCCACTCGCCGCCGCCAAGAAGGCGCTGGCGGAGGAATGGGGCAAGGAGACGGTGCTGTTCGGTTCCGGTGCCTCGATCCCTGTTGTCGCCGACTTCAAGAAAACGCTCGGCCTCGACTCGCTGCTGGTCGGCTTCGGCCTCGACGACGACAACATCCATTCGCCGAACGAGAAGTACGACCTCAAGAGCTTCCACAAGGGCATGCGCTCCTGGGTGCGCATCCTGGCCGAACTCGCCGAATTGCCGCGGTAGCTCGATCCGTCATTGCGAGGAGCCAACGGGTCGCGCGAACGCGCGCCCGATGACAGGCTCCGCGACGAAGCAATCCAGCCGCCGTCGATTTTTGCAAGGTTGTGGATTGCCTCGCTTCGCTCGCAATGACGAACCGCACGAAGCAAAAACGCCGCCCGGAATTGGGCGGCGTTTTGATTCGTAGTGCAGAGGTAGTTCGACAGCGATACTACCCCGAAATCATGAAATTTCAATTGCGATAGCTCGGGTCGATGCGGTCGAGCTTGCGGAGCAGCGGCGGCCAGACCAGCGCCGTCGAGCGCAGCTCGGCGCGATCGCGGTTGGACAGGAGCTCGGTGTTCTTGTCGATGGCGACCTCCTCGACCGGATAGGTCGGCGTGCCGAGCGCGCGCGTGCGCACCTGCATCGAGCAGGCGCGCTCCAGATGGTACATGCGCTCGAAGGCGGAAGCGACCGAGCGGCCGACCGTCAGTGTGCCGTGGTTGCGCAGGAGCATGTGGTTGTGATCGCCGAGGTCCTTCTGCAGGCGAGGGCGCTCGTTGTGGTCAAGCGCAATGCCTTCGTAGTCGTGATAGGCAAGGTCGAAGGTGACGAGCTGCGCGGTCTGGTTCAGCGGCAACAGGCCTTCGGCTGAGCTTGAAACCGCGGTGCCGTCCAGCGTATGCAGATGAAGCACGCAGATCGCGTCCTCGCGCACCTCATGGATCGCCGAATGGATGGTGAAGCCGGCAGGGTTGATGCTGTAATCGCTCTTGGAGAGCTGGTTGCCGTCGAGATCGACTTTCACCAGGCTCGAAGCCGTGATCTCGTCGAACAACAGTCCGTAGGGGTTGATCAGGAAATGATGCTCGGGGCCGGGCACGCGCGCGGAGATGTGGGTGTCGACCAGATCGTCCCAGCCATAGAGTGCGACCAGGCGATAGCAGGCGGCGAGATTGATCCGCTGCTCCCACTCCGCCGCGGTCATTCCCGACGGCACTTCCTTGAGGCGCGCTTCTGCTGGCGACATGGCAAGTCTCCCAATTGTTATTTGAAGGAAGGCTAAACCGGCGCCTTGTCCGCAGCAAGGCGCCATTCCGGCATGGCCGATATCGTGATTGATCGCTACGGCGCCGGGATCGAGAGCAGGCTCGAGATGCTCCTGCCGCGGATGTCGTAGACGCGCGCGAACACGACGTCGTCGCGCTTGATCTCGACCATGACGGGTGCCGAGAGGCCCTTGCAGTAGAACTCGCCAAGCGTCATGGCGAAGTCGGCCGCATGGCTGTCCCAGCCGATGGTGAAGTCGGGACCGAGCGCAACCTGCGCCGGGCGCTGCGGGCCGCAGACGGCGACCTTCCATTTGCGCCCCGGCGGCGGCACTTCCTGGCGCTCGTCGAGCTGCTCGCGCAGGCCGTCGGAGGCCTGCTTGAAGGCGAGCCCCCAATAATCCAGCATGAAGCGGTCGTCGGCGGCGCGGACCGTGCCCGCGATGTGGTTGAAGTAGGTGTACTGATAGGGATGCAGCCGGATCATCTCGCCGAGCGACAGCAGCAGGCCGAAGACGAACACGGCGAGCACGACGGGCTGCCAGCTCCGGCGATTGTTGCTGAGCTTGTTCATGATCCATGCAAAGGCGACACCGCCCAGGACCGCCATCGGCGGAATCACAAACACGAAATGGCGGATGCCGTTATAGAGCGCCGGCCGCTTCACGATCGCTATCGCAATCGGCAGCGTCGCGGCAAGCATCAGCATCAGCAGAATGGTCTTGCGCCGTGCGGCGACGTCGGTTCGCGGCAGCACCACGAAGGCACCGATGACGCCGGCACCGAGCAGCGCCAGCAGCACTTCCGGAAGCTGCAGCGCGAACAGCGTCGGCAGATACGACCACGGCATGTCCGGCACCGACACCAGTGCGCCGTCGAACATCTCCTTCCACGGCTTCTCGAAGAAGTGCGAGAAGTAGGTCAGCGCATGGAAGGGATTGTCGAACTGGATGATCGACCACGGCCAGATCAGCCCCATGATCAGATAGCCGAGCACGAGCCCCGGCAGCAGCACATAGAGCACATGGACGAAGCGACGGATCGCTTCGCGCGCACCCTGCGTGCGAAACTCCTCGAGGAACAGCGGCACAAATCCGATCAGCGCGTAGACCAGCGCAAGGCCCCCCAGGATGCGCGAGCCGATCGACAGACCCGCGCCGATGCCGACGATCAGGATCGTCCGCGCCGAGGGTTGCGGATATTCTTCCGCGAGCCGCACCAATCCCAACATCAGGATCACCATCGCGACGGCGAATGGCGCATCCTTCGGGTTCATGAACATGTGGCCGTAGAAAATCGGGCACAGCGCGAGCAAGAGCAGCGCAGCCAGGCCGGCGAGCGGACCGCCGACGCGGCGGCCGAGCCGCCATGTCACGGCAAGGCCAATGACACCGACGGTGGCGCCGACGAGACGCCGCGTCTCGAACAGCTCAAGCGGAATGACCTTGTGCAGCAGCGCCGCGACCATGTCGAAGCCGCCGCCATACATGTAGAGATTGGCGAAGGAGAGCGCGCCGGTGTCCTTGAAGCCGGACCCGTACATGCGCAACAAAAGATCGGCATATTCGGCGTGGGTGTAGTCGTCCCAGCCCAATCCGTAATCACGGAAAGTGAGACCCGCGATCAGCGCAACGGCCGCCAGCACCAGAAGGGCGAGATCGTCGCAAGTCTGTTCCACCGAGCGCCGCTCTGGCGTTTCGATGACGGAAGTCGTGATGGATGACATGGCTATTGGTAACCCGGTGTCCCCTATGGCCCAGCTCTGGCGCTCTTGAGCCTCATTCCCCGGCATCCATATAGCGCAGTTCGCCTTTCCAAGTAATTGGCAATTGTGGCGCAATTTGCCGCTGCTGCCTTAATTGCATTGCAGCATGGAGGTCGGCTACGAGCGGTGTCCGGTAACCGTAAAGGAAATAAGTTGCGGATTGGATTGCCATTCGCGACGCGCGCGGCAAATGGCCGATAGCGGGGTGCACAATATGACGGTATCGTGGCAACCAGAGGCGCGCGGTATGCGCGGGGTGGAGTAGATGATTATCGTCTTGCAGGTCGTTGGCGCCCTGGCCGCTTTGATCGGCGTGGTGACCATCGGCATCGGGATTCCGGTCAAGGAGTTCAGTTTCGGCAACACGCTGATCGTGGCGGGTACCGTCGGGCTCTGCACCGGGTTGGTCCTGCTTGGCCTGTCGGTGGTGGCGATGGAACTGCGCCTGGTTGCGCGCCGCCTGGCCGCCGGCAATTCCCGCCCGGCAGCGGAGCCTCGTGCGAGACCAACGCTGCCAGCATTCCCGGCACCAGGGCCGGCCGCAGCGGCGCCGGGTGAATCGGGGCCAGCTTTTTCACAGCCACCTCCGATTGTGCCTCAGGCCGAGCCGGCGGGCGCGCCGGTAGCGCCTTGGCACGAAGACCCCGCTGGCCGCGGGCGTCCGCCGGACGCCCCAGTGGAGGGGGCAGAGCCCGAGCAGGCCGCGTCGGCGCCGGCTCAGAAGCCGCGGCGCAATCTGATGTTCCAGTCGAGCGTGCGGAAGGATCGCGAGCGGCCGCCGATGGCGCCGCCGGTTGCGGAGATGAGCGAACCGCGTCCGGCCAATTTCGAGGACGCCTGGCCCAGGCCGGACCGGCCCAGGGCTGCTGAAAGGGCTGCCGAACGGAATGCTGACAGGGCTGCCGACCGTGCAGCCGAGTTGTCGCCGCAGCGACGGGCGGGCCGCCCGCCGCCTTCGCCCGCACCGGCCGAATCAAATCCGCCTTCGGCTACCGCCGAGCGCGCGCCGCCTGCACGGACCGAGGAGCCGCCGGCCGGCGTGACGGTGCTGAAAAGCGGCGTCGTCGACGGCATGGCCTATTCGCTCTATTCCGACGGTTCCATCGAGGCCCAGATGCCGGAAGGCATGATGCGTTTCGCCTCGATCGATGAGCTGCGTGCCCATCTCGACCAGCGCTCGTGATTGGCGGAAAGATCCATAGAATACGGCGCCGTTGTTCTTGTCATTTGCAGTCATTCGCTCATATTCGGCAGGTAGCGTAAGCTTTCGCCGAGTATTGGCGCGATTCGCGATTGCCCGGTCCAGAACAAAGCTTCCACCACAGCAGAATTGAAGGGTTCAGCGCATGACCGATGCCGTCGGCAAGAGCTTCATCGACCTGACCGCGAACATCGTCTCGGCCTATCTTTCCAACAATCCGACGCCGGCTTCGGAGATCCCGAACCTGATCAGCCAGATTCATGCGGCCTTGCTCCGTGTCTCGAACGGCCGGCCCGACCTACCTGCCGAGCCGGCAAAGCCCGCGGTGTCGCTGAAGAAGTCGATCAACCCCGATTATCTGGTGTGCCTGGAAGACGGCAAACGCTTCAAGTCGCTGAAGCGCCATTTGCGCTCGCAATACAACATGACGCCGGAGCAATATCGCGACAAATGGGGCCTGCCGGCGGATTATCCGATGGTCGCGCCGAACTACGCCGTGGCGCGTTCACAGCTCGCGAAGAAGATGGGCTTGGGGCAGCAGCGCCCGAAGAAGAAGTAACTCAGGACGCCTCGGCCAGCGCCGCGCGCGCATCGGTGCGGATGCGCTCGACCATGGCGCGCAGGCCGTTGGAACGCTGCGGCGTCAGGTGGTCGCGAAAACCGAATTCGTCGAATACACGGGTTGCATCGGTAGCAAGAATTTCCTGCGGCGTGCGGCCGGAATAAAGCGTGAGCAGGATCGCGATCAGCCCGCGCACGATATGCGCATCGCTGTCGCCGAGATATTTCAGGACGGGCTCCTTGCCGCCGCGCTCGAGCGTCTTCGACAACCAGACCTGGCTGACGCAGCCCTGTACCTTGTTCTGCGCCGAGTGCTCGGCTTCCGGCATCGGCTCGAGCATGCGGCCGAGCTCGATGACATAGCGGTAGCGGTCGTCCCAATCCTCGAGCAGCGAGAAGTTTTCGATGAGGTCGTCGATTGTCATGACTTCGATTGTCTTGAGCCTCGGGTGCGGTTGCGGCCGAAGCACCCTGATATCGCTATATGGGGACGAGCGGTACCCCGCGAATGCGGCCGGCGAGCAGAAGGACGGCCTGATCGGCCTTGCGGGGCCACCATCGGGACCCACCGGGCCGGGATTCAAATAGGAATAACAGCTGATTAGAGTATTTTCAGGAAACGCCCG
>DATHMA010000020.1:0-54927 GCA_035487555.1 Bradyrhizobium sp. | reverse complement strand
TCAAACCTCGCCAAATCCCTGCGCCTTGCGTGAGCTATCCAGTACAACCTGGGTAGTAACAAATGATCTGCAGCGCCTGGCGGTCGGGCGCGGTGGTCTCGGCTAATCGTTCCCGGCGCGCCGCCTGCCGTCGTGATCGTCGACATAGGGCTGGTCGGGTAGCGAGCGGTAGGCGGGACGACGCGCCGGGGCAACGGAACCGGTGACCGGTGGTCCGCCCGGCCGCCAGCCATAGCGGCCGCCGGCACGCACGGCCGCCGCTTCGCCGGCAACGGCGGCGGGCTGGCAGATGGTCCGGCCGCTCGAGCGGCGCATCAGGTCTACATGAATGTGATCGTAGTGATATTCGTTGGACCCGGGCGCCAGCACGGTGGTGAACATCTCGCAGGCGGCGCCCTGCACGTCGCGCAGGAAGCCCTGCTCTTCGGGCAGGCCGTGCCAGCCGTCCTTCACCGTGATGCGGCGACCATCGGCGAGCGTGAAGGCGGCGATGTCGAGCGCATTGCCGAAGGCGTGCTCGGAGATGTGCGAGTTCGGATTGCCGTTCATGCCGCGGCAGGAATAGGCGGATATCTGCTTGATCTCGACCACGCGCGAGTTGAACCAGCGCTGCGCGGCGGGCTGCACGGAATCGGCGAGCCAGCGGTCGAGCACCGAGACGATCGGACAGGCCAGCGTCGCGGCCGGCTTCACCGCGACCGGGCCGACGGCCTCGATCGGCGTGCCGCGCGAGGGCCCGAGTGGAGGCATCGGCTGCTGCGAAGCGGGCGCGTCATAACGGTCACGCGGCGGATAGGCCTGCGATGACGGATAGGATTGCTGCGCCGGATAGGGCGAGCGGACGATGCCGTCGCGCTGGCCAGGCGCGCCTTCCGGCGGCAAATTGATTTCATCCTCATCCGGCGCAACGCCGGGCGCCTGCAGCGAGATCGGCGCGTTGGAAGGCGTGCCATAGCTGGGCTGGCCGACCGCCGTTTCCGGATAGGTCGAGCGCTGCGGATAGGTCTGCTGCGGATAGGGTTGCGAGGACGGATAGCCTTGCTGCGGAGGCGGCTGCGATACCGGCCAGCGCGGCTGGTTGCCGATATTGGCCGGCGGACGCGGATCATCGTCCGCGAAGCCGTAGGTCGAGCTCGGTTCACCCAGCGCCGAAACCTTCAGCGGAAATTCGGCGCCGCAGACGCCGGGGCCGGAGATCGGATCGATCCGGACGAGTTCGGCGCTCTCTTTCACCGCGCCCGATTTCAGGCACGCCTCCTCGGCCTCGGCCCTCCATGGCTCACGCTCGGCGGACTGAAAAAATCCGCGGCCGCAACCCGCTAGCGAAACGAGGACGACAGAGCCGACGAGATACAAACGAACTCCGCGCGTCATCGCGCGACCTTCGACGATTTTACTTAAAGACTTATCAACGCGTTGATTTCATGAGTCTTTAACCATGCGCGGGGAAACGCACGGCGCACCGGTAGCGATTAAGGTTTGCAGCGCAGCTCAATGACGCGATGGACCAAACTGTGACATCGCCCGCAACTCAATCCAGATTGCGTGCAACAGCACCCGCGGGAGATTTACCCGCCAACAAAAGCCCCGGACAGACGCCGGGGCCCAGGTATGGAGCAGGCTCTACTTCGCTGCCGGAGCAGAGTTTCCCATGCTCCCAGGGTGCGCGGATCGACCATGATTGACGCTGTGATGATGGGTGCCCTTGTGGTGGAGGCGAGTCATCTGGGCATCGCGGGCAAAGGTGGCGGTTGAGCCGGTCGCGATACACGCGATGCCAATGATTACTGAGGCGGCAATCAAGACGATGGTACGAAGCAACATAACCCATTCCTCCCTGATTATAATGCCAAGCCTACCCTTTGGTGACTTTAGCTTCTGCGGGGCGCATCGTCTAGGATCGTCACGCTCGCGGCTCGTCTTCTGCCATGACGAGTCCGATGAGACATCGGAAATTCGAGCAGTCGGGGCGGTGATGCCGCCGGCTCTCAGCGCTTGTCGTCGTTGAGGAATTTCACCACCGCGCTCGGGCGCAGGAACAGACGGCCGTGGGCGGGCGCGGCGAGCGAGCCGACGGCGCGATAGACCATATCGGGACGGCCGCGCGTCGCCGCGCGCAAATTCGCTTCGCCGGCCTCGCGTTCACCCATCTCCATCAGGCACACCGCGAAATCCGCGCGCGTTGCGGCGTCATCGGGTCTAACCGCCAGCACATGGCGGTAGGCATCGGCGGCTGCGGCATATTCGCCGTCGAGCAGCATGATGCGCGCCAGCAGCGCGACGATGTCCGGCCGCCCCGGCGCCGCAGCGAGTGCTTCCGTCAGCACCGCTCGTGCCTTTCCCCGCGCATTGCGACCGAGATAAAGCGTCGCAAGATCAAGCTGTAGTTCGGCGATGTTGCCGGACTGCGCGAGGCACTCTTCGAGCACTTTAATCGCAGCTTCGATCTCGCCGCGCTTGCTCAACCGGGCCGCCAGCTCGCGAAACGCCGGCGGAAAAATCGGACGCCGCGCCGTGGTCTTGCGCAATTGCACGAGCGCGTCCTCATCGTGGCCGCTGGAAGCAAGTGCGATCGCAAACAATGTCTCGAGCGAAGGATCGCCGCTGCGCCGCGCCGCCTTCTCCAGCGGGGAGACCGCCTCCTCCGCGCGATTCTGCGCCAGCAAGGCCTGACCGAGCAGCGAAGCGGCCATCACATTGGCGCGCTCGGCCTTCAGTACTTCGGATGCAAGCCGCTCGGCTTCGCCGGGCTGGTTCATGCGCAGCGCGAGGCCCGCGCGCTCCAACGCTTCGCCGCTGCGGCTGTTCGCCGGCCGCTTCACGCGCGGAATTGCCGCCGATAGAGGCCGCTCTCGCGGGTGATCGCCGCAGTGAGATCGTGCACGCGCTGCGTCTCGTCTGCCGTGAACGATGCGGTGCGCATGGTCCAATCGCCGCGCTTGACCGGCACGCAATGCGCGACCGGCGTCCCCTTCGGCAGCACGCCGGAGAAATCAGGATCGTTCCAGCGCGCGGGAAAATGAATCCAGTTGTCGTGATAGCGGTCGCAATCGACAAGCCCGGTCAGCGTGGTGAAGGGAAGGTCGAGGCGGTTCATCGGATGGGTGAACAGCACCGAGTAACCCTCAGGCGCCTCGATGGTCCAAAGAGAATGGAATTTGATCAGGAAGCGATCAGGCTCGAACAGCGGCGTGCCGCTCACCTGGTTCGGCCCATGGAAACTGACCGGCGCGCGCACAAAGCTCAGCGATCCACCGGGCGGCAGCGCGTCGTTGTCCCAGCTGATCTCGCCGTTCTCGATCTTGAGATCGCAGATCAGTGGCATCAGGAAGCCGTGCGTCATCGCGTCCACGAAGGGCGGGCAGCGCTTGACGGTATCTTCCTGATGCAGGTTCAGCTCATTGACTGCCTGGGGCGGCATGGTCCTGAGCCAGTCGGGAAGTGAGGAGGAAGCCGGTACCGGCGGCGGAATCCTACCCTCCAGCTCCGCAGGGCAGCGGAACGTCAGGGTCAACTGTTGTTCGTCAGTACGCACGCTTGTTCTTGTTGCTGTTTTTGTTGTTGTTTGCGTATCGAAATCAAGAAAGGTGCGCCGTCATATCATGACGGGGGCGTGCGGACGCGATCACAATGTCATGAGCGGACCCGCGCCACCGTCTCGTGGGAGGAGATCAGGTCATCAGCGCTGGCCGGCTTCTGCTCGATCCGGGTCCAATTGTTGCCGGAGCAGAAGAACGAGCCGACCGCGCAGGCCTCGACGCGCAGGGTCTTGCCGTCCTTCAGCGTCATCGTGCCGTAATAGCTGTTGCCGCTGGCACGGCTGTAGACATTGCCGGTCCACTCCGTGTCGTTCTTCGGCTTCATGTTGATCAGGACGGTCTCGCCCTTGGTATGGGTCGCGGCATCCAGCACAAAACCGCACAGCGACGTACCGCAGGTCTCGATGCGGACCAGGTTGGTCTTGGCCTCGGTCTGCCAGTCGCCGATCGGCGTGTCGCCATCGCTCTCGGCTTCTTCCACGCGTGCCGGTGGCTGTGGTTTGGGCTGCTCCACCTTGGCCGGCGGCGGAGGCAGCGGCGCAGGCGGCGGAAGTAGCGCGGTGGAAGGCGCGGAGGCCAGTGCAGGCGCGGGCATCGGCGCCGGCTGCGCCTGCACGGGCGGCGGTGCGGGCTGCGCCGGCGCCTGAACCGGCTGGATTGCGGGCTGCACCGTCACAACAGCCGGCGCGATTGGCGCGCGCGGCACCACTGGGGCGGTTTGTACCGGTGCGGGCAAGGGCTGTGCCTGGGCGGGAGCCGGAGGTGCCACGGCAGCGGGGGCGCGATCGCGCACGGTCGCGACCTCATCGTCGTCGCGATCGCGCCGATTGTGCCGGTCGCCGACCAGCACCGAAACGCATGACAGCGAGCGGCAATGCCGCGCGGCTTCGATATGGATGTCGTGGCCGCGGAAGACGAATGAATAATCCCGGGCAAAGGCAGGCGAACCGAGCACCATCAACCCCACCAGCCAGACCAATCGCTTCATCGAAGCCTCCTCCCCCTGCCATCGAGCCAGGCTAGGTCCGATGAGCCGGTTTGGATGTGACCTGAGTCACGCGTGCGTGGCCGTGCCGGCAAATCGGCGTCCTCGCGTTGAACCACTCGCTGTGACGCCAATCACAGAAGCACTGATGCTACGGGCGTAGCGTCCGCCCACGTTCAACAGCCCAACCTCAACAGCCTAACCTTGGATGGAGGCTCCGATGAAAAAGACGTTTTATCTCGCCGCAGCGGCCGCGCTGCTGATGGCGTCAACCAACGCGCATGCCGGCAACGGAATCTCCTTCGAGATCGATGGGCAGAAGATCCACATCGAGGCGGCGCGCAATTGCAACTCACTGTCGTGCCTTTCGGTCAGCAACAACGGCTCGGCCGTCAACCTGAAGAACATCAATCTCAAGGGCAAGAAGTCCAGCGATGACGACGATGATGTCGCCACCACTTCTGCCCCCGCCAAGGCGCAGCCCGCGCAAGCGCCGGCCCCTGCTCCGCTCCCGGTCGCGAACAACCCGCCTCCGCCTGCCCCGCTCCCGCCGGCGCCGGTCGCGAACAATGTCCCGCCGCCCGCTCCGCCGACGCCCGCAACCGACAACGGGTCGCGCGAGCGCCTGTCCGGCCTGCCCGCGACGACCAGCGACGCGCGCGCCCCAGCCGCCACGACCGCTGCGGCGCCAGTCGCCCCGGCGCCGGTTGCGAACGCCGCTCCGCCGGTTCAGCAGGCAGCTCCGCCGGCCGCGGCACCGACCACGCCGGTCGGCCTGTGGCAGACCGCCGACGACAAGGGCAACGTGCGCATCGAGCAGTGCGGCGCCAATCTGTGCGGCTACTCCGAGCACACCAATGAGAAGATCCTGATCAACATGAAGCCGTCCGACAGCAAATGGACTGGCCGCATCCACGATCCGGATTCCGGCAGCAATTACGACTCCACGATCGCGATGAAGGGTCCGAACATCCTCAAAGTCCAGGGCTGCGCCTTCGGCGGCCTGTTCTGCGGCGGCCAGACCTGGAAGCGCATCAGCTAACTGTTTCCTCCCGAAGACTGAAAACCCCGCGACATTCGTCGCGGGGTGTTTTTTTGCGCGGCTGCGGCCAGCCTGCGATGAAACAATCGCCACGCCCGACGAAACCGTTTCGGGCACGCCGTGAAGACATCCCGAAACGGTCGCCGCCTACATCTCCGACCCGACAGCGGGCGCCGATGCGGCGCCCTTCGCGTAAAATGCAGGGGATTCTCATGGCTTTCGCCGGATCGAAGATGAACAACGGCAAGCTGCTGGCCGCGATCGCTTTCGCGCTCGGCCTGCTCACCAGCAGTGCTTACGCCTACACGCCGGACCAGCAGCAGATGTGCTCGGGCGATGCGATGCGGCTTTGCGGCGAGTACATTCCCGACGTCGATCGCATCACCGCCTGCATGATCCGGAAATATTCGCAGTTGAGCAGCGGCTGCCAGGCGGTGTTCGAAGCACCGTCACCCGTGCCAGCACCGGCGCCGAACACGACGGCATCCACGGCCAAGCCGGGCAAGCCGCTCAGTCTCACGCCGAACATGAAGCGCAGCTAGGCTGCGCTCACTTCGCGAATGCGATCAGCGTGCAAATCGCGTGAAGGCCAGATCGTGGTCTTTCACATGCGCGGCTCCTTCAGGCCAGCGCGTCGATGTCGGCGACGGCTTGTGCGAATGCCAGCGGGGCCTCCTGCGGCAGATTGTGACCGATGCCACCCTTGATATCGCGATGCTCGTACTTGCCGGAAAACTTCTTGGCATAGGCCGCCGGCGGCGGATGCGGCGCGCCATTGGCGTCGCCCTCCATCGTGATGGTCGGCACGGTGATGACAGGGGTGGCGGCGATGATCTTGTCGAGCTCGGCATAACGCGCCTCGCCTTCGGCAAGCGCGATACGCCAGCGGTAATTATGAATCACGATCGCGACATGATCGGGATTTTCGAACGACTTCGCACTGCGGTCGTAGGTCGCGTCATCGAACTTCCATTGCGGCGAGGCGAGCTGCCAGATCAGCTTCGAGAAATCATGGCGGTATTTCTCATAGCCTTCCCTGCCCCGCTCGGTCGCGAAATAAAACTGGTACCACCATTGCAGCTCGGCCGACGGCGGCAAGGGCATCTTGCCGGACTCCTGGCTCGAGATCAGATAGCCGCTGACCGAGACCATGCCCTTGCAGCGCTCGGGGTAAGCGGCTGCGATGATATTCGCCGTTCTCGCGCCCCAATCGAAGCCGGCAAGCGTAGCCTTCTGGATCTTCAACGCATCCATCAGCGCGACGATATCGGCGGCGACTGCCGAGGGCTGACCATTCCGGAACGTGTCGCTGGCAAGGAAGCGGGTCGTGCCATATCCGCGCAAATAAGGCACGATGACACGGTAGCCGGCCTTCGCAAGCAGCGGCGTGACATCGACGAAGCTGTAGATGTCATAGGGCCAGCCGTGCAACAGAATCACGGCGGGGCCGTCGGCCGGGCCCGCCTCGGCATAGCCGACATTCAACAACCCGGCGTCGATCTGCTTCAGCGGCGCGAAGGACGTATTGGTTCCCGGCTTGATCGCGGGCAATGCCGGCTTCGCCTTGGTCTCGGCGCCTGCAGCGCCGACCGTACCGAACTGGGCGGCTGCGAATGCCGCCGCGGCGACGCCAAGAAAGTCACGCCGGCGCTGGTTGATGTCCTCGGACATGTCGGTCTCCTTGATCTTGTCCCGGCTCGCCTATGTCGCTGTATCCGGGAGCAGGTAAACCATACTCCCGCACCGGGTCCTCTGCTTTCAGAACACGTGGATTTGTGCTTCAGAACGCCATGATTTTTGCGGTAGAGAGAAGCTGCAAGGCTCTCAAAGAGCCGGCTGGCACGGACCGGCGGGATCGACGATTTGCTCTATCATTTTAATAGCTTCGTGCTCGACTCCGGCCGTCGCGAGCTGCGCCGCGGCCAGGACCAGATCGCGCTCGAGCCGCAGGTATTCGACCTCCTGGAATTTCTCATTCGCGCCCGCGATCGCGTGGTCAGCCGCGACGAATTGCTCGATACCATCTGGCGCGGCCGCACCGTCTCGGACGCAACGCTGTCCAGCCGCGTCAATGCGGCCCGCGTGGCGGTCGGCGATACCGGCGAGGCGCAGCGGCTGATCCGCACGCTGCCGCGCAAGGGCATCCGCTTTGTCGCCGAGGTGCGCGAGGTGTCGGACTCGCCATCTTCGCCGTCGATGCCCGAACCTGCGTATCCCTCCGAACCGGACAAGCCGTCGATCGCGGTCCTGCCTTTCACCAATATGAGCGGCGATCCCGAGCAGGATTTCTTCGCCGACGGCATGGCGGAAGACATCATCACGGCACTGTCCCGCTGCAGCGGATTGGTCGTCATCGCGCGCAACTCCTCCTTCCTCTACAAGGCCAAGCCTGTCGACATCCGCGAGATCGGACGTGAGCTTGGCGTCGCCTATGTGCTCGAAGGCAGCGTCCGCCGCGGCGGCAACCGCCTGCGGATCACCGGACAGTTGATCGACGCGGTCTCGGGGCGGCACCTCTGGGCTGATCGTTTCGACGGTGATCTCAGTGACGTCTTCGACCTGCAGGACCGCATCACCGAAAGCGTGGTCGCCGTGATCGAGCCGACGGTGCAGCTCGCCGAGGTCGAGCGCCAGAAGTCGAGCAAGCCGAGCCGGCTCGACGCCTATGATCTTCTTTTGCGCGCCTACGGGCTCGAACATGCCTTCACCGCCGAGAGCACGACCGCTGCGCTCGCCTGTCTCGACCGGGCGCTTGCGATCGACCCGGCCTACGCGCCGGCGCTCGCCATGGCGGCCTACTGCCACGCGCTGCGCCATTTCCAGGGCTGGGTCGCAGCCGACGATACGCATGAAGCCGAGGGCGTCAGTCTCGCGTGGCGCGCGGTGGAGCTGGCGCCCAACGACGCCCAGGTGCTGTGGATGGCCGCGTTTGCGATCTGGAACATGTCGCGGGACCGGCGCGCCGCTGCGCCCGAGCTGTTCGCGCGCTCGCTCATGATCAATCCGAACTCGGTCATGGCGCTTACGCTCGGCGGCTGGATCGAGATCATGCGCGGCAATCAGGGCGCAGGCCGCGGCATGATCGAGCGTGCCCAGCGCCTGAGCCCGCGCGATCCGCGCGGCTGGCTTGCCGCCGGCGCGTTGGCGATCGCCGCGACCGTCGACGAGAATTATCCCGAGGCCATCGCCTGGGCCGAAAAGGCGCTGACGCAAAACCGGCGTTTCGCCGTGGCGCTACGGGTCCTCATCGTTGCGATGGTCAAGCTCGGTCAGAAGGAACGCGCAGGCGCCATCGCGCGGGAGCTGCTCGACGTCGAACCGGAGTTGACGATAGCCGGTTTCTTCAAGCGCATTCCTCTCCCGGTCGAGACGATGGCGACAACCTATACTGAGGCGCTGCGTGCCGCCGGCGTGCCGGAGTGATCACGCCGTGAAGGATCGTTGAAAACCTGGCACGGCGACCGCCGCCAGATTTACGGTGGCAGGGGCATGGGCTATTCACGCAGGGTTCATGCAGTAGGCTGCTTATTCTCGCGGCGTCATCTTGGCTCGGACCCGGGCAGGTTCCACTGTGACATTGCATCGGCTTGTTACCGCGATCTGGCTGGCCGGCTTCTTCGCGCTCTGCGCCGTGTCGCGCGTGCAGGCGATGCCGATACTGACCGGCACCGACGTTGCGATCACTGCCGACGATGCGCCCTCCGGGTCGATGCAGGTGGCGCAGGCCCAGCCGCAACAGACACCGGCCCCCGCGACAACGCCCGTGCCCTTACCTTCTCCAGACGCCAACCCACCTGCGGATCAGCAGGCTGCCAGTGACGAGCCGATCGGCAATGTGGCGTCGCTGACGGGGGTTGCGACCGTCATCCGCAACAAGGATTCGATCGCGCTCAAGCTCAAGGACGACATCTACCTCAACGATACCGTGCAGACGGCGGCGAGCTCTTCGCTCGGCATCACCTTCAACGATGCCACCACGTTTCATCTGTCGGCGAATGCCAAGATCATCATCGACACTTATGTCTATGCGGACGGCGGCGGCAACAACAGCGGCGCCTTCGACATCGCCAAGGGCACGGTCGCCTTTGTCGCCGCACAGGTTGCCAAGACCGGCAACATGCAGATCACGACGCCGACGGCCACCCTCGGCATCCGCGGCACCACGGGACTGGTCGAGGTGCCCGAGGACGGCGCGGCGGCGGCCAACGCCAACAACGTCAACATCAAGCTCTATCCCGACCCCGACGGCCATGTCGGGCGCATCGAAGTGAACGACCGCATGGGCGCGCGGCTCGGCGCGCTGTCGTCGGGCGCGAGCGGCTTTTCGATTCGTCCCGGCACAGCCGGCGCGCGTTTTGCCGCCGTGCCGCTGACGATCTCGCCGCAACAGCAGGCGCGCGACCAGGGCTTTGTGCGCCAGGTTCACGCGACGCAGACGGTCGGCCGGCAGATCGTCACCGAGCAGCGCGCCTTCCGCCGCGCCAATCCGGGTCTCAACAACCGCAACGCTCCGGCGCGGCCGGGTCAGCCAAGTCAACAGCCAGGCCAGAACCGTCCGGGTCAGCCCGGTCAGCCGCAGCCCGGACAAAACCGTCCCGGCCAGCCGCAACAACCCGGCAGGCCCAATAACCGGCAAGGTGACGGCCAGGGCCAGCGGCCTGGGCAACCGGGCCAAGGCGGACAGCCGGCGCGGCCAGGTCAGACCACGCCAGGTCAAACCACGCCGCCGGCAAATCCGGCTGCACCGGGCACGCCACCACGCTCAGGCCAAAACACGCCGGCAGGTCCCGCGCAGCCCGGCACGCCGCCGCGTCCGGGCGAAACGGCGCAGCCTGCAAGACCGGGGCAGCCCGGCGCTCCGGCGCAGCCGAACGCCGTGCCAAGAACGGGACAGCCTACTGGTCAGCCGACTCCGCCGCCGCTGCCGAACGGTCAGCCGCTGCTGCGGCCATCCGGACCGTCGCGCCCGGCGGGCGGATTGCAGCGGCCCGGATTCCAGAACAGGCCCGTTGCGCCGCGACCGAAGCCGCCAAAGGATAAGAAGAAGAGGTAGACGCGAATCTGAACGGCTCTCACCAGGAACCGTTCAGGCGTTGCTTGCTGCGATGGAATTATTCGTCAGCGCGCAAGCGCCGCTCAGGCGGCGCGGCCGAGCCAGTTGCGGACTTTTTGCGCGAGGCTCTTGCGCGCCTTGCCGTCGCGATCGGGCGTGTCGTCGCCGTCTTCTTGTACCGCCTCGCCTTCCGCTGTGTCGGCTTCGGCCAGCTCGTTCGTCGCCGCCTCGGCCTCGCTAGCATCAAGCTGCGGAACGAATTCTTCATCGACCAGCGGCGCCGGCGCTTGCAACAGCTCGGGTTCGCTCGGCAGTTCCGGCATGCCCAACCCCATGTCCAACCCCACGTCCATGTCGCTCGCGAACATCTCCGTTACATCCGGCAACAACGCAGGCTCTACGAGCGGCGCAGAAACCGGTTCGGCGATGGACGGCTGCGGCGCAACCACCGGCGGCTTGACGCGGCGCTTCTTCGCCGACGCGACTTTGACCGTTGGCGGTGCCTTGACTGCCGGCGGCGCTTTGGCAACGGGCGCTTGTGCCTGCGCCCTCGCCTTCAGCCGCCGCGACAGCACGCTGACGGCGAGCGGCCCGACATTTTCCAGAAAGGTGCGTTCATAGGCGCGCGACAGCCGCACCAGGGCTTCATCGAGCGGCAGCCAATCGACCGCGCGGATGTCGTTCATCAGTTCGCGGGTCTGGGTGTTGCCCGCTTCCATGCGCCAGTAATGCACCACTTTGGAGCGGCCGCCGGACTCATAGACCAGCGTGCCCAGGAATTCGTGGACGGTGACATTATGCCCGGTCTCTTCCAGCACCTCGCGCTTGGCGGCGGCGCGCGCCGTCTCGCCTTCGTCGAGCTTGCCTTTCGGCAACACCCATTCGTCGCGCTTGCGCAGGCGCACGACAGCAATCAGCGGCGGTTGCTCCCGCCGCATCACAATGCCGCCCGCTGCCATCACAGGCACTCTTGCCATTTCGTTTCACTCGCACATTCAAAAAATTTCGAATCCGAATTTTATAGCGGCGTGACATGTGAAATGTCACCATAAAATCGAAATTACGCGTGCGGATTCCGCAGCAAAGGTTCGCCGGCGCGAATTCTTCCCCATTCGCTGATATTCTCGCAGAACTCGTAATGCTCCGGTGCGAGCACAATGATGGTCGAGCCGTGCTCGAACCAGCCGAGCTCCTCGCCCTTGGTCACATCGACGTCGCAGGGGAACTGCAACGGGCCTTGCGTTTGCGCATTGAGCACACGATCGAGGCAATGCAGCCGCACGCTCGCGACCAGAATGGCCGCAACCGGCACCAACGTCAGCGCATCGCCGTTGTTCAGCCTGGTGCGGATCACCGCGCGCTCGTTCTTGCAGAACAGCCGCTCGACCCGCTTCAAGGCGATCGGATTGACGTTCCAGGTGTCGCCATGGATCAGCGTGACGTGCTCGATATGCGCGTCATGGGCTGCGTGAAAGCGGTGATACATGCTCGAGGTCAGCCGCAGCGTGAGGAATTTGCCGTTGCGGTGCGTCTCTACCAGCGCGCCATCGCCGAGCAGGTCGATCAGCGAATAAGGCGCGCCCTTGATCTGGTAGAGTTCGCCGTCCCGGATGGTGCCGTGAGCGCCGACGAGACCGTCGGAGGGGCTCGCCACGATGGCGGGATCGGGATCATACGGCCGCAAGCCCGGCTTCAGCTCGCGGGTAAAGCAATCGTGCAAGCTCTTGAAGTGCGTTTCCTTGGCTTCCGACAGGTCGAGGTCGGAAAACAGCTTCCAGCAGCCAATCGAGAAATCCCGCACAATCGGGTTCTCGATCTTGGAAAACCAGCCCATGAAGCGGGTCAGGGCCGCCCGGGGGACGCGGTTGGTCAGCAGGAAATTGAGGTCTTCCTGCTCGGTAAGGGAAGATATTAGGCTTTTGACTGTCATGAATCTGTCAGCAGGACTGGTTAGCGCTGTGCTTATGGATACGTCGATACCGATTCTTTCGCTCGCCGCAGGCGCCGTTGCCGCGACCGCGGTCGTCGCCCCCAAGGTCAAGGCCCGCATCGAGCTGTCGCGCGCCAAGCACCGTTCGCTCGCGGGACACTCGAAGATGTCGCGCCGGGTGGCGCGGCTGCTCCCGTTCTACGAGTTCGACATCGACGACTACTTCCGGACCGACGGCGCGCCGAACGAGGTGGCGACCCGCCGTCAGGATAGCTTCTTCCGCCTGGCTGCGCTTTACCAAGAACGCTTCGCCAAAAGCAAGAAGGCGACCGCGGAAGCCGCCACCCAGATCTCCGACCTGCAATTCACCCAGGCCTACCGGGTGCCGTTCCAGTACAGCCGCCTGGTGCGGGAAAATCTCGGCGCCGGCTCGTTCCTGCAGGCCTCGTCGGGCGTCAACGTGACCGATCTCGACGGCAACGTCTTCTACGACCTGACCGGCTCCTACGGCGTCAACATCTTCGGCAATGACTTTTATAAAGAGTGCATCGAGATCGGCGAGAAGCGGGCGCATGCGCTCGGACCTGTGCTCGGCGCCTACCATCCCTCGGTCGCGGATAATGTGCGCCGGCTCTGCGAGATCTCCGGGCTCGACGAAGTCTCCTTCCACATGTCCGGCACTGAGGCCGTGATGCAGGCGGTGCGGCTTGCGCGCTACCACACCAAGCGCACGCATCTGGTTCGCTTCGCCGGCGCCTATCACGGCTGGTGGGGCGAGGTGCAGCCCGGCGTCGGCAATCCGGTGGCACCGCATGAGACCTATACGCTCTCGGAGATGAGCGAGAAGACGCTGCACGTGCTGCGCACCCGCCGCGACGTCGCCTGCGTGCTGGTCAACCCGCTGCAGGCGCTGCATCCCAATTCCAACGCGCCCGGCGATTCCGCGCTGGTCGACTCGTCGCGAGCTGCGAATTTCGACCGCGCCGCCTATACCGAATGGCTGAAGCAGCTGCGCGACGTCTGCACCGAGCGCGGCATCGTCTTGATCTTCGACGAGGTGTTCGTCGGCTTCCGTCTCGCGCCCGGCGGCGCCCAGGAATATTTCGGCGTGAAAGCCGACATGGTCACCTATGGCAAGAGTCTCGGCGGCGGCCTGCCCATCGGCGTCGTCTGCGGCACGCACAAGCTGATGCGCCGCTTCCGCGACGAGCGGCCGGCCGATGTCTGCTTCGCCCGCGGCACCTTCAATTCGCACCCTTACGTCATGGGTGCGATGGACGAGTTCCTGAGCCGGCTCGCCAGCCCCAACTTCCGCTCGGTCTATAACGGCATCGACGATCTCTGGAACGCGCGCGCCAAACAGCTCAACGGCGTGATGGAGCAGGCTGATCTCCCGGTCCGCTTCGCCAACCTGTCCTCGATCTGGACGGTCAGCTACACCACGCCGTCCCGCTACAACTGGATGCTGCAATATTACCTGCGCGCCGAGGGCCTGGCGCTGAGCTGGGTCGGCACGGGACGGCTGATCTTCAGCCTGAACTACACCGATGCCGACTTCAACGAAGTCGCGAGCCGCTTCGTCGCGGCCGCGACCAAGATGAAGCAGGACGGCTGGTGGTGGCACGACGGCAAGCTCACCAACAAGAACATCAAGCGCCAGATCCTCAAAGAGATGCTCGGCAGCGTGTTCAAGCGCTGAGCCTCCCAGTCTCCGCACAGGCACTGCCACGGTCGACGAAGAACGTAGGGTGGGCAAAGGCGCGCCAGCGCCGTGCCCACCTTTAAGCATTCCGCTCGTGATGGTGGGCACGCTTCGCTTTGCCCACCCTACGGACCGGACCTTTATCGTCGCTTTTGCCGATTTCATCGCAGCCCCAAAAACACCGATGGCCGGGACTTGCCCGGCCATCGCGTCAGAAATGATGCGCAGCACACTCAGGCGTGCGCTTCTTCCATTGCCTGGTGCTCGAGGATGTCGAGACCGGGATCGATCATCTCGCCGCGGAGCAGCGCGAGCGGGGCGTGGCGATAGAGCATGAAGTCGTTGAAGGGGTCGGTGATGATCTTGGTCATCCAGACGAGGCCCGTCTCGACATTGTAGATGAAGAACAGGTGCACGGTGCGGAACAGCAGGCCGCCGAGGCCCACCAGCAGCCATATTTTGGCGACCTGACGGACGAAATCACCGGCGGTGACCCATGGTGTCGCAAGGCCGAGCAGCGTCGGGCTGATATAAAGCACGACCGGCACCAGCCCCCAGATCGTCATCAGCACCACCTTGCGGCGCAGATTGTAGCCGACCTTGATATCTTCCTTGTGCTCGTGCGTGACCTGGTTGATTTCGTCGTAGCCGCGCGGCTCGAAGAAGAAGTGACCAGCCTGGCGCGAGGTCATCGAAACCAGCCAGCCGATCAGGGCCGACATCATCGGATCGAAAAACATCATGATGTAGCCGACCATAAAGCTGATCGCGCTGACGAAATGCAGGCTCTGGTTGATCCGGCTGTGGTGATAAAAACGATGGTCATCCCAGCGCTGGATGCGGAGTTGTTCGAGAAAATTCTGGATCATTGCGAACCCCAAGGGGAGGTGTGAGTCGGGATGGTTGTACACGAGCAACATTACCGGCGTATGACATCATCGTAATGTCATGCCACTGTCATATTCACCGTGAGCGAAGCGAGACGCGATCCGATCGCGTTAGGCAGCCGCGGCGACTTCAGTTTTGCGGAAACGCACCAGCGAGAAGTGGCCGAGCGGCGGGATCAGGCGGCGTTCGGCCAATTCCATGCCCTTGGCACCGGCGAGCCACTTGGTGTAGCGCGACCAGGAGAAGTCGGCGGTGCGGAAGCCAAGCCGCGTCACGACCGGTTGCAGCGTCCGCTCGATGACTCGACGCATGCCGGCATCGGCGCTGACGCGGGTCAGGATGATCAGTTCGCCGCCCGGCCGCAGCACGCGGGCGAACTCGTCGAGCGCGACTTCCGGGTTCGGCACGGCGGTGACGACATATTGCGCCATCACGACATCAAAGGAATCATCGGGGAATTCGAGCTTCTCGGCATCCATCACCGCGAGCCCTTCGATGTTCTTGAGCCGGCCTTCCGCGACACGCTGCTTGGCCTTGTTCAGCATCGCTTCCGAAATATCGGTGCCGAAGATGCGGACATTGGGCGAATAGAGCGGCAGCGAAATGCCGGTGCCGACGCCGACTTCGAGCACGCGGCCGCCGATCTTGTTGGTGGCCTGGATCGCAGCATCGCGGCCCTTCGAAAACACGCCGCCGAACACCAGGTCGTAAATCGGTGCCCAGCGGTCATAGGCCTGCTCGACCGACTCGCGGTCGAAATCCAACTGCCTAGTGCCGTCAAGCTTCATAGTCTCTGCCATGGGGATAGCTCTCACCTGTTTTTATATCGTGGATTGATCAGCTGCGCACCGGACTGGAACGCGTAATAACCGGCGCCGGACGAGGAACTTTTGCCGGCTGGAAAGTCGCGAGATGACTGATGAATATCTCGGCGCATTTTTCCCAGGAACGTTCGAGCGCAAACGCCCGGCAGGTCTCGCGCGGCATGGTCAGCGCGCGCAAGGCGGCGGCGCGCAGATCCTTGTCCAGCGCGCCGACCTGATGATCGGCGATAACATCGAGCGGACCCGTGACCGGAAACGCCGCGACCGGCGTGCCGCAGGCGAGCGCCTCGAGCTGCACGACACCGAACGTGTCGGTCAGGCTCGGGAAGACGAAGACGTCGGCGGCGGCGATATGCGAGGTCAGGTCCTTGCCGGTCTTCTCGCCGAGGAATTTCGCGTCCGGAAAGCGGCGCTCGAGCTCTGCGCGCGCCGGGCCGTCGCCGATCACGACCTTGGTGCCGGGCAGGTCGAGCGACAGGAACGCTTCGAGATTCTTCTCGACCGCGACGCGGCCGACAGTGGCAAAGATCGGCCGCGGAAAATCGAGCTCGGCCGGCTCGGCCGGATTGAACAGGTTGGTGTCGACGCCACGCGTCCAGGCGCCGAGCCTGGTAAAGCCCCTGTCCTTCAGCTCGTCGAGCAGCGATTTGGTCGCGACCATCGTCGTCGCGCCGGCGTTGTGGAAACGCCGCAGCACCCAATAGCCGACGGCATCGGGGATGCCCGTGCGCACCGACACATATTCGGGAAAGCGCGTGGTGTAGGAGGTGGTGAAGGGCAGTTTGTGGCGCAGGCAGTAGCTGCGCGTCCACCAGCCGATCGGGCCTTCGGTCGCGATATGGATCGCTTCGGGCGCGGCCGCTTCTATGCGGCGCGCGATCTCGCTGCGGTTCGGCAGCGCGATGCGCAGACCCGGATAGGTCGGCAGCGGCGCCGACGGAAAGCCGTCGGGCGTCAGGAATTCGATCTCCGCGCCGAGCGTGGAGGCAGCACGCGCCAGCGACGTGAGCGTGCGGACGACACCGTTAACCTGCGGCCGCCAGGCATCTGTAGCGATTAAGATCCGCATCACGGGACCCCGAAACGTTGCGACGATTCTCAGGGATCGATAGATCGGACACAGATATTTCAGGCGTGTGACATCATGAAACTGTTGCAGAATCTTTTTGGGGCTAAGTCGCCCTTCGGGGTCGCGAAACCGTCATGAAACAATTCCCTAACGCGACGAAACCGTTTTGAGGGGGAGAAGCAAACGTCCCGAAACCTTTGGCCTGTATTGGCACAGGTAAGGAAATTCTGAACCGGCAACAAGCCGGTCAGGGCGAAAACAGGGGACGACAAATGCTCAATCTCAGCGCATTCAGCCGCAATTCCCGCAGAGCCGCTGCCTTCGGCGCGTTCGCAATTTCGGCCATCGCTTTCGCAGGGCCGGCCTCGGCCGCGCCGCAAACCCCGCCCTTCCCGTTCTTCTTCCTGCCGCCGCCGATGCAGCAGGACGTGGTGGCACCGCCGGCCGTTGAGCAGGCCGCGCCGTATGAGGACCAGGGCTCGACCTTCCAGCTGCCGGCCCGCCTGCGCCGCCAGGTCGTGAGCTACGCCACGCGCGAAGCGCCCGGCACCATCATCATCGATACGCCGAACACCTATCTCTATTACGTGCTCGGTAACGGCCAGGCCGTGCGTTACGGCATCGGCATCGGCCGCGCCGGTTTCACCTGGTCCGGCACGCAGGCCGTCACCAAGAAGGCCGAGTGGCCGGATTGGACTCCGCCGCCGGAGATGATCGCCCGCCAGCCCTATCTGCCGCGCCACATGGCCGGCGGCCCCGGCAATCCGCTCGGTGCCCGCGCCATGTATCTCGGCAGCACCGAATATCGCATCCACGGCACCAACGCGCCGGAAACGATCGGAACGCACGTCTCCTCGGGCTGCATTCGCCTGACCAATGAAGACGTCAGCGACCTCTATTCCCGCGTCAACGTCGGCACCAAGGTGGTCGTGCTGCCGATGTCCGAGCGCCGGGCTGACCTGTCCACCGCCGTTCGCTGAAATTAACTTATCGTAAGCCCAAAAAAGGCCCCGGCATCGCCGGGGCCTTCTTGTATAGGTCGTCCCCCTTGGCTGGCGTCCCCCGCCAGCGCCTTGTAAACTCTGCCTGAATCAGTCCGGGGGGACGATGCAACTGCCGTTTGGGCTCAAACTGAACCCTAAAACCATCCTGATCGCGCTTGCCGTGGTCGTGGTCTCGTTTTTTGTCAGCCTGAAAGCGCTCGACTGGCTGTCGCCGGGCACGCCGCTGCCGAAGGCGGCGCAGGTCGCACTTCCGCCGCTGCCGCCGGCCGCGCGCTCCTCCTTTGTGATGGCGCCGGTCTCGATCTCGCTGGCGGCGCTGCGCGACGCTGCCGACAAGGCCGCGCCGCGGAACTTCGCCGGTAAGGCCGACAATCCGGTCTCGCAGGTGCTGCAGAACGCCGACATCGGCTGGACTGCTTCGCGTGGGCCGATCGCCGCGACCGGTGCGCAGGACATGCTGTCGCTGTCGACGCCGCTGAACGGCAAGATCAACGTCACGGGATCGCTGTCGTCGAAGGCGACCGGCGCGGTGGGAGATGCGATCGGAGGCCTGCTCGGCGCGGATGCGGCCAAGCGCGTCGGCAGCATCAACATCAAGCAGCTCAATGCCAGCGCCGAGCTGAAGGGCACGGTGACCATCACCTCGCACCCGAAACTCGCCGCCGCCTGGCGCGTCGAGCCCAATCTCTCGGCGCAGGTCAGCATGGGCGACACCAGCCTCGTGGTCGCGGGCGCCCGCGTCAATGTGCCGAACGAAGTCAAGCCAATGATCGACAAGACCGTCGGCGAGCAGCTCAATCAGGTCGGCCAGCGCATCCGCAGCGATCCGACGATGGAGAACACCGCGCGTATCCAGTGGGCCAAGGCCTGCCGCTCGATCCCGCTGCAGGGGAGCGGACAAACCGAGTCGATGCCGCCGCTGTGGCTCGAGTTCAAGCCGACCCGCGCGCTCGCTGCCCAGCCGAAGGTCGACGGCTCTGCCATCACTGCGACGATCGGTATCGAGGCCGATACCCGCGTCACCTCGACCGAGACAAAGCCCGACTGTCCGTTCCCGGACAAGATCACCATCGTGCCGCCGACACCGGGCGGGGTCAGCATCGCCGTGCCGATCGACCTGCCCTTCACCGACCTCAACACGATCCTGCAGGCGCAGATCGCCGGCAAGACCTATCCGGAGGACGGCTCGGGCCCGGTCGATGTTACCGTCAAGCAGGCGACGATCGCGCCCGCCGGCGAGCGCCTGCTGATCTCGCTTCTGGTGCACGCCAAGGAGAAGGCGAGCTGGTTCGGCTTCGGTGCCGACGCCACCTTGCACATCTGGGGCCGCCCGGTCCTCGACCCCGCGCAGCAAATGCTGCGGCTGACCGACATCGAGCTCGCGGTCGAATCGGAAGCCGCGTTCGGGCTGCTTGGCGCCGCGGCGCGCGCGGCCGTGCCCAGCCTGCAGGAGGCGCTGCTGCACAAGGCCAGCGTCGACCTGAAGCCGTTTGCGAGCAACGCGCGAGAGAAGATCGGCCAGGCCATCGCCCAATTGCAGAAGAACGACGACGGCGCGAAGGTCGCTGCCAATATCAACGACATCAGCATGTCGGAGATCGCCTTCGATTCCACGACGCTTCGCGTCATCATCGCCGCCGAAGGCGCGATCAGCGCCACCATCACCAAGGTGCCGGGGTTTTGATCTTTCTCCTCCCTCTCCCCGTTCTTACGGGGAGAGGGTCGGGGTGAGGGGCTCTCTCCACGAGTTCAGTCTCCCGAGAGTCCCCCTCACCCGGATCGCATCTGGCGATGCGATCCGACCTCTCCCCGCGAGCGGGGAGAGGTGAAC
The DNA here is from genome assembly GCA_035487555.1 of Bradyrhizobium sp. Lineage (GTDB taxonomy): Bacteria > Pseudomonadota > Alphaproteobacteria > Rhizobiales > Xanthobacteraceae > Bradyrhizobium. The sequence continues at coordinate 35,060 of DATHMA010000020.1, read as the reverse complement.
GACGGTCTTCGCGGCACGAAAATACCGCCCGGTTTTTGGGCATGCCTTAGCCAATCTTCCCACTCGCCCGCCCTTTCCCGCGGCTGCCAAATGTGGCTAGAAGGGCAAGCACAACCAACAGCTTCGATAAAAAACAGGGAGAAAAAAATGAAGTCATTTGCCACCGCACTCGCCACCAGCCTCGCGCTGGCCGCGCTAGGCGGCGCGGCGCACGCCCAAGGGATCTCCGACAATGTCGTGAAGATCGGCGTGCTCACGGACATGTCGAGCCTCTATGCCGACGCCACCGGCAAGGGCTCGCTCGCCGCGGTGCAAATGGCGGTCGAGGACTATGGCGCCAAGGTCAAGGGCAAGCCGGTCGAAGTGATCTATGCCGACCACCAGAACAAGCCCGACGTCGGCGTCAACATCGCCCGCAACTGGTATGACAACGAGAAGGTCGATGCGATCTTCGACGTGCCCACCTCCTCCGTCGCGCTGCCGATCTCCGCGCTGACCAAGGAGAAGAACAAGATCCACATCAATTCCGGCGGCGGCTCGTCCGACATCACCGGCGTCGCCTGCTCGCCCAACACCGTGCACTGGACCTACGACACCTATGCGCTGTCCAACGTCGCCGGCAAGGCGATGGTCAAGCGCGGCGAGGACACCTGGTTCTTCGTCACCGCCGACTACGCCTTCGGCATGGCGCTGGAGCGCGACGCGGCCAATGTCGTCAAGGAGAGCGGCGGCAAGGTGCTGGGCGACGTGCGTCATCCCCTGAACTCGTCCGACTTCTCCTCCTTCCTGCTGCAGGCGCAGGCCTCCAAGGCCAAGGTCGTGGCGCTGGCCAATGCCGGCGGCGACACCACCAACGCGCTGAAGCAGGCGGCCGAGTTCGGCATCACCCAGGGCGGGCAGAAGATGATCGCGCTGTTGCAGGAGATCACCGACACCCATTCGCTCGGCATCAAGGCAACGCAAGGCCTGATCGTCACCGACGCCTTCTACTGGGACATGAACGACGAGACGCGCGCCTTCTCCAAGCGCTTCTACGACAAGGTCGGCCACATGCCGACCATGATCCAGGCCGGCCTGTATTCGGCGACCATGCATTACCTGAAGGCGATCGAAGCCATTGGCACCGACGAGGCGCCGAAGGTGATGGAGCAGATGCGCGCCACGCCGGTCAACGACTTCTTCGCCAAGAATGGCAAGATCCGCATCGACGGCCGCATGGTGCACGACATGTACCTGTTCGAGGTCAAGAAGCCCGAGGAATCCAAGGGCGAGTGGGACCTCTACAAGCTGATCGCGACCGTGCCCGGCGACGAGGCGTTCCGCCCGCTCGACAAGGGCGGCTGCCCGCTGGTGAAGGGGAATTGAGGCGAAGACCGTAGGGTGGGCAAAGGCGCTCTTGCGCCGTGCCCACCAACTTCTTTCTCGCAGCCCATGGTGGGCACGCTTCGCTTTGCCCACCCTACTTCTTCTCCATCGCAAACAAAAAACGCGCCCGGCTTTCCGGGCGCGTTTCGTTTCAGCAAGCTCAACTGCCTTCGAACTTGAACTCAACTGCCTTCGAACTTGAATGATACGTTGAGCTTGGCGCGATAGGCTTCGATTGCCCCGGTCTCATCGAGCTGCATGTCGAGCTTGACGACCTCGGCGACGCGAAGATCGCGCAGGGTTTTTGCAGCTCGGGTCACCGCAGTCGCGGCGGCCTTCTCCCAGGATTCCTTGCTGGTACCGATCAGTTCGATGACCTTGTAGACGCTCTCCGTCATGACGTCCTCCCGTTCGGTCTGAAGCCGGCAGGCGGCAGGATGCCCCTGCTGCCGCAACGCTAACATCCCCGCAGCCATGCCGAAAGGATGCAACGCAACAGGCCGTTTCGCGGAAAGCAACTGCAAAGCAAAGCGCGCCCGGTTTTCCGGGCGCGTTTCGCGTCAGTCGTCCAGCAGAAGCAACTATTCGGTCGTATATTTGAACTCCGGCATGGTTGTCAGCTGATCCTTGGTCGCGTCGAACACGGCGTGATCGGGATACCAGGGATTGGGCTTCGACGCCGCTGCCGGCGAGCCTGCGGTCGAGCCCGTGGTGGTCGTTGCCGGCGGCTTGGCGCCGCCCGCGCCCGGCGCATTCGAACTGACGCCGGTATAGGCGACCGGCTCGGTGGAGAACTTCATCTTGTCAAAGGGCACGGCAACCAGCCGCGCGCCCATGCCGAGAAAGCCGCCGACGCTGATCACCGCGGCCTTGATGTTCCCGCTCTTGTCGACGAGCAGATCGTTGATCGAGCCGACATTCTCGTTCTGGGCGTTGTAGACGTTGAGGCCGACCACCTTCGAGGCGCGCCAGTCGCCCTTGTACGACATGTCGGTTGCTGCGGCCGTGGTCTGCGGCGCAGCGGTTTTGTCTGATGTCATTGAATCTTCCGCTGCGAACGAGGCGCTCGCAAGCAACAACGAACCGGCAACGCCGGCCATCAGAGATCTCGCTAACATATGGGTTCCTCCTGATCAGAACTGATGCGGAGAAAACCGTCCTGCGTGCGCGCCGTTCCCGGATCGATGAATAATTTGCAATGTGCAACGCAAAGAGGAACCGAGATGTGCGACATCATGTCGATGGAACGACACAGCCATCCTTCGCTGGGGAACAAACGAAGGATGGCTGCGCCGAGTCAGAGCGTGTGTGCGCGTCGCGAGCGATCAGCTCTGATAGTCGATGAGCAGCGCCGAGATCGAGTTGCTGTTGCTGCTTGAGCTGCTGGATCCAGTCGCGCTGTAGGAAGACGAAGACGAGGACGACAGCGAGTTCTGCAGCGATTGCAGGAACTGCTGCAACAGGTCGGCGACCGAGCTGTCGGTGGACGAACCGTCGGTGCTGCTGCTTGAGCTCGACGATGAGGACGACGACGAGCTGCCCGACGGCGGCGGACCTGGAGGCGGACCGCCGGCGCCGCCGGGGCCACCCGGACCGCCACCACCGCCCGGACCGCCGCTGCCGCCCGGACCATTGGCAAAGGTGTTGCTGAACACGTTCTGCAATTCGGTTGCCTGGTCGCTGGTCAGCTTGCCCGACGACACTTCGTTCTGGATGAGGCTGTCGATCTTCGACTTGATGTCGCCCGGCTGGGACTGCGTGCCGCTCGACTGACTGCTGCTGCGGTCAGACTGGAGCGATGAGTCGATATCGGTGAGAGCGGAAGACAGCGCCGACTGGTCGGTCGAACTGATGGTGCCGGCGGAGACCTCCGACTGCAGCTCCTTCTGAAGCTGTTGCAACGGCGAGGACTGGTAAGAGCTAGAGGAGAGAGCTGAGATTGTCATGATGGTTTCCTTCGATCGATTCCCTTGGTTGGTGAACTCGACGAGGACGCTATGGTTAACCGCATTAACGCCTTCTTTGCGTGGGTTACCCGGCATTACAGGAGGGCCATCAGAAACATTTGGAAACAAAAATCCTTCGCCTGCAGGGGCGAATCACCGACAAAAGGACCTCATGACCCAGGCATCGCCCCACATCCTCGTGGTCGAGGACGATCGCGAAACGCGCAATCTGATCGCGAAATATCTGCGCACCAACGCCTGCAACGTCACGACCGCGACCGACGGGCGCGAGATGGTGCGCGCCATGACCGACCGCCGCGTCGACCTGCTCATCCTCGACGTCATGCTGCCGGGCGAGGATGGCCTCAGCCTGTGCCGCAAGGTGCGCAGCGAGAGCCAGACGCCGATCATCATGCTGACGGCGCGTAGCGAGGATGTCGACCGCATCATGGGCCTGGAAATGGGCGCCGACGATTATCTCGGCAAGCCGTTCAATCCGCGCGAGCTGCTCGCGCGCATCAATGCGGTGCTGCGCCGCCAGGCCGCGGCGAAGATCGCGAGCGCGACCGATGGCGCGAGCGTGCTCGCCTTCGCCGGCTGGCGGATCGACCTGCGCCTGCGCGAACTGCGCAACCCCGACGGCGCGCGCGTCGCGATGACCAGCGCCGAGTTCGACCTGCTGCAGACCTTTTGCGAGCGGCCGGGCCGCGTGCTGTCGCGCGACAGCCTGCTCGACCTGACGCAGGGGCGCAATGCCGGCTCGTTCGAGCGCTCGATCGACGTGCTGGTGAGCCGCATCCGCCGCAAGATCGAGCCGGATCCACAAGGCACTACCCTGATCAAGACGGTGCGCTCCGGCGGCTATCTGTTCACGCCGACGGTGACGCCAGTCACCTCTGCCGGCCACTGATCATGAGGCGGCTGCTCGGCTTCCTCAATCTCAAGGGAATCGGTGGGCAGATCGCGGCGCTGGTGCTGGCCTCGATCATTACGCTTCACGCCATCATCACCGTGGCTTTCCTGATCACCCGTCCGGATCGGCACGATCCGTTCGGACCGGGTGAACCGCGTCAGCTGGAGATGGCGGCGAGGCTTCTGGGCGGCGCTCCGTCCGTAGAACGGCCGCGCCTCATCGACGACATCAGGCGAGCCTATCCGGACCTCAGGCTTGAGAGCCTCCCGCCGCAGACGATTCCGGCACCGATCGAACCGCACGGAGCCATCGATCACGGCTTCCTGCGCGGCCTGATGCACCATCTGGGCGACGGCTACCGCGTGATCCCCTTGCCGGGCAGCGATCGCATCGGCATCACGCTGCCGGATGGCGCGACGATCGCGGCGAACATCCCGGCGCAAGGGCGCCAGCCGCCATTCTGGGGCAGCCCCTGGATCATGACGCTGCTGTTCGCGGTGATCAGCGTCACCCTGCTCGGCCTGTGGGCGGCCCGCGCGCTGGCCGCGCCGCTTTCCTCCTTCGCCAAGGCCGCCGAGAGCTTCAGCCTGAACGGCGCCGCGGCGCCGCTTTCCGAGCGCGGGCCGGAAGAGGTGCGCGCCGTCGCCCGTGCGCTCAACCGCATGCGCGAGCGCATCACCGCCCTGATGGACGACCGCACCAAGATGCTGGCTGCGATCAGCCACGATCTGCGCACGCCGATTACGCGGCTGCGGCTGCGCTCCGAATTCATCGAGGACGGGGCGCAGAGGAGCCGCATGCTCGCCGATCTCGACCAGATGCGCTCGATGCTGGAGGCCGTGCTGTCCTTCCTGCAGAACGATCGCCGCGGCGAAGCGATGACGCTGACCGATATCGCAAGCTCGCTGCAACTCGTCGCCGACCAGTTCGCGGACATGGGACACAACGTGACCTATGCCGGTCCCGATCACGCCATGGCGGTGGTGCGGCCCGATGACCTGCACCGCTGCATCACCAACATCGTCGAGAACGCCGTCAGGTTCGGCAAGGAAACGACCATTCGCCTCGCCATGTCGGACGGCGGCGCTGATATCGAGATCGAGGACGACGGTCCCGGTATCTCCGATGCGGCTAAGGAAACCATGCTGCAGCCCTTCGTGCGCGGCGACGATGCGCGCAACATGGACGAGGCCGCGGGCTTTGGGCTCGGGCTATCGATCGCAAAGGCGATCGTGCTGGCGCATGGCGGGGCGCTATCGCTGCACGACCGCACGCCGCAAGGATTGAGCGTGCGCATCAACCTGCCGTGCGAGCAGCATGACCGGCGTTCGGCGGCTTAAGATTCAGGCGGCTATCGGCTGACGAACGACCTCGGCTTCGAAGGCAATCGCCTCGAAGCGATAATCGCAGGCCCAGCAGTGCCAGAGATAGCAGGTGCGGCCTTCGCTCGATTCCACCCATTCCGGCATCGCGATCGGCTTGCCGCACTGGGCACAGGGATTTTGCCGGGGCAAATTGGAGAGACCGGATCTCGTCATGGCGCACTCCCTTCCTGCTTATTGCTTTTGCTTGGTCGGCATTTCAAAAGCGGGGCTCGTTGCGTGGGGGCTCGTTGCTTGAAAGCCAACGAATAGTCAGGACTGTTGTCGCAACAGGACATGTCTGACATGCGCGATCATATACCTGATTGAGACTTTTGCACCATGAACTGTTGCCGCAGCAGAAGATGCCGCACTCGACTTTTTGTTAACGGCATCGATCAAAATGCAGGGGAACCGCCGCTGCGCAGCGCGTTGCTTGCGTAATGTCGCGACTGGCGTGGCCACGATGCACTGCGAAAAGGGCCGACGAAGCGTTGCAGTTTCCCGACAGGCAAGTTGACAGGCCCAGCCATGGGCTTACATTAGCCGAGTTCCGAGGGGAGCTCCGAGGAGGAGCTGAGATACCGCAAGCTTGGGGAATAGTCCCGAGACCGCGGTGACCCTTTGAACCTGATCCGGGTCATGCCGGCGAAGGGACAGGGATGTACCAGAAGAGACCGCACGGGGATTCACCCGTTTCCATTATCGGCGCAGGCATCGCCGGCGCCTGGCATGCACTATTGCTGGCGCAAGCGGGACGCACCGTCACTGTGCATGAGCGCAGTGACGCTTCGATGACGGAATCCACAAGCCATTGGGCCGGCGGGATGCTCGCGCCCTGGTGCGAGGCGGAGGCCTCCGAGCCCGTGATCTCAAGGCTCGGCATCCGCTCGCTCGATCTGTGGCGGCAGCATTTTCCGCAGACGCCTTTCAATGGCTCGCTGGTCGTAGCCCATGCCCGCGACCGCGCCGATTTCGAGCGCTTTGCAAAGCTCACGGCCAATCACCGGCGGCTTGACGCTCGCGGCTTAAGCGAGCTCGAGCCGTCGCTGGAAGGACGTTTCCGCGAGGGCCTGTTCTATCCCGACGAAGGCCATGTCGAACCGCGCCGCATGCTGCCCGCGCTGCATGCGGCGATCGCCAAAGCCGGTGGCAAAATCGAATTCAACAGCGGCGTTGAGGCTGATGATCTCGACGGTCTCGTGATCGATTGCCGCGGCATTGCCGCGCGCGACGCCGAGCCTGATATCCGCGGCGTCAAGGGCGAGATGATCATCATCGACACCTCAGAGGTCGAGCTGTTGCGACCGGTGCGGCTGATCCATCCGCGCTTTCCGCTCTATGTGATCCCGCGCGGCGACGGCCGCTTCATGCTGGGCGCGACCTCGATCGAGAGCGAGGACACCGGCGTTTCCGTGCGCTCGGCGCTGGAGCTCCTGGGCGCGGCTTATGCGGTGCATCCGGCCTTTGCCGAAGCGCGCATTGTCGAGTTCGGCTCGGGGCTTCGCCCGGCCTTTCCCGACAACCTGCCGCGCATTTCCATCGAACAGGAGCGGATCAGCGTGAACGGGCTTTACCGCCATGGCTTCCTGCTGGCGCCGGCGCTGGCGGAGCTGACGCTCGGCTTCATCGAGCGCGGCGTGATCGACAATGAGGTGATGCGATGCGCGTGACGGTCAACGGCGAACAACGCGAGATTTCGTCGGGGAGTGTCGACGCCCTGCTCGGCGAGCTCGAATACGAAGGCACGCACTTTGCGATCGCCGTGAATTACGACGTGGTGCCGAAGGGTCGCTGGGCGGAGACAGAGCTCAAGGCCGGCGACGAGATCGAGATCATCACGCCGCGGCAGGGAGGGTGATGGATGGCTAGCGCCGCAAACTTTCTTCACCTCGCCCCGCTTGCGGGGAGAGGTCGGATTGCATCGTCAGATGCAATCCGGGTGAGGGGGACTCTCCGCGAGTCCAACTCTCACCTCCCTTGCGGAGACTCCCCCTCACCCCAACCCTCTCCCCGCAAGCGGGGCGAGGGAGCAGACCGCAATACGCGGAGACACGAATGGTGAACTTCTACGGCAAATCCTTCGCTTCCCGCCTGCTCATCGGCAGCGCGCTCTATCCCTCGCCCGCGATCATGCAGGCGGCAATCCGCGCCTCCGGCGCCGGCATCGTCACGGTGTCGCTGCGGCGCGAGGCGGCCGGCGGCAAGACCGGCGATGCGTTCTGGAATCTGATCCGCGAGCTTGACGTCACCGTGCTGCCGAACACTGCCGGCTGCCGCAGCGTGCGCGAGGCTGTCACTACGGCCAAGCTCGCCCGCGAATTGTTTGGCACGAGCTGGATCAAGCTCGAGGTGATCGCCGACAACGACACCCTCCAGCCCGATGTGGTCGGGCTGGTCGAAGCCGCAACGATCCTGATCAAGGACGGCTTTGAGGTGTTCCCCTATTGCACCGAGGACCTCTCCGTCGCCACGCGCCTGGTCGATGCCGGCTGCAAGGTGGTGATGCCATGGGCGGCGCCGATCGGCAGCGCGAAGGGCATCATCAACCGAGATGCACTGAAGCTGCTGCGCGATCGCCTGCCCGATATCACGCTGGTGGTCGATGCCGGCATCGGCGCGCCCTCGCATGCGGCGCACGCGCTCGAGCTTGGCTTTGACGCCGTGCTGCTCAACACCGCGATTGCGAAAGCCGCCGATCCCGTCGCCATGGCGGGCGCGTTCCGCCTCGGCGTCGAAGCCGGCCGCGCCGCCTATGAAGCCGGGCTGATGGAAGCCCGCGATTTCGCCTCTCCCTCCACCCCAGTCGTTGGGACCCCGTTCTGGCATGCCGTATCCTGATCGATTTTATCCCGTCGTTGACAGCGTCGCCTGGGTCGCGCGCCTGGCGCTGCTCGGCGTCGGCACCATTCAACTGCGTGCTAAGGAGCTGAATGACTCCGAGGCCCTTCAGATCGTCACCGATGCCCTCGAGGTCATCAAGGGCACACCGGCCAAACTTGTCGTCAACGACTATTGGCGCGCGGCGATCGTGGCAGGCGCCAAGCATCTGCACCTCGGGCAGGAAGACCTCGCCGATGCCGATCTCGGCGAAATCCGCAAAGCGGGTCTGACGCTCGGCATCTCCACGCACGACGACGACGAACTTGCGACGGCGCTTGCCGCCAAGCCGGATTATGTCGCGCTCGGCCCGATTTTCCCGACCACGCTCAAATCGATGCGCTTCGCGCCTCAGGGCATTCCAAAGATCACCGAATGGAAGAAGCGGATAGGCACCATCCCGCTGGTCGCGATCGGCGGTATCAAGTTCGAGCACGCCGCCGAAATCTTCGCCGCCGGCGCCGATTCCATCGCCGTCGTTTCCGACGTCATCCAGAATGCTGACCCCGATGCACGGGTGCGGCAGTGGCTTGGCCAGGAAGTGAAGGCCGCATGAACACCAGCACCAACTCTCACCGTCGTCATTGCGAGCGACTTGTCCGCTGTAGCTCGAAGAGCGAAGGCGGAAGCGAAGCAATCCATTGGCACCGCGTATGCCGGCGCGAATGGATTGCTTCGTCGCTTCGCTCCTCGCAATGACGAAAACAACTGACAGTAATCCCACGGAGGACTCGTAATGAACATTCGCTCCAATCCCGACACCACCCTTCCCGCCGTCACCACCGGGCCGTTGCCCTCCTCGCGCAAGACCTTCTCGGCGGCGGCAGCCGCGCCCGACGTGAAGGTGCCGCTCCGCGAGATCGTCCTGTCCGAAGGCGCCGGCGAGCCGAACCTGACGGTCTATGACACCTCCGGCCCCTACACCGACCCGACCGTCACCATCGACGTCAACGCCGGTCTCGCGCGCAATCGTCTGGCCTGGGTCAAGGAGCGCGGCGGCGTCGAGGAATATGAGGGTCGCGACATCAAGCCCGAGGACAACGGCAATGTCGGCGCGTCGCACGCGGCGAAGGCCTTCACCGCGCATCACAAGCCGCTGCGCGGGCTCGACGGCCACAAGATCACGCAACTTGAGTTTGCCCGCGCCGGCATCATCACCAAGGAGATGATCTATGTCGCCGAGCGCGAAAATCTCGGCCGCAAGCAGCAGCTCGAGCGCGCGGAAGCAGCGCTTGCCGACGGCGAAAGCTTTGGCGCGGAGGTCCCTGCCTTCATCACGCCGGAGTTCGTGCGCAGCGAGATCGCGCGCGGCCGCGCCATCATCCCCTCCAACATCAACCACGCCGAACTCGAGCCGATGATCATCGGCCGCAACTTCCTGACCAAGATCAACGCCAATATCGGCAACTCGGCGGTGACCTCGTCGGTCGAGGAGGAAGTCGACAAGATGGTGTGGGCGATCCGCTGGGGCGCCGACACCGTGATGGACCTCTCCACGGGGCGCAACATCCACACCACCCGCGAATGGATCCTGCGCAACTCGCCGGTTCCGATCGGCACCGTGCCGATCTACCAGGCGCTGGAGAAGTGCGACGGCGATCCGGTGAAGCTGACCTGGGAATTGTACAAGGACACGCTGATCGAGCAGTGCGAGCAGGGCGTCGACTATTTCACCATCCATGCCGGCGTGCGCCTGCCCTACATCCACCTCACCGCCAACCGTGTCACCGGCATCGTGTCGCGCGGCGGCTCGATCATGGCGAAGTGGTGCCTCGCGCACCACAAGGAGAGCTTCCTCTACACGCATTTCGACGAGATCTGCGACCTCATGCGCAAGTATGACGTCTCGTTCTCGCTCGGCGACGGCCTGCGTCCCGGCTCGATCGCCGACGCCAACGACCGCGCGCAATTCGCGGAGCTGGAGACGCTTGGCGAGTTGACAAAAATCGCGTGGGACAAGGGCTGCCAGGTCATGATCGAAGGCCCCGGCCATGTGCCGATGCACAAGATCAAGATCAACATGGACAAGCAGCTCAAGGAATGCGGCGAGGCGCCATTTTATACGTTGGGCCCGCTGACGACCGACATCGCCCCGGGCTATGACCACATCACCTCAGGCATTGGCGCCGCCATGATCGGCTGGTTCGGCTGCGCCATGCTCTGCTACGTCACGCCGAAGGAGCATCTGGGTCTCCCCGACCGCAACGACGTCAAGACCGGCGTCATCACCTACAAGATCGCCGCCCACGCCAGCGATCTCGCCAAGGGCCACCCGGCCGCCCAGCTCCGCGACGACGCGCTCTCCCGCGCCCGTTTCGACTTCCGCTGGGAGGACCAGTTCAACCTCGGCCTCGACCCCGACACCGCGAAGAACTTCCACGACGAGACCCTGCCGAAGGAAGCCCACAAGGTCGCCCATTTCTGCTCGATGTGCGGCCCGAAATTCTGCTCGATGAAGATCACGCAGGACGTGCGGGATTACGCGGCGACGCTGAACGATCCGAACTCGGTGGGGATGTCGATCTCCGGCACCATCGAGGACGGCATGGCGCAGATGAGTGCCAAGTTCAAGGAGATGGGAAGCAGCGTGTATCTCGATGCGGAAAAAGTGAAGGAGAGCAACCGAGTGTTGTGAGACTACACGCACCCACCAAACGAAAGGCCGGGCACTGGAGCGCCCGGTCTTTTTTGTTTGCAGCAGTCGGCAATAGCTCGAAGAGCGAGCGCGGAATCGTCATTCGCTTCCTTCTTCAACATGGTGGTTATAGTTCGCTAGCCTACCCGCGAAGTCTCTGCATCCGTTGGTCGCAAGCCCACTCAATATCGATATAAGGTAGAAAACAAGGCATTGTGAGGCGAGCGGTATCGCACCTTTGAAGTACAGATTGCACCATCTGATATTTTCCTTCTTACTCGCCGGGACGTCGGGCGCGCCGGCGCACGAGCAGCCGCGCGAAGTTGCCGGGCCGATCGTGCCTGCGGAAGTCGTGCTCTACATCCAGTCAGACTTGAAACGCACGGACTTCGTTCAACCGCTGGTTTGCGCGCTTCAGCGCGTGCTCGCCGCCCCCGTCTCTGTGCAAGCTCTAGACCTTCCGCTCGGATCCGAATTGCTCGCATCGCCCACGCAATTCGAGGTCACCAAGGTGGCAGACCGGTTCATCCAGCGAACAGCGAACGAAGGAAATGCGCCTTCGTTCAAGTATCTTCTTGTTCCGTTCGATCTGAAGGTCGAGGCCTGGAATTGGCGCTATGCGTTTTCCACGAGCTTTGGCGACGAAACGACGTCCTACCACGTCGGCGTCGTCTCCACCGCGCGGATCGTCGCTGGCAATTGGTGGTTGCAATCTCCCTGGGATCACGAGATCACGGCGACACGCGCTTACAAGCTGATCCTCAAATCAATCGCGCAGATCACAGGCCATCGCGGCACGGGTGCCTGCATTCTCGCACTTTCACTTAGCCTCGAAGAGTTGGATCGAAAATCATCCGAGTTTTGCCCGGATGACCGTGCCGCGCTTGTTGCCGCCGGCATCCTCAAGGAAAAAGAACAGCAGAGCGGCCCTGGCTGCATGAATGTTGCACAGCGATCGCTTCCGGCACTGGTTGTGACAGCACGCAGGATGCTGGACGATTGGTGGGCTATGCTTCGCTAAATAACCCACCATACGGAGCTGGAAACCTTCATTGATCGTTTCGGGTGGGATTTCTGGGACGAGCCGGGAGTTCCATTCGGCATCAAAAGTCCCATTGCGCCCACCTTGATGCACTTACGTCACTTGGATATATCGTGAAGACAGACGAGGGTTACGTTTGGACGGACCTCGCCGCACCGGTGATGCGCGCCTCGTATGCTGCAAAATAACCGACTTCCAAAACAGCGCTTTCGACCCTTCTCGGACATCAGAGCGACCTCCAAAGGTCCTTCGATTTAGCCGCGACGTCTTCAAAGCGACTAGATTAGGTCGCCACAATTGCCGGCATTCCAATCGTTGGAGTGGGCATACCTCGTCCGCCGAGCACCAAAGGGAGTGAAATCAGATGGTCACGTCTCGAACTCTTTGGGTACCAATTGCTGCCGCAACGGTTCTTGTTGGTCTGCTGTTTTCCGCGCCAGCTTTGGCGCAGGCGCATATCCGTGGCACGCTGACTGCCGCGAAGGACGGAACGATCGACGTTCAAACCGCCAAGGGAGAAACTGTATCGATCAAACTCGCCGACGACGCTGGCCTTTTCCTCGTGACGAAGGCTGACATGAGCGCCATTCAGACTGGCAAGTTCGTCGGCATCACATCTTTCGAAGAGGACGGCAAGCGCGTCGCACGGGAGGTTCACGTGTTTGATGAATCGTTACGCGGGCTGGCCGAGGGGCACTATCCGTGGGATCTTGAATCCAAGCCAAACATGATGACCAACGCCAATATCTCCAAGGTCGAGGAGGTCGGAACGGACCGTGTACTCATGCTTAACTACAAGGGGGGAGAGCAGACAATCCTCATCCCGACGACTACGACGGTTGTCGCCTTTGACAAGGCACCAGCCGACCAGCTCGCCGTTGGGCGCAAGGTCTTCATCGTTATGAAGAAAGACGCTCCAGAAGCCGCCGCGGTCGTGATCGGCGCGGAGGGTGTGAAGCCACCGATGTGACGACGCTATAGTCCCGGCGAGGCAATCGGCCTCACGGCCGATTGCCTATCGGCATACGGCGTTGGTCGCGACTTGCTGATCCACGCTGCGAGCGCAGTTTCTCTACTTTGGTTCGTTTGCGATTTCGCGAGCTGGCTCGACCGGCACCCCGTAGTAGTCGGCTCCAGCCGATCTGAACTTCTTGGCAAGCTCACTGGCCTGACTGAAAGCCTTCACCGTATCCTCGGCCGAGAGTGCCACGGTCGTGGTTATGTCTGACAGGCTTCCGCCAGCAGCCGCGGCAAGTACAGCCGAAACCAGGGTACGCTCGTCGGGTGCCTCGGCTACTATCAGCCAATCGTACCGTCCCAATGTAAGATACCAACTGATTAGACGACCGCCGGCGGCGGCGAGGATCTCGGAAATCGCTGCGGAGCGGTCTTCCGGCTTCGCCGTCATTGCGCGGATCGCCGCCGCAGTGTAACGCCCTTGCGAAATATAGATCGTCATATTGCTCTCCTGTCCAACGTGCTCCTGGTCCAGCGCTCATCGTGACAGACGGAGCGCAATCATAGCAGTTCGGATGCCTCCACGATAGCGAGCGATCGGCGGAGTGGTCGGGGATACCCAACCGATAGCGCGTGGATCAGCGTAGAACCTCAGCCGCCGTTGTCAGGTTTTGGACTCGCCCATACCTCACCAGCTTTCCGTCCGGAGATTGGCGGGTTAGGCTTCCGCCTTCGCTCGTGGAGCTACGGCGGGCGTAGTCGCTACCCCACCCTACTTACTGACTTGGACCGCAATGACCGACAGTCTGACCGGCGTCTGGGACGGAACCTACACCCAGCCGGGCGTCGGCATTGTCACGTTTCTGGCGACGCTGATCGAGTCCGGCGGCGCGCTCGGAGGGAGCGTGACCGAGCCCTGCGCCATGCCCAGTTGCCCGCTCAGCACCCACAACGCCTCGATTGCGGGTCATCGGTCGGGCAGCGCGGTCTCGTTCGTCAAGCGTTACGAGCCGCCTGGCTACGGCTACAATACGGTCTCCTACGAAGGCACGGTCAATGCCGAGGCGACGGAAATCGATGGGCGCTGGCGGCTGCCGGGCATGTCCGGCACATTTCTGATGGTCCGTGCCACCAGGGCTGCAGAGACGAGCACAACCGAACAGCAGGCCAAGGAGCGGACGCGCTAGCTGTATGCCCGCGAACGACCACCACCGCCTGCCCGATCAGCTTCGCGCCGATCTCCGCCTCGTCTTCGTCGGCACGGCGGCCAGCACGCGATCCGCCAGCGTCGGCCACTACTACGCCCATCCGGGCAACCGCTTCTGGCGCGCATTGCACGAGGCCGGAATCACGTCCCGGCAACATGAGCCGAACGAGTTCGCCTCGCTGCTCGAACTGGGCATCGGCTTCACTGATCTTTCAAAATCCGGCGCGGGGATGGACCATCAGATTGCCAGGCAATCGTTTGACGTCGCGGGCTTCAAGGCAAAGATCGGGACTTATCGTCCCCGGACAATCGCATTCACGAGCAAGAAGGCGGCGAGCCTGTTCTACGGCAGGCCGACCAGCGCGCTGTCGCTCGGCCGACAGCCATCGATGGACGACTTTCCCGCCGTGTTTGTGCTGTCGTCCCCGTCTGGCGCAGCCTCCGGACATTGGACGCTGGAGCCTTGGCTAGAGTTGGCTGCATGGATTAAACAGCAAGCGTGGCCCGGCTGATTGGCATCTGGGGCACGGCACGATGGGCCGACAGATTGACTTATCGCAAGCCAGTATCCGAAACACGGGCCTAGCTTGACGTTCCGAAGGTCGCGATACGGCCAGACAATCGGAGGTGAAGCATGTACCGGCATATTCTCATTCCGACAGATGGGTCGGAGCTGGCGGAGCGTGGCGTGGCGCATGGATTGGCGCTGGCAAAATCCGTTGGAGCCAAGGTATCCTTGATCTACGTCGTGGAACCACTTCTAGCAGTGACAGGCGACTTTGCCAGCGTGCTGGATCGTGCGGCAAGCGCAGCCAGGGAGGCCGGTGTTTCCTGCGAGACAATTGAAGTGGAGAACGTGCAACCCGATCAAGCCATTGTCGCAGCAGCCGAGGAAAAAGGTTGCAATCTCATTGTTATGTCATGGCATGGGCGCAGCGGGCTCTCCACGCTTCTGATCGGCAGTGTGACCAACAAGGTTCTGACCTACTCGAAAATCCCCGTGCTGGTTTGTCGCTGAATGTGAGCTGCATCGCTTCGCCGGCAAGTGAAATCCGGATGCACCACCTGCGACAAACTAACCCGACGGGCAAATCACTAAAAACCTGTCCATCCCCTCGCGCAAAAATATTCCGCTTCCGTCGTCGGGCAAATCAATGATGTCAATCCGCGCGTCCCGCCCGATAAGAGCAACTGTGGCGAAGTAGCCCGGTGATCGGGCGGCCTCAAGGCTGGCGCTGGCGCGCCCCCGCCTGCGGCGGCTACGGCCTTGACCCCGTCCGCTCACCGGTCTGTGGCTTTACAAGCGCTCGGTCGAGGACCGAGCGCGATCTGGAAGCGCTCGTTATCCGACGACGTAACGACTGGGATCCCATTTCTGCCGTCTTGCGATCAGAGTGTTGAGGATGATGATTAGCTTGCGCATGCAGGCAACGAGCGCGACCTTCGGCGGCTTTCCTTTGGCAATCAGGCGGTCATAGAAGGCCTTGATAACAGGATTGTTCTGCGTGGCAGCGCCGAGGCAAGGCATGTAGATGGCGTTGCGAATCCAGCGGCGACCACCCCTGATGTGGCGCTCGCCGCGCCTCTGGCCGCTATCGTCGTCATACGGAGCGAGGCCGATCAAGGCTGCGGCAATCTCGTCGCTTACATGACCAAGCTCCGGCATCCCGGCGAGGAGGTTAGCGGAGGTCGTTTCAGCGAAGCCCGGTACGCTCTCGATGATCGCGGCGCGTTCGGCAAAGTCTGCTGTCGCCTTGACCTTGGCCGCGATTGCAGCCTCGAGCTTTTCAATTTCGGCAGCCAGTCCCTTCAAGACGCGCGCATGTGTTTTTCGAACCTGACCTGGCGCAGCATGTGCGTCTTGGCTTTGCAGTCGGGTCTTAAGCTCGACCAGACCTATGCGTGCTTTCACCAGCGCCACCAGTTCCTCGTGTGCGGCATCGTGTGTCTGGTTCGGCGCCTCGCTAAATGTCTCTGCGAACCAGGCAATCATCTCCGCGTCGATCGCATCGTTCTTGGCCAGCCGTCCAGCCGATAGCGCAAAGCTGCGGACCCGCTTCGGGTCGACAATCCGCACCTCGATGCCGGCGTTATGGAGCACTTTGCGCCATTCACGCTCGTAACCGCCACTTGCCTCCATCACCGCCCTGCTCACGTGGTACTTGCGAAGCCAGGCAACCAGTTTGTGGTGACCCTGTGCAGTGTTCGGGCAGCTCTGCCGCAATGCCAACGCGCGAATGCACGCATCCACCCTATCCTTGGCGACATCGATGCCCACGACAACGAGATCATTTTGTGCCATCATCCACTCCCTTCCTTGCTCGGTACGGGCTCGAAACCCTTGCAACTGTTCGGGTTGAGGAAGACACCGGAGCTGTCCCTCGCTCTGATCCAGGCTTATCGCTTTTGGGGCGTAACGGGCTCAGTTCCAGCAACGGGCGGTTTTGCGAGAACCGCCCGTTCGCACATCCTGCCAGATTTTCCGGACACAAGGGGCGTTGCGCACGTCACGAACGTTGCGGCGGGATGCGGTGGACGCGGGTCACGGCGCGAGACGAACGCCTGTGATCTGCGGACGGCGAAGTCGTGTGGTCCTGGCGCCCCGACGCTGGCGTCAAGTCGGCCGCGATGCTCGCGCATCGCGCCGATGACGGTGGCAAAAGAGCCCGGTCACCGGGGAGAGCACGAAGTAAGCCGTAAACCATCGCGCAGGGAAAGCCGGCGTTGCTCCGGTTCACCTGTGGTCCTACCCCCGTGCTTTTTTTGTCGCACGGGGCCCATGGGTGCAATCGGCACCCGGCTTTCCCTGCACCCTCTACATCGTGAGGGCGGCGAAATTCATGCAAGGCTCGGGCACGTCGTGCCGCGAGGATGCGGGAGTGTGGCCGCGTTGCTATTTGATATGTGAATCAGGTGTTTCAACTCGTCATTGCGAGGAGCGAAAGCGACGACGTGTCCGGCCGAAGCTCAAAGAGCGAAGGCGGAAGCAATCCATGTCTCAGCAAGCCGTGACATGGATTGCTTCGCTTCGCTCGCAATGACGATGGAAAAACTCGCCGCCATCATTCCTTCAGGGACGCGATCTCACGGGCCAGATTGTCCCGCGCCTTCTGCTCGCCGGCCTGCGCAAAATCGGCATCGGGAAAGATCACCGGCCGCGCGGCGAAGCGGCGGAGCACCTCAGTGCGGCCGGCGCGATAGGCATCGTCCGGCACATGGGCGTACTCCTTGCGGATGGCCGCAGCGTAGGCGTCGTAACGCGAGGGCTCGGCCGCCAGAATCGACAGATCGATCGAGATCAGGATCGCCCCCAATCGATCGGCGGGCTCGACCTCATGCGTTTGGGTCAGGCGGATCAGCCGGCCGACCTCATCGCGAAGGTGCGCGGCGACGTGTCGCTCGGCAAGCTGCGCGCTGAGCTCTTCGTTGTCCGATCGCGTGGGATCATAGACGACGTCGTGCCACCAGATCGCTTCCGTCAAAATCTCGCGCTCGGCCGCCGACAGGTCGCCAAGGCGAGCGAGCTTGTCGAGACAGTCCTCGACATGAGCGAGATTATGATAATGGCGGTTCGGCGCCGCGTAGGCGGCGATCAGATCGTCGCGGGTCATGGCGGCGCCCACAGACCTCTACCGCAGCGAAATCGCGAGCCCGCTCAAATCTGCATTCGCCATCAGGCCGACCTGCTGGCCGGAGAGCTCGAGCACGGCGCCCTTCTGGTTGGTGAGCACGATGGCGCGGGCGCCGTGGATGATGGCGAGACCAGCGCCCGCCGCGCCATAGACGCCGGCGACGTCGGAGGGGCTGTTGATGTTGCTGACGCGGCCGCGCAGGATGGTCTTGGAGCCGCCGAACACGAGGCCGTAATCGATGCCGCCGGTCGAAAGCCCGTAACGACGGCCGCGAAAGTTCAGCACACCGCCCCCGCCGGAGCCGCCGATGATCCAGCCGCCCTTGTAGATCACGAGCGAGACGGTGCCTTCATCCGCGCGCGCTGCGGTGAGGCCGGCGACAGCGGTGAATGCGACGAGCGCGATGCGGAGGATGGATGTGATTTTCATGGAGCGTTTCCTTGGATTGTGCGGCTTGCGTGTTGATGGGCGTACCGCTTCATGACCCTCATGGCGAGGAGGCGCGAACGCGCCGTCTCGAACCATGAGGCCCCGGTGGTGCCCTCATCCTTCGAGACGCCGCTTCGCGGCTCCTCAGGATGAGGAGAGAGTTTCGGCCGTGACCACGGCATTTCACTGCTTGAGTGAAATCGCGAGCCCACTGAGGTCGACATTCGCCATCAGCCCGAGCTGCTTGCCGCTCAATTCCAGCACCGCGCCGTTCGGGTTGGTCAGCACGATGCCGCGCACGCCGGCACCGAACGTCACGCCGACACCGGCCGCAGCATAGACGCCGTTGATATCAGACGCCTGGTGGATGTTCCGGACCCGGCCCTGCAAGGTGGTCTGCGACCCGCCGAAAACGAGGCCGCCATCGATGCCGCCGGCCGTGAGCGCGTAGGTCTGGTCGTGGAAGGTGAGCACGCCCTGGCCGGCGGAACCGCCGACGAACCAGCCTGCCTTGAAGATGACGAGCGTCACTTGCCCATCGTCGGCTTTTGCCCCGGACAAACCGGCGAACAGCGCGAGCGCTGTGAGCACAGCGCGGGCGGCGGATGACAATCTCATGGGGGTTCTCCGGGTGATGCAAAAAACGGATCGAATCGAGCCAATCTAGCGGATCGGCGGGGATGAGAGAATGTTTGATCTAACGGCGCCTTCAGGGCAAGCTAAAGAGTACGAAAATGAACGTGGCCTGAACCCGTCCACCGTAGCTCAGCAGAAGCGAGCGACAAACCGTCCATGGTGACCCATGACCATCAAACATTTCCCGCCGCCACCCGGCGTCAAGGCGCCGCCGCTGTCCTTTGCCGCCGGCACAGGCGACCTGCTCTACATCTCCGGCATTCCCGGCTTCGACGAGAAGGGCGGCCTGCCCGACGGATTTGAGGCGCAGTTTGGGAATGTCGTCACCAACATCAAGCGCGTGCTCGATGAGGCCGGTGCGACCTTCCGCGATCTCGTCAAGCTCAACGTGCTGCTCACCCGCGCCGCCGACGTCGCAACCATGAACAAGCTCTATGCCGAAGCCTTCGGCCCCGCGCCCTACCCGGCCCGCACCACCTGCGTGGTGGTGGCGCTGCCCGATCCGAAAATGCTGATCGAGATCGAGGGCGTGGCGGAGCTTTCGGGGCGGTGAACGGCGAAACGTTGAACCTGCTGTTCCCCATTCCATACTCAATCGATATCCGGGGCTGTTAAAATCACGCCTCCGTTTTTCTCTCGGAGGAGCATCATCAACCTTCCCCTCCAGGAGTCTTTTTTATGCGTCGCATTTCCCTGCTCTCGGCTGCCGCCGCGCTTGCCGTCACCGCGCTTTCCGCTTCGACGCCGGCCAAGGCCGATCCGTTTCATCTGATCCGCTGGTCGGACACCGGCTTCTGCCAGATCTGGGATGAGGGCATCCCGACCGCGCCCTGGCCGGGCAATTACATGGTCGTGAGCGCCACGATGCCGACCTTCCTCGACGCGCTGACGATCAAGAGCAACATGCTGGCGGCCGGCGCCTGCTCGTTCTGAGCCGACCCGCGATTTGAACCAAACACGATTTCGCCACACTCAATTGATGTCCGCCGACCTGCGCGGGCGCCGCCCGCGATACTTTCGCGCGGGCCGGCCGACATTTCCCAACAGGAGATATTTCATGCGTCAAGTGACTGCCCTTTGCGCTGCCGCCGGCATCGCGTTGTCCGCCATCGCAACCGTCAGCCCCGCAGAGGCCGCTTTCCACATCATCAAATGGAGCGGCAACGACCTCTGCCAGGTCTGGGATGAAAGCGTCCCGACCAAGCCCTGGCCGGACAATTACAAGGCCGTCAGCAGGCCCGTCGCCTCCTTCGACGGCGCGGTCGCCGTGAAGGCGCACCTGCTGAAGAAGGGCGTCTGCAAGATTTGAGAAACTTTCACACTTGCGTCGACGAAGGCCGATAAGCAAAGCTTCATCGGCCTTTTTCATTGGACCCACCCATCATGCTCACCCTCTATTCCTATCCAAAACTGTTCGGCGTCGCCGACAACAATGGCTACGGGCTGAAGGTGTTCGCCTTCCTGAAGCTCGCCGGCGTGCCGTTTCGTCACGAGCACATTTTCGATGCGTCAAAGGCGCCGCGCGCGCAACTGCCCTACATCACGGATGGCGATGACACGGTCGGCGACAGCGAAACCATCCTGGCCTACGTCACGGAGAAATACCGCGTGACACTCGATGCCGCACTGACGCCGGAGGAGCGCGCCACCGACCTCATGGTCACCCGCACGCTCGACGACCTCTATTGGGTGATGTCCTATTCGCGCTGGAAGGACGAGCGCTACTGGCATCTCTTCCGCGACGCGCTCAAGCGCGAGCATCCCGCGCTCACGGACGAAGGGTTGTTGAAGGCAAAAGAGTTCAACGCCCAGCGCTATCATTATCAGGGCATCGGCCGTTATGAGCCGGACGCGGCGATAGCGCGCGGGCTCGCCGATCTCGGCGCCATCGCGAGCCTGATCCCGGACGACGGCTTCGTCCATGGCGAGAAGCCGACTGCTGTTGATGCCGGCATCTACGGCTTCATCGCCAACATCTATTTCTACGACATCGACACGCCGCTGAAGCGGTTCGTGGTCGCGCATGACAATCTGGCCCGGCATTGCCGCGCCATTCACGCGATCGTCAGTGACTGAAATCTGGAATAAAAAACATTTGCAAGATGGGCAGATGGGTAGCACGCGGAGCCTTCCATCGGGCCGCGCGTTTGCGCGGCCCGATGGCGTTGCACCATCCTACGCATCATTTCGCTAGGGAACGTTGATCTGCTTACGTGAATGCGCGCCGATCACCTCGATGCCTTTCGTGCCGCGATGATGCGAGATATCGATCGAGACATGATAGGGAATAACGACGGGCAAACCGATGCCGCTCATGCAGCCCACCACCTCGAAGCCCCAATATTCGGGCTGATGGATGTAGATGAGCGGATACAGCTCAACCGTCATGGTCAGCCATGGCTTGTCGCCGGAAACCGTCAGAATGAATGTGTTGGTGACGAAACCCGGCCTGACGTCAGCGTGCGTGAAATCGATCAAGCGGCAAACACTGGGCGGTGGCAGGGTCTGAAATTTCTTCAATTCTGCTTCCATGACAAAACTCCTTTTTCCAAATGTCTTTCGCTCCCCCAGGGCCCGACAATAATACTATTTTAGATTGCCATCAACAAACATGCTTCCTTAAGTCGCACGGATGGAGGTGTTCGCCCTCTGCCGGCAGCACTTCGAGCGCAAGATCGAAGGCAGCCCGCATGCCGCTTGTCCGTCATGATCTTGCATGATTGCCAGACGGTGGGCACGCTTCGCTTTGCCCGCCCTACGCATTACAGTCGGTAGCAACCAGCAAAATAAACAAAAGGAAACGCCATGGCTCTTCTCAGGGATCACATCGCCGTCGTCACCGGCTCCGCCTCCGGCATTGGCCGCGCGATTGCGGCGGGCTATGCGCGCGAGGGCGCGCGTGTCGTGCTGCTCGACGTCAACGAGCAGGCCGCAGCCGAGGCCGCAAAGGAAATCCGCGACGGCGGCGGCAAGGCGACGAGTTTCGGGCTCGATGTCACTAAGCGCGAGGCATGCGCTGCGGTGGCGGAAGAGATCGCCGACAAGGTCGGGCAGGTCTCGATCCTCTGCAACAATGCCGGCATCAACCGCCGCAACGCCTTCACCTCCGATCCCAGCGCCGTGCTGAAGGATTGGCAGGACATCATGGCGATCAATCTCGACGGTGTGTTCAACGTCACCCATGCCTTTCTCGAGCCGCTGATGGCGAGCAAAGGCCGCATCGTCAATATCGGCTCGATCCAGTCCTTTGTGCATGTGCGCACGCCGAACTCGCCGGCCTATACTACCTCCAAACATGGCGTGCTCGGCTTCACCAAGGCGCTCGCCGCCGAGCTCGGCAAGCACGGCGTGCGGGTGAATGCTATTGGGCCGGGATTGATTGAAACCCCGCTGAACGCGCAGGTGCGCGCCAACAATCCCGAATTGATCAAGATCTTCATGGACCACACCCCGCTCGGCCGCGCCGGCAAGCCGGAAGACATCGTCGGGCCTGCGATTTTCCTCGCCTCCGACATGTCGGCCTATGTCACCGGATCGATCGTGATGGCGGATGGCGGCTACCGGTCGATCTGAGGCGGTCGCGGAGATCAAAATGTCCAACGCCCCGCATTACAACATCGACGTCCCGACATTCTGGGCCGATCCCTATCCGGATCTGGCGCGGATGCGGAAGGAAACGCCGATCGCTTTCGTGCCGCAGTTCGGCTCGACCGTCTTCACCCGACGCAACGACATCTACAGCCAGGAAAAGCGCATCGACCTGTTTTCCTCGCACCAGCCGGGCGGGCTGATGAACATGTTGATGGGCCACAACATGATGCGCAAGGACGGCGATGCGCACATGTCCGAGCGTGCGCAGATGTTTCCGGCGGTGTCGCCGCGGGTGGTGAAGGAGACCTGGCTGAAGAAATTCCAGGCCCACGCCGACCGCATCCTCGAAGAGCTCGCGCCGGCTCGCCGCGCCGATCTCACCAAGGCGTTCGCGCTGCCGCTATCGGCGGAATGCCTGAAGGACATCACCGGGCTCACCAACATGCGCTACCAGGACATGGATGCCTGGTCGCAGGCAATGATCGACGGCATCGCCAACTATACCGGCAACAAGGAAGTGGAGGCGCGCTGCAACGCCGCCACGGCGGGCATCGATGCTGCGATCGACGACATGATCCCGGTCGTGAGCAGGCATCCCAACACTTCGATCCTCAGCGTGCTGCTCTCGGCCGGCCAGCCGATCGAAAGCATTCGCGCCAACGTCAAGCTTGCGATCTCCGGCGGGCAGAACGAGCCGCGCGATGCGATCTCGGGCACGGTATGGGCGCTGCTGACACATGCCGAGCAACTTGCGCTACTAAGCGACGGAAGTGCGAAATGGATCGATGTGTTCGAGGAATATACCCGCTGGATCGCTCCGATCGGCATGTCGCCGCGGCGGGTGACGAAGCAATGCTCCTATGGCGGGGTCGATTTCGAGCCGGACGATCGCGTGTTCCTGATGTTCGGCTCGGCCAATCGTGATGAAGCCTGCTTCACCGATCCCGATCGTTTCGACATCACGCGCGACACCTCCAAGAGCATCGCCTTCGGCGCCGGCCCGCATTATTGCGCCGGCGCCTTTGCCTCACGCGCGATGGTCGCCGATGTCGCCCTGCCCTCGCTGTTCGCACGGCTGAAGGGATTGCGGCTCGATCCGTCGGAGCCCGTCAGAATCGGCGGCTGGGCGTTTCGGGGGCTGCTCAACCTGGCCGTTGAGTGGGACGCCGATTAGCGCGTCAGCCTTGTTAACGCGTCAGCCTTGCAGGGCGCCCGCGCTGCCGAGCCAGCAGCCACGCTCCGCACAACAGTGTCAGCGCAATGACGGCCACCCACGCCGCCGTCAACTCGATCGAGCGCAGCGCAAAGGCCGTCAGCACCGCCCAGGACGGTTGCGGCTGTTCGCTATATCCGACCGGCACCACATTCGGCACCAGCCATTCCGCCAGTCCGTAAGCGACTACAAGAACGGCGACACTCGCCCAAAATACCTTCCAGCCTGCCCTCATCGCCGGCTCCTTGTATTTCATTCGCAGCCGTTCATGACACAGGGGGCGCGGCGATGGATTGATGTTGACCAATTCGATCGGCGTCGTTGCTTCAATTGAAGCCGTCATCAAACGTCTGCTAAGAAGCGCGCGCAATCAGAGGAGCGTATACGTGGCGAAAGAACCGATGCGTCAGGGACGACAGGGACTTCCAGGGCCGCAAGGTCACCCCGGACGTCAGGGGCCGGAGGGCGCACGCGGCAAGCCGGGTCCGGATGGCAAGCCGGGTCCGCAAGGCAAACGCGGCGATGTCGGACCGCAGGGAAAACCCGGAGCGCAGGGACAGCAAGGTCCGTGCGGCGAGCAAGGCCTGCCCGGTGCACCCGGACAATTGCCTTCGATCGAGCAGGTGATGCCCTGGCTGCACCTGATCTTCGACGCCTATGAAGACTACAAGAAGATGCGCGAGCACGAGGCGGCCGAGCGCGCCGCAGCTGAGCAGGCCGCCCTCGAAGCCGCCGTGCATGAGGAAGCATCGGACGACGAGGACGACGGCGATCACAAGAAGAAAAAGAAGAAGCACAAGAACAAGGATAAGGACAAAGACAAGCACCGGGACAACTTCGAAGACGAGTACTGATCCTCACGCCCGCAGATGGCGTTTCATCAACGGCCGCAGCGACCACATCAGCGCGGGCCAGACCACGATGACGAACAGCGACGAGATCAGCCAGTGCCAGTCGCCTGAAGGAATCAGCGGGCTTACCAGATCAAGCAGGCATGCCGTGGCAATGCCGGTCAGCGCCATCAGGCCTGCCCAGACCGTCCAGGCATAAAGCCTGGAGGGCCGCGTCTCTTCGACGCCCTCATCGCCATCGCCCGGCGAGCGGCGCATATGGGCGAGCACAAAGCGCATCGCCACGTACCAGACATATCCGAACGCTGCGCCGCAGATCGAGAGAATGATGATGTCGGCTGGCGCCAGCGACCCGCTCCACCAGATCATCCAGCCCGTCCAGAGGATGGCGGTGACGATCGCGCCTCGCTTAAGCGATGTGTTCGCCTTCGATGTCATGGCGCCGCTCCAGTGGCCAAACCTTGAGGCCAGCATGGACAACGCCGCAGTCCACCTCCGTGAGCTGAATCACGCTGCCGCGTGCGCTAGCCGAAACGCACCCGCGACCGCTCGCGCGCCTTCTCCGCTTCGACCTCGCGGTCGCGCGCCGGCGAGCTCGTGTGCAGCGAGGTCAGCAGCCGCCGCGCCGCGTCCGACACTTCGGTGACCGCGAGGTTGAAGGCAGCCTCGTTGACCTGCGAGGGCCGGCTGAAGCCGGATAGCTTCCGCACGAATTGCAGCGCGGAAGCCTGGATTTCCTGCTCCGTCGCCGGCGGCTCGAAATTGAACAGCGTCTTGATGTTGCGGCACATTTTAACTCTCTCCTCGGGCAGCGGCGGGCTACCGGACGAAGGACGGTCGATCTCGCCAAAATCCTACATCCACGGGCGATTTTGTCATAGAATACGCGTCGGGTATCACTCTCGCGCGAGTTCCCGATGAGCCACATCACCTACAAGATCGTCGAGCACGACGGCGGCTGGGCCTATACCGTCGACGGCGTGTTTTCGGAAACGTTTCGATCCCACGCCGCGGCACTTGCGGCCGCCAAGCGTGTCGCCGCCGAGCAGCGCACGCCGGGCCGCACCGAGGTGATCCAATACGAGACGTCAGACGGCAAGTGGCACACCGAGACCGCCTCCGGCAGTGACCGGCCGGAGACCGACGTCGAGGACGCGCGCTAGAACGGAATCTCCGCTTCCAGCCGATCGAAGAACGCGCGGCCTTTGCGCGTGAGTTTCAGCGCACGCGGGATTCTTCCGGGCTCGACGCAGCGCGTCTCGGTGAGTCGCTCCAGGATCGCATTGGGAAACGCGCCGGAAAAATGCGGCAAGCGCTCCGTCCAGTCATTGCAGAGCCGGAAATGCGGCGTGCGTGAGGACGCCAAATCGATCTCCTCGGCGCGACACCATTCGAGGCCCTTTGCGGTGACGTGCCCTTCCCGCACTTCCACCGCGACGAACTTGCGGCGGATGAGCGCGTCCTTCAGCGACACGCCGAGCTGGCCGGCGAGATGGCAATAGCAACTGCGCGCCTGGCGCAGCTCGTCGGCTACACGAGCGCGCTTGCGCCCCTGCGCATCGGCTTTTGTGGCGAGATTGACCAGGTTTTCGATCAGGGAGGCCACGTCCTCATCGCTGATCCGATAGTAGCGGAAGCGACCCTGGGCCCAGACCGAGAGCACATTGGCATCGACCAGCTTCTGCAAATGCGCGCTCGCGCTTTGCGGCGAGACGCCGGCAATGGCCGCGAGCTCGCCCGCCGGCATGGCCTTGCCGTTGGCGAGCGCGGAGACGATCGCCTCGCGCGCAGGATCGCCCAGCGCCTCCGCGACGCGGGAAAAACCTGACTGAACCGATGGCCTCGCGATCGCCATGCGAACTTCTTGCGTTGATTGCCTACCCGATCATAGCCGCTTCCGGGCGCGCGTCATTTCAGAATTCGATGAAACATCGGCCTACACGTCTTTGCCAGTCTGGCCCGACCGCAACCGACATGAGGGAACCGCCATGACCGGCAACGCTCGGCAGGACATTGAACGCATCTATCGCGCCTGGGACGAGGCGCTCGGCAAGAAAGACCTGGAAGCGGCACTCTCGCTCTATGCCGAGGACGCCTCGATCGAAAGCCCGCTGGTCCAGCATCTCCTGAAGCAGCGCGACGGCATCGTGCGCGGCAAGGACGATTTGCGGACATTCATCGCAAAAGTGTTCGAAACCAACCCGCCACAACGCAAGCGCTTCAAGCAGGGCTCCTTCACCGATGGCCGCGTGCTGACCTGGGAATATCCGCGCGCCACCCCGGACGGCGAGCAGATGGACCTGGTGGAAGTCATGGAGATCGAGAACGGCCTGATCCAGCGCCATCGTGTCTATTGGGGCTGGTATGCGCTGAACGTGTTGCGGGACGGCCGTCAATAGGATTTCAATCCAGGGGCGACGCGCATATCCCTCCGGCGAATTCCTGATCCGTGCTGGGCTTGCGCCCAAGCGGCGAAGACCGTACCCGGGGGGAGAGAAACATGAAGGACTTTTGCGCGGCGCTCGTCGCCGCCCTTACACTAATATCGGTTACTGCCATGGCGGCTGACTATCCCGCGCCGAAAGAAGGCGATTGGGTCGCGAAGGATTTCAAGTTCCACACCGGCGCGACCATGCCGGAATTGAAACTGCACTACACGACTGTCGGCGAGCCGAGCGGCCAGCCGGTGCTGGTGCTGCATGGCTCCGGCGGCTCCGCCGCGAGCATGCTGACGCCCACCTTTGCCGGCGAATTGTTCGGTCCCGGCCAGCCGCTCGATGCAGGCAAATATTTCATCATCATCCCCGACGGCATCGGCCACGGCAAATCGCTGAAACCCTCCGACGGGATGAAGACGGCGTTTCCGCATTACGACTATAACGACATGGTGGATGCGCAATATCGCCTGGTCACCGAAGGGCTCGGCATCAAGCATTTGCGGCTCGTGATCGGCAATTCCATGGGCGGCATGCACACCTGGATCTGGGCCGTGCGCTACCCGCACATGATGGACGCCGCCGTGCCGATGGCCTCGCAGCCGACCGCGATGGCGGCGCGCAACTGGATCCTGCGGCGGACCATGATCGACACGATCCGCAACGGGCCGGACTACAACGGCGGCAATTACACCAGCCAGCCGCGGATGATGAAATACGCCATCGCCGCCTATCGCTTCGCGAGCGCCGGCGGCACGCTGGGCTACCAGACATTGGCGCCGACCTCGGCAGAGGCCGACAAGATGGTCGATGAGCAACTGGCCCTGCCGGTCACGGCTGACGCCAACGACTACATCTATCAGTGGGATGCCTCGCACGATTACGATCCCTCCGCCGGGATGGAGAAGATCGAGGCCACGGTGCTCGCGATCAACGCCGCCGATGACGAGCGCAATCCGCCCGAGACCGGCGTCACCGCTTCTGCCGTCAAGCGCATCAAGAACGGCAAGATCTATCTGATCCCGGCGAGCACGGAGACGCGCGGGCATCTCACGACCGGCAACGCCAAATTCTATGTCGAGCAGATCAAGGAACTGCTGCAGACGGTGCCGCAGAAGACGATGTGATCATTTTCGCAGCGCATCAATCGAGGGCGCGCGCATCGCTCAATATTTGAGCGTGCATCGGCGTACGCCCTCGGGCTTAATCGCATCCAATCGTTCGAATCGCCGCGCCACGCAACGAGCGCGCGAGAACGATGGTGGCGCGATGGAGGATCGCATGCGTAGGCTCGCGCAAGTGTTGTTGCTGGCGTGCACGGCGGCGCTGACGAGTGCGGCGCTCGCTTTCGACAATGGACAATACAACGACGTGCCGGCCGACATCCGCGCCTGGTTCAAGAGCGTGATGGCGCCGAACGGCGTGCCCTGCTGCGACATATCCGATGGTCACCGCACCGAATACGACGTGCGCGCCGGCGCCTATTGGGTCCCCATCGAGGGACAATGGATGCTGGTCCCCGAGCGCGCGGTGATCCGCGACCGCGGCAATCCGGTCGGACAGGCCGTGGTATGGTACGTGCATCACCGTGGTGAGATTATCATCAGCTGCTTCGTACCGGCAGACGCGGTCTAGGTTTTTTCGTCATTGCGAGCCAACGGGTCGCGCGAACACGCGCCCGATGACAGGCTCCGCGAAGCAATCCAGACTGGCACCACGGATGCAGTCTGGATTGCTTCCGCCGTCGCTCTTCGAGCTATGGCAGACAGGTCGTCGCTGCGCTCCTCGCAATGACGAGGCGAGAGACGGGGCTAGAATTGCTCCAGCGCGGGATGACGCCTGCGATCGCGAGTGATAGCCTGATCGAAACACCACCCGGAGCACCGCCGTGACCGACATTGCCGCAGGCGACCTTGCCACGATCTATCCGAAGCCCACGCCGCGCGTGATCGCGAAGGCGCGGCCTTCGATCGACGCGCATGCGAAGAAGTTCATCGAGATGTCGCCGTTCTGCGTGCTCGCCACCTCCGGCTCGGACGGCAGCGTCGATGCCTCGCCGCGCGGCGGCAATCCCGGCTTTGTCCATGTCGAAGGGCCGAACCGGCTGTCGATGCCGGACCGCTCGGGCAACAATCGCATCGATAGCTTCAGGAACATCGTCGAAGGATCAGGCTTGCTGCAGCTCATCTTCTTCGTGCCCGGGATCGACGAGACCCTGCGCGTCGGCGGCAAGGGCGCGGTGACGGTCGACCCCGCCTTGCTCGCCACGATGGAGGAGTTCGGCAAGCCGCCGCGCGCGGTGCTGCGCATCGAGGTGAGCGAGGCCTATTTCCACTGCGGCAAGGCGCTGATGCGCTCAAAGCTGTGGTCAGCGACACAGGTCGAGCGCAAGAACTTTCCCAGCATCAGTGAAGTGATCCACGACCAGACCACGCTCGGCGATCCCGAGCCGCAGAATGTGGTTTACGAGCGCTACAAGACGCAGCTGTAGTCCAGCCAACAAACTGTCGTCCTCGACAAGCGAGGCGAAGCCGAGCGCGATCCGGGACCCATTACCACCGACGTTCATGATCGACTGCGCTGGAGCCACAGCTTGGCGCAGCAACAAAGGCCTGTGGTAATGGGTCCCTTTCGCCAGGACGACACCGAGTTTGGAAACCGCTCTGAGTGAAAGGTTCGCGATATCACGAACAGCTCAGTCTTCCTTCTCGAGCCCGCCGATATGCTTCTGCGTGTAGAGCTCGAGGCCGACGCGCTTGATCAGGTCGAGCTGGGTTTCGAGGAAGTCGATATGGCCTTCCTCGGCCTTCATCAGCTTCTCGAACAGGTCGCGTGAGACGTAATCCTTGACCCCGTGGCAGTAGGTCGCCGCCTCCTGATAAAGGTTGCGGGCGCTGTGCTCGGCGGCGAGATCGCAATCGATGATCTCCTTGACGTTCTGGCCGATCCGCAAGGGATCGAGCACCTGCATGTTGGGGAAGCCGTCGAGGAACAGGATACGGTCGGTGAACCAATCGGCGTGGTGCATCTCCTCGATCGATTCCTTGCGCCAGACCTTGGCCATCTCCAACAGGCCCCAATTGTCGAGGAGCCGGTAGTGCAGCCAGTACTGATTGATCGCAGTGAGCTCGTGCCGCAGGCCCTTGTTCAGATAATCGATGACTTTCGGGTCGCCCTGCATGATGCACTCCAGTGGTTGGGGCCGAATTCAGCCCTAAATCCAGTTTAGAACGCTTCTAAACAAGATTCAGAGTCAGAGCAACCCTGCGGATGGCCGCAGGTGCCCAGATCCGCCGAAATTCAACGGGAAATTCAGGAAGCCGCGAGGGCGAATTCGGTTCCGGCCGGGGGCTCGGTCGCCGCATGGCTGTGGGGACAGCCGGTCTTGCAGGCCAAGGCACAAGCACCGAGCGCTTCGTCGATGATGCCCTTGATGGTACGCGCACAGCGGCCGCATTCGGCACTGCAACCAAGGCAGCCGTAAAGCTGCTTGGCGCTACGCGGAAGGTCGTCTGCGGATTTCACGGCGTGGCGGACGTCGTGATCGCTCAACACATTGCAGGAACAGACAATCATTAGGGCAGAAGACCTTCCGTGATACAGGCAAATCGATATTGATTGCAGGCGCCGGTTGCAAAGGGAAAAGCAGCGTTTTGAAGTGATTCCAAATTGGCTCGGCAAATTCCCGCAAGTTTTGGAATCGATCTAAGTCTTCGTCCGTGAGGTAAATCAATTTGCCGGCGCTGCTTTGCGGTGCCGAACATCGATCGCGCCGCACAGCTCTCAACATTGGGTGAGTTGCCAAATCGTAAGGTAAGCCGTCACAATTTGCGGCCGAATGTGGCGCCACCGTTCATTGTCCGTTCAAGCGGAATATGGAACTTTGCCTATGACAGAAGGCTTTCTGTCGAGGCTGGAGTTACATGCAGCCTCGTAACAAGGGGACACCCATGAAGAAATCACTGTTGGCATTGGTGGCTGTGGCCACCCTCGCCGTATCGATGGCCTCACCCGCCTACGCATGGCGCGGCGGCTGGGGCCCCGGCATCGGTCTCGGCATTCTTGGCGGCGCGATCATCGGCGGCGCGATCGCCTCGTCGAACCCGTATTACTACGGCTCCGGCTACGGCCCGGGTTACTATTATGGTCCGGGCTACCCTGCTTATGCCGGCGGTCCCTATGGCCCCTGCTATTGGCAGCGCCAGCGCTTCTGGGACGGCTACGCCTGGCGGGTCCGCAGCATGCGCGTTTGCGAGTAAGGCCGTTCAGCTGCATTAAATTCCGGGTCGGCGCCGCCTGCCTGCGGCGCCGTTCATCTAAGCGCCTGAAAAAGACCGCTTTTTCAGATCACGGAATTGCCACCGTTTACCGGAGATTGACCATTTTGGCGTTTTCTTGCGGGCAATTCCGGACCAAGTGTCAAGCGTTCCCGAGAAACCCAGCGGCCACCCCGCCGTCTTCCAGGAGAGAAAAGGAAATGAAGAAGACCCTTGCAGCCTCCCTCGCGGTCGCGTCGATCGCCGGCGCGCTCGCCGTGACGCCCGCGCATGCGCAGCGCGGCGTTGCCGCCGGTGTTGCCGCCGGCCTGATCGGTGGCGCCATCGTCGGCAGCGCCATCGCCAACAGCCCGCCGCCTCCCCCTCCCGGCTATTACGGCGGACCGGCACCGGCCTATTACGACGCGCCCCCTCCGGCCGGCTGCTTCTGGCAGCAGCGCCGCTATTGGGACGGTTACGAATGGAACTACCGCCCCGTGCGGGTTTGCTACTGAGCTAGTCGATCGGCATCGAAATGCGTGGGAAGCCCGGCGGAGAAATCCGCCGGGCTTCTTCTTTCAGGTCGAGCCTTGAGGCTGATCCGGCCGGCTCAGCGGGACTATTTGTGACACTTGCCCGTCTGTGTGTCGCACGAGTTTCCGGCGTGACAAAAACGATAGCGCCCCGATGTGCCTGCATGACATTCGCAGGTTCTCACGCTCACGGCTCCCTCCGGGCAGGCCGGAAAGCGCTTGAACTTGATCGCCGCCAAGGCGGGCTCGGTTGCGAGAAAGGACAAGGCGAGAAGCGCGAAGAGAAGCGAGGTTCGATGCATGATCCGCTCCGTTGCTCAACTCGTTCGCGGCTCGCAGGCACCCATCAGGCCGCTCCGGCGCCGCCCCCTCAAGGCAAATCAAAGCCCGGCTCCGCCGCACTTTCAAGAGCTCAGAAAATCAGCGCGCGGCGCTGATCGACTTCAGTACGGTTTCGCTCGGCCAGCAATCGACCTTCAGCCCCGCCGATTTCTGATAGGCACCGAGCGCGGCACGCGTCAGCATGCCGGCCTTGCCATCGATCTTGTCCTTGTACATGCCGATGCGCGTCAGCCCGTTCTGCATCGCCTCGACATCGGCGGTGCGCAGTTGCGTCGAGGCCGACCACGGCGTTGCAAACGGCAGCGGGCTCGTCATGCGGTCGGAGAGATGGCCGACGAACAGCACATAGAGATCTGAAAAATTATATTCCTTGATGACGAAGTAATTTGGCGTCGTCAGGAATGCCGGACCATAGATGCCTTCGGGCTGCAGCAGCGAGGCGGACTGCGCCTGCTCGGCCGCACTGAGCTTCTCGCCGCGCACCGGCACAAAACCCGCACGCAACCATTCGCCGATCGGTTTTGTTACTTCGGGCACGCCCATGGTGCAATCGACATTGGCCGGCGCCTTCACCTCATAGGCCCAGCGCAAACCGCCCTGCCAGCCCTTGTTGACGAGCTGCTGCGCGGCAGAGGCGAGCGCATCCGGCACCGAATGCCAGATGTCGGCCTTGCCGTCGCCGTCGAGATCGACGCCGTTCTTGTAGTAATCCGACGGCAGGAACTGCGTGAGCCCGGTGGCGCCGGCCCAGGACGAGCGCATGTCCTTGCGCGTCACCACGCCGTCGCTCAGCATCTTCAGGCCGAGGATGAACTCGTCGTGGTACTTCTCCTTGCGCCGGCCGACATAGGCCTGCGTCCCCAGCACGCGGATCAGGTCGTAAGGCAGCGTGTAGCGGCCGTAATCGGTCTCACGGCCCCAGATCGCGAGCACGATGGTGGCAGGCACCTTGAAGCGGGACTCGATCGTGTTCAGCGCGGGGCGATATTGTGCCATCAGCTTTTGCCCCTGCTCGGCCAAGCGGGCGATGCTCGCTTCCTTGATGTAGTCGGCCGGCACCTGCACGAACTCGGCCTGCGACGGTGCGCCGGTCGCGGGCCGTCCGGGCAGGATCAGATCGGGGAGCTTGTAATCAGGCTCAAGGCCCGCCGTCTCCCGATCAAACGTCGCACGGGAAACGCCGGCGGCCTGCGCCTCCGGCCAGAGCGAAGCGATGAATTGCGTGAAGGCGGCATCCGCGGCGCGGGCAGGAGTCGCGCTCGCGAGAAAGGCCGCCGCGAGAGCAACAAGCGCCGCCCTCATTTCACTGCCACGATGAAAATCCGGGGGAAACGGAACAGCACCTTGCCGTCGGCCTGGGGCGGATAGGCGCTTGCGACGCGCGCGGTGTATTCGGCGAGATATTGCTTGCGCTCGGCCGTCTCCAGCATTTCCAGGAACGGGCGCAGGCCGGTGCCCTTGACCCATTCTACCACCGCGTCAGCATCGGCAAGCGGGTGATTATAGATCGTGTGCCATATATCGAGATGCGTGCAGAGCGGACTGAGCGCGTCGTAGTAGCCGTTCGGCGGCGGGACCTCGTCGCGCAGGCGCGCTTTTTCGGAAAGCTGCTTGGCCCAAGGACCCTCGCTCGCGACCTCGCGCATCAGCAGATGCGCCGGCTCTTCCAGGCTGTCGGGAATCTGCACTGCCAGTACACCGCCCGCGGGAAGCCTGCCGAGCAGCCGCTGCAACTGCTTCAGGTGACCCGGCACCCACTGGAAGATCGCGTTGGCGAACAACAGGTCGGTGCCTTCGGGCGGCACCCAATGCGCGACATTGGCTTCGATGAAGGTCTGTTGCGGCAGCCGTTCGCGCGCCTGGCGCAGCATGTCGGCGGAGGTGTCGATGCCGATCACGGTAGCGTTCGGCCAGCGCCTGACCAGGAGCTCGGTCGAATTGCCCGGACCGCATCCGATATCGACGATCTTGCGGGCTTCGATCAGCGGAATTTGGGCCAGCAAATCCCGTGGCGGGCGCGTGCGCTCGTCCTCGAATTTGAGATACTGCTGCGCGCTCCAGTCCGCCATTTCCTGTCGCCGCTCTATCGCGTCAGCTTCTTATACTTCACCCGGTGGGGGATGATCGAGTCCTGTCCGAGCCGGCGCATCTTGTCTTTTTCATAATCCTGGAAGTTGCCCTCGAACCATTCGACATGGCTGTCGCCCTCGAAGGCCAGGATGTGGGTGGCGATGCGGTCGAGGAACCAGCGATCGTGGCTGATGATGACGGCGCAGCCGGCAAAATCCTCCAGCGCCTCTTCCAGCGCGCGCAGCGTGTCGACGTCGAGGTCGTTGGTCGGCTCGTCGAGCAGCAGCACGTTGGCGCCGGATTTGAGCATCTTGGCGAGATGCACGCGGTTGCGCTCGCCGCCGGACAGCGCACCAACTTTTTTCTGCTGGTCGGCGCCCTTGAAATTGAACGACGAGCAATAGCCGCGCGAATTGACCTCGCGCTTGCCCAGAAGAATAAGTTCGTTGCCGCCGGAAATTTCCTCCCACACGCTTTTCTTGCCGTCGAGCGAGTCGCGCGACTGGTCGACATAACCGAGATGCACGCTTTCCCCGATGGTGATGGTGCCCTTGTCCGGCTTGTCCTGCCCGGTGATCATGCGGAACAGCGTGGTCTTGCCGGCGCCATTCGGGCCGATCACGCCGACGATGCCGCCGGGCGGCAATTTGAACGAGAGATCGTCGATGAGCAGCGTGCCGCCGAATCCCTTCGAGAGATGCGAAAACTCGATGACATGATTGCCGAGCCTTTCCGCGACCGGAATGACGATCTGCGCCGCCGCTGC
>DATHMA010000019.1:0-3972 GCA_035487555.1 Bradyrhizobium sp. | reverse complement strand
GACAAAGCCGACCACTCCGCCGACGGTGACCTCCAGCACGCGGTCCAGCGCGGAAGCCATCGGGCTCACATGCTGCATGCTCGGCACCAAGAGCACGATGATGGCGGTGATCGGCAGCACGTTGAAATTGGCCTTGAAGGCCGCGATGAAGGCGAGTGGGGCGATCGCCAGCGCCAGTACGGCCAGCAGCGACCATTCGCTGTCATGCGGAATCAGGATCGCGAGCAGGCCGCCATAGGCGACACCGGCAAAGGTGCCCGTCAGATAGTCGGTCGCGACCTTGATAGAGCGACCGAGGCTCATCTGGGTGACGATCAGCGAGGTCAGCACCGCCCACAGCGGCAGCCGCAAATGCATCCACTGCGCCAGCGCCAGCGACGACAGCGCCGAAACGGTGACGCGCAGCGCCAGGATGAGCTGCGTGCGGTATCGATGCGCAAGCGCGCGGAGGTGAGTGACGAGGCGGAGGACGCTGGTCATGTCATGAGGCATGCGGCGGCATTCACAGGCAAGATGAGGTAGCCCGGATGAGCGACCTGTCCGCCATAGCTCGAAGAGCGAAGGCGGGAGCGATATCCGGGTCTGCGCGATTAGTCCCGCATATCGCTTCGCTCATGCGGGCTACAAAAGCAACTGATTTGCCCGACGGGCAAATCAGTTCGCGCGCCAAAAAACAGTTGTCCAGCCCCTCGATGAAAAATATTTCGCTTTTTCAGAAGCGCAAATCAGCTGTATGACTTGTGCCTGTCCCGCCTCCGTCAGAGGGGCGTATCGCGATCGTCACGGACGTGGGAAGCGGGATGCGATGGACGTGACGGCGCGCCAGACGAGCGCTGCCGGCACGGACGGTCAAATCGTGTGGTCCTGACCTCCCGACGCTGAGGTCAAGCTTGCGGATGATGATTTCGCAGGCGACGGGGGCTAACAAGCCCGGCACCCCGGGGAGAGCGCGAAGATAGGCCGTTAAAACCAATCGCGCAGGGAATGTCGGATGGTTCGACGTACCTGTGGTGACTAACTCGCGTGTTTACTAACTACACGCGAGGCTGCGGGTGCGGTTGAGCGCCCGACATTCCCTGCGCCCTCTGAATTTCGAGGGCGATGGCTACAGCAAGACTCGGGCAAATGCTGCCGCGAGAATGCTGACTCTCGCCCCACTGATCGTCATTGCGAGCGCAGCGAAGCAATCCAGACTGTCTCCGCGGTGACGGTCTGGATTGCTTCGTCGCGGAGCCTGTCATCGGGCCGCGCTTCGCGCGGACCCGTTGGCTCCTCGCAATGACGAGGTGGCTGTTTGACAATCGAATCAGAAATTACTCATGGCGATGGTCAGTCCTCCCGGGTGAGCGTAAGATCAGATGCGGGCTTCAAACACCCGCACCACAAAACAGCCGGAAGGAGGATCCCATGTATGCCGCCATCCGCCAGGCCAAAGCAAAGACCGGCACCGCCGAAGAGCTCGCGCGCCGGATCAAGGAAGGCGCCATTCCCATCATCAGCGATGTCGAGGGTTTTAAGGCCTATTACGTGGTCTATGCCGGCGACGACACCGTGACCGCGATCAGCCTGTTCAACAATTTCGCCGGTGCGGAGGAAGCCAACAGGCGCGCGCTGGCCTGGATCGAGCAGGAGCTGTCGCCGCTATTGGACGGACCGGCGAGCGCGGTGGCAGGCCCGGTAATCGTGCATACGCTGGCGTGAGGCGGCACGAACGTAGGGTGGGCAAAGCGCAAGCGTGCCCACCGCGACCGCGTTCGGCTGAAAGATGGTGGGCACGGCGCAAGTGCGCCTTTGCCCACCCTACGGCGGCGGAGCATTACGCCAGCAGCACTGCGTCCGCGCCGTTCACCGCTTCCGCACTGTCCGTGACCGTCTTCTCCAGCGACGCCGCCTGCACGGTGACGTTTTCCGCGAAGAACCGCGCCAGCGTCACGTAGCGCTCACCATCGCCGTTTGCCTTCGCGGCGAGCGCTTCGCCGGCGAGCATGCAGCCGCCGAGCGTGGCGCCGAACAGGCGAAGATAGGGCGTAGCACCCGCGAGTGCGTCGTTCGGACGGGTGCTGACACGCTCGAGCAGCCAGCGGCTGGCGCGATCCAGCGAGCCGAGCGCGTCGCGCAGTTTGGTAGCCGTGGTACCGAAGGCGGGATCGTTGGAGGCCTCGACCTGTTTGACCGTCGCCTCGAGCTCGGCGAGCAGCGTCCAGACCGAGGCGCCGCCATTGGCGGCAAGCTTGCGCGTGACGAGGTCGATCGACTGGATGCCGTTGGTGCCCTCATAGATCGAGGTGATGCGCGCATCGCGATAATGCTGGGCAGCGCCGGTCTCCTCGATGAAACCCATGCCGCCATGCACCTGCACGCCGAGATAGGCGACCTCGTTGCCGATGTCGGTGGAGAAGGCCTTGGCGATCGGCGTGAGCAGCGCGCCGCGGGCGGCGGCGTCCGTGCGGACCTTGGCGTCCTTGGCGCGCACGGCGACATCGAGTGCGACCGCGGTGGCATAGCAGATCGAGCGGGCGGCGGCCGTCAAGCTGCGCATCTGCAACAGCATGCGCTTGATGTCGGGATGCACGATGATGGCATCCGAGCCGTCGCCGTTCTTGTTGCCGACGGCCTTGCCCTGCTTGCGCTCCTGCGCATAAGCGAGCGCCTGCTGATAGGCGCGGTCGGCAACGCCGACGCCTTCAAGCCCGACGCCGAGGCGGGCCTGGTTCATCATCGTGAACATGCAGCGCATGCCCTGGTTCTCTTCGCCGACGAGATAACCGATGGCGCCGCCGTGATCACCCATGGTCATGGTGCAGGTGGGGGAGGCGTGCATGCCGAGCTTGTGCTCGACGCCGCTGGCATAGATGTCGTTGCGCGCGCCGAGCGAGCCGTCGGCGTTGACCATGAATTTCGGGATCAGGAACAGCGAGATTCCCTTGGTGCCGGCGGGCGCGTCGGGCAGGCGCGCCAGCACGAAATGCACGATGTTGTCGGTCATGTCGTGCTCGCCATAGGTGATGAAGATCTTGGTGCCCTTGATGCGATAGGTGCCGTCGGCCTGCTTGTCGGCGCGGGTGCGCAGCGCGCCGACATCGGAGCCGGCCTGCGGCTCTGTGAGCTGCATGGTGCCGGTCCATTCGCCGGTGACGAGTTTTTCGAGATAGATGTTCTTCAGCTCGTCCGAACCATGCGCATCGAGTGCCTCGATCGCGGAGAGCGTCAGCAGCGGGCAGAGGCCGAAGGCGACGTTGGAGGCGCTCCAGATCTCGGTGCAGGCGGCGTTGATGGCGAGCGGCAGGCCCTGGCCGCCGAAGGCCTCCGGGCCGGACACTGCGTTCCAGCCGCCGTCGGTCCAGCGCTTGTAGGCATCGGGCCAGCCCGGCGCGGTCGTGACCTTGTTCGCCTCAAGCTTGATGCCGTGCTCGTCGCCCACCTTATTGAGCGGGGCGAGTACGTCGGTTGCGAATTTGCCGGCTTCCTCCAGCACGGCCGTGGTGATGTCGGCGTCGAAATCGCCGTAATGGCCGGCCTCGATAGCGGCCTTCAGGCCCGCGCCGTGGTTGAGCGCAAGCAGCATGTCGTTGATCGGCGCGCGGTAGGTCATGGCGTCACTCCCGGATTTGTTGGGGTCGTCTTCCCACGAAACCGCAGAGGTCTCAACTGCCGGAGGGGCCATCGACCATGACTGGGGAGCCAAAGGGGCGGCTGGAGACGGAACGCCGCAGGCCCACATGAGAGGGTGGCGGGAAGGGCCAAGAAAGAGGCCAGGAGAGGGGGCCGGATGAGGCGATTTTTACAATTGGCGCTGTTGAAATAGCCACCTTCTCTCTATAGACCGGCGTCGGCGGCAAGAATCTTGGGTAATCTTAGGGTAGCCTGTTCTTCCGCCGTTCCCTGCGACGGGCCTGTTGGGGCGTAGCCAAGCGGTAAGGCAGCGGATTTTGATTCCGCCATTCGGAGGTTCGATCCCTCCCGCCCCAGCCA